>JBDLQY010000163.1:0-7063 GCA_039800325.1 Pseudomonadota bacterium | reverse complement strand
GCACCAGTTTTTCGGCAGGCGCGGACAACCAATAGGGAATGCGGCGATCCAGCACACTCTTGAACAAACGCGCGGCCAGCGCATTACCCAGCACCAGGCGAGTACCCCTATGGAAGCCGCGCAGGCGGTCAGATCCATAGCGCAGCACCAGCTTCATACCCGCTTTCCAGGACGCGAATGAGCGGGTCGCAGCCAGCAGATGTCGGGCATCTGTCAGAGTGACCATCATGCCGCCCAGCACTAAAAATTCGGGCAGAGGGTCTCGTAACTCAGCGAAGTGTTCACCCAACTCACGACCGTCAAACATCAGCGGATCTAGCGAACGACCACCCAGATTGGCGCCGTCTCGGTCGGGGTAGTAGTCGGGAGAGTAGGTCCGCGCGGCCAACTTGACCGAGGTGTGCTGTTGAAGAAACTCGAGTGCCTGCGGACCTTTGCGCAGAAAGGCGCGTTGCATGTCGACCGGGGCGGCCGCTCCCACGGTGGCCTGCATGTAGCGCCAGACTTTGTCGTCGCTGTCGGGGTGACCCGCCGCCTCGCTCTGGGTGTTCAGGGGAATCCAGACCGCTCCTCCGGAGATGGCGGTCGAGCCACCAATGCGATCGTGTTTTTCGACGAGCAGCACCGATAACCCCTGAATGGCGGCGGTCAGCGCGGCTGACATGCCACCCGCACCACTGCCGACTACGACGACGTCATACTGACCATCCCAGCGCGGCTCTTCAACGACGGACAGTGCATTCATCTGTATCTCCGATTTCTGTTTTGAGTGTACGCGTATGCCGATACAGTCGCCGGCAATACCCCAGGTCAGGCTGATAGAAAGCCACCGTCTACGGGCAGGACCACGCCGCTGACGTAACTGGCCATGTCTGAGGCCAGAAAAACGATGGGGCCGGCGATTTCATCGGGTTCACCGCCACGACCCATGGGCGCCCGCTTCATGAACCAGTCGGTGCCGCCCGGCTTCTCGAGCTGGGGCCTGACCATCTCGGTCAGCATGAAACCCGGCGCGACCGCGTTGACGCGCACGCCGAAAGGCGCCAGTTCTCGCGCCAGAACTTGTGTGAAGGAACGAATAGCGCCTTTGGAGGCTACATAGCCAGCCGATGAGATGCCACTGACAAAGCCGACGATCGAGCTGAGATTAATGACGCAGCCCCGTGTCTGCTTAAGCGCTGGTACGAACGCATGCGTGACATTGAAGACGCCGTCGAGGTTCACCCGCAGCAGACGATCCCATAATTCGGGAGCCCCGGGTTCGTCGATGCGACCGCGCCCCGAGATGCCTGCGTTATTCACAAGAATGTCGATGGGGCCTATACGCTGCGTAATGGATTCGGCCCAGGTGCTGACGGCTTCTCGTGCCGTTACGTCAATGGCTTCGGCGTATACCCGACCGCCTTCGGCTTCAACGGCCTGAATCAGCGTGTTCAGACGCGCGGTGTCCAGATCGGCCGCAATGATCGCTGCGCCCTCGCGCGCCATGCGCAGTGCCGTGGCGTAACCCAATCCTTGCGCGGCGCCGGTCACCAGTGCGAGCTTGTTTTTAAGCAGGTTCATCCGGTAGATCTCCGTTGGGAGCCGCTTTGGCGGATGCGTGACGCGCGGGCTCTAAACCGTAATACCGCCTAGCGAGCGTCCGCCATCCACCAGAAAGATCTGCCCGGTGATGAAGTCAGCCTGCGGTGCAGCCAGAAAAACGACAGTGCGGGCGATATCGGCCGGCGCGCCCAGACGCCCCAGAGGCTGCAGCGCGCGCAACGCGTCCAGATTGGTGTCTGACCGACCCTTGAGCATATCGGTTTCGATCACGCCTGGAGCAATCGCATTAACGGTAATACCCAGAGGCGCGAGTTCAAGAGCCATGGCTCTTGTCAGGCCCGCAACTGCTGCTTTTGAGGCGACATAGTGCGCGTAGTGGCGTGCCCCTAGCAGCGCGCGCGACGCAAGGTTGACGATACGTCCCCCCTGCCCCATGCGTGGCGCTGCCAGTCGGGCGAGCGTGAACATCGGAATCGTGTTGACCGAGTACATGCGCTCAAAGTCGCTTTCGGTGAGCGCAAAGAAATCCTTAACATCGAAGATGCCGGCGTTGTTAACCAGCACTGACAGACCAGGCAGACGCTCGATCAGCGTCTGAGCCTGGTCTGAATCAGTCACGTCCAGAACATGCGCCTGCGCTTGCCCGGGCGCCGTCGCCGCAAGGCTTGCAGCAGCGCGTTGCACCGCCTGGGCATCACGATCGGCAAGGTGCACCGTGCAGCCAGCGTGCAGCAGCTGTCTTGCGGTTTCAAGACCAATGCCGCTGGCGGCGCCGGTAATTAGTGCATGTCGGGACGTGCTCATGGCCATCAGAGCCCGAACTTAGCCGGATCGATCTTGCTGTACAGATTGTCGTTGAGCACCTTGAATACCGCCTGCTCACTGGTGCGGTCAACGCCTTGCAGCAGCCCCTTCCACTTCTTCTCAAGCTCGAGGTAGGCGGTGATCAGGTCTGAGGGATCAGCAACCTTGCGGCTTTCCATCGCCTGTTTGGCCATATTGGCGATGAACGCCTTGTTGAACTCATCAAGCTTGCCTTTGAGGTCGGCCGCTGGCTGAATGATCTCAAGACCGCGTTTACGCGAACCGTCGATGGCCGCTTGTACGCCCACATGGTAGGCAACCTGCGCTCGTGCGTTACCCAGTGCCATGTTTTCCAGAAGAGTCTTGCGGTTGGCAACCGACTGCTTCTTCCAGAAATCCTGGTTGAAGACGTAGTTGGCGCCCAGCACCACACCCATGGGCAGCAGGGTCACTGACTTGGCAACCTCCCAGAACTTGTTGCCCTTATCGAGGTTGGTGGGGTCAGTGAGTGTGCAGTCGAGTGAGCCACGCTCAAGACCCGAATACACATCGCCGATGGGCACCGATACGGGTACGCCGCCCAGCAGCTTCACCCACTCGGTCTGCGCGCCGCCGGCGGTACGTATTTTCAGGCCCCTGGCATCAGCCAGCGAGCGCACCGGCTTGTTGCACACAAAGTTGTACACCGGTGTTGAATAGCCTCCAGCGAAAATTCCGCCGTTCTTTTTCCACTCGGCCTGCAGCTTGGGATGCGTCATCGAAAGCTCGGTGAACGCGAACGATGCGGCGATGTCATCGTCAGCGGCGAACACCAAATCGTTCACCACGTTGTTCAGCGGAAAATCAGCTGGCGTGTAAGGGGGATAAACAATGCCGATGACAGCCACTCCGTCGCGAATGCCACGCATGGTGTCCCGCGCGGGAACGAGTGAACCTGATGAATGCACTTCGAATTTGATGGCGCCGTTGGTAGCCTTGGCGACGTCCGCCGCAAATCGCTGATACGTATGCTCATTGAGGATGTGGGCGGGCGCCAGCCAGTTGGTGGCCATATAGGTCTGCCCCTGAGCCATGGCGGGCAGCGCCAGGGCCAGTGCCAGCGCGCTCGCGCGAACCGGGGTGGTGAACAGTTTCATGGTGGACTCCTCCTTGAGTTATTGGACAGGGATCAGTTTTTGCCCAGTAAGTCGGGCAACCAGAGCGTGATGATGGGAAAAGCAATCAGAATCGACAGCGTGAACAGGTCCGCCAGCACAAAACCCATGACGCCACGAAAAATAGTGGTGAGTTTGATCTGATCACCCATGGCGCTTTTGATCACATACACGTTCATGCCAACCGGCGGCGTGCACAGCCCGATCTCGAGCAGCTTGATCACTAGAATACCGAACCAGATCAGATCAACGTCCATCTGTTTGAGCGCGGGCAGTATCAGCGGCAGAGTCAGCAGCATGATCGAGATGCTCTCAAGCACGCAGCCGAGGATCAGATAAATGACAGAGATGGCGGCGATCAGTGCCAGCTGGGTGTCGGTGATCGACATCAGCCAGGTTGACATGGCTGCGGGCAGCTGACTGAACGACATGAAGCGGGCGAAGATCGCCGCGCCCACGACGATGATGAAAATAGCGGCGGTACCCTCCGCGGTGTCGACAACCGCTTTGGCAAAGGCCGGCTTACTCAAAGATCGACGGGCGGCGGCAATTAGGCAGGCGATCATGGCGCCGACGGCGCCGGCCTCGGTGGCGGTGAAGATGCCCGAAAAAATACCCCCCAGCACGCCGGCAATCAGTACAGGTAGCGGCCAGACGTCACGCAGCGCGGCGCGTTTGTCGGCTGCGGTGTAAACCGTGCTGTCGCGTGGAGCGAGCGCCGGGTTCAACTTGACCCGGATCATGATGTAGCCGATGAATACTGCCGCAGATAGCAGACCCGGTATGACACCAGCCATGAACAGTTTGGAGATCGAGGTGTCGGCAATGATGCCGAACACGATCATGAGAATACTGGGCGGAATGAGCGAACCTAAGGTGCCTGCGGAGGCGACACAGCCCGTGGCAAGCGCCGGGTCATAGCGGGCTTTGAGCATCTCGGGTACCGAGATACGTGCGAAGGCGGCCGCGGTGGCAACACTGGAGCCCGATGCCGATGCAAAGAGCGCGCTCGCCATCACCGTCGACGACGCCAGCGAGCCGGGTACGCGCCCGATGAAGATTCGTGCCGAGGCAAACAGGCCCTGCGTCAGGCCCGTCGCCGAAGCGATGTAACCCATAAGCAGAAACATTGGTACTGCAGACAGGTTCCAGTCGCCGATCAGGGTGTAGGGAATCGATTTGGCGATCCCAAAAGCGGCTCCCCATGAGGAGAGTACGGCGATGCCGACAATACCGGTGAGCCCCATGGCCACGCCTATGGGTACGCGAAGAAAGATCAGCACGAGCGCGATGCCCACGCCAATCAAGCCGATTTCGGTGCGGTCCATGTGCTGTCCGTCCCTCAGGTGGCTTGTGTCTGGCCGTGTTTAGCCGGCTGGCCTCGGATCACGGTCGACAGTCGTAGCAGCAGGACCAGCATCGCGACCAGAAGACCCAGAGGGATCAGGAAACGACTGGGCCAGACCACGACTCGCCACATGCCGTCTACATACTCGCCTTTCTCAAAAGATTCGAAGGCGATCTTGATGCTTTGCCACAGCAGAAAGCCGTAGAACACCAGAGAGGCGAGGGTGCCGAGTACGTCAAGAGGCGGTTTGGCCCAGCCCGGCATCCGGTCGTAAAACAGTTCGACGACAATGGGCCGGTTGTGGGTCTCAATCCAGGCCAGGGGCAGAAACACCACGCCAATCATGTAGTAGGCCGCCACGACCTCGGCAGTGCCGGGAATGGGCATGTTGAACAGGTATTTCAACGTCACGTCGGCCGCAACGTTGGTCATCATCAGCACAAGGGCTGCGCCCGCGATCCAGGTGAGCGCCAGGGTCAGACGGTCTGCCAGTGACTGCATGTGTAGCGATCCATCCGTGGTGGTGAAGCAGGCGGGGAACCCCGTCACTGCATGCGGTAGCCGCCGTTAACGTCGATCACGCCGCCGGTGATGTAGTCAGCCGAGCGTGAGACCAGATAGCCGACCGCGTCGGCCACATCGTCGACAGTGCCGATTCGGCCCAGCGGAATATTGCGCGCGGCCGCTTCGAGGGCGCCGCTGCTGCTGACCGTGCTGCGCAGCATTTCGGTATCGATGAGCCCCGGCGCGATGGTGTTGGCGGTAATGCCCAGGTGGGCGCTTTCGCGCGCAAAGGCCTTCGCGAAGCCCATGACAGCAGCCTTGGCGGCGATGTAGGCGGCGCTGGACCGGTACCCGCCCAACTGAGCCGCGACCGAGCCAAAGAAAATCACGCGTCCGCCAGGCAGCGGCAGGCGCTCTCTACGCTGCAGGTACTCGCGTGCGCACAGAAAGCTGCCGCGCGCGTTGACGGCCATGCTGCGTTCCCAGATGTCCAGACTCAGGTCACCGATCAACGGGCGTTCACCGCCCGGCATGATGAGAAGTCCTGCGACGTTTACCAGGACCGCAACAGGCCCGTGCTGTGCCTCCACAGCTTCGAAGCAGGCTTTAACCGAGGATTCGTCTGCGACGTCGATCGCATGAGCCGTATGCGGGGCGCCCAAGCGGGCGGCGCTTGCAGCGGCACCGGCCTGGTCGATGTCAGCGAGAGCGACGGTGAGACCGTCTCGCGCGAGTCGGGCAGCCACGGCGGCGCCGATTCCGCGCGCGGCGCCGGTGATGAGGGCTACGCGCGCGCCTTCCCCAGCGTCGCCTGACTGAACTGTCATACTTGTCTCTCCCCCGATTGATTTATTTTCAGGCACGATAACATGTATACACAAAAACAAAAAGAGTTCTGATTGGATTTAAAAACGCGCCGCTTATGGGTTTTGTGTATACCTGATGGGCGGGTTGGAGCTAAGCATGCAAACGCTGTCTCAGCAGGTAACCGATACGCTGCGTGACTGGATTCTTGAAGGGCGGTTTCGACCCGCCGAGCGCATTGAAGAGGAGAGCACCGCGCGCCTGATCGGGGTATCTCGAACGCCCGTCCGTGAAGCCCTCGCCAATCTCGCCAATGAGGGGCTGATTGATCATCAGCCTAAGCGCGGCTACCTGGTCCGAGTGTTTGAGTTGGAGGACGTGCTGACGGCCTATGAAGTACGCGCGATGCTCGAAGGCCTTGCCTGTCGTCGCGCCGCGCTGCGTGGAGTCAGTCCTGAGCAACAGGAACGTCTGCGGCACTGTTTGGACGAGGGCGATCGCATCTTGGGCAAGGGTATTCTCGAACCGGATGATCATGCACCGTATCAGCGCATCAATGTCGAACTGCACCAGATTCTGATCAGTGCTTCGTGTAATCCGTGGGTGTCCCGCTTTGCCGAACAGGCGGGGCAGATACCTTACGCATCAGGGCGTATTGTGCTTTGGGATGATCACGGGCTGATTCTGCGCTCGCATGGCGACCATCACCGCATCGTTGAGGCCGTGTTGTCAGGTGACGCGCAGCGTGCCGAATATCTCATGCGCGAACACGTGTATTACGCGGGGGTCATCCTCAAGCGTCATCTCCAGCGTAAGTCCTCGCAGGAGGGGCAGGCCTCAACCGGCCCCGGGCCACAGTAAAAGCGCGGCTTCATAAGGGCGGGCTTCACTTGCAAACTGTATG
>JBDLQY010000162.1:0-17590 GCA_039800325.1 Pseudomonadota bacterium | reverse complement strand
CCAGACCATGGGGCGCGTGTCGGATGATCGCTCGGTGTATTACTTTGTCGGCATTGACGGTGCGCGCTTCAAGCGTCCGGTGGTTCCCGGAGACCAGCTCAGGCTTGAGGTCGAGATTCTTAAAGTCGCACGTTCGATCTGGAAATATTCGGGTCGTGCGCTGGTCGATGGTCAGGTATCGGCCGAGGCCGAGTTGATGTGCACGCTGCGTGATATTGATCCGCCTGCGGCTCGTTCTGCAGTCGCCGAAGGCCCTGCAGATGGATTGCCGGCAGGCGACGGCTCAGTCGGGTCCGGGCAATGACGCTGATTCATCCCAGCGCAGTCGTCGACCCACGGGCTGAGATCGACGGCTCGGTGGAAGTCGGCCCTTACGCGGTCATCGGACCCGCGGTTCGTATCGGAGCTGGGTGTCAGATCGGTGCGCATGTGGTGCTGCAGGGGCCGCTCACGCTGGGTAGCCGCAATCACATACACCCGTTTGCCTCCATCGGAGGCCCGCCTCAAGACAAGAAATACAAGGGTGAACCGACCGCCCTGGAAATCGGCGATGGCAATACCATCCGTGAGTACGTCACCATCAATCGCGGCACGGTTCAAGATGTTGGCGTCACTCGCTTAGGTCATGACAACTGGATCATGGCCTATGTACATATCGCACACGACTGCCAGGTGGGTAGTCATGTCATCATCGCCAACACGACCAATCTTGCCGGCCATGTTGCGGTCGGAGACTGGGCCATACTGGGTGGGTGCACCCAAGTCCATCAGTTTTGCAAAATTGGTGCGCATGCAATGTCCGGTGCCGGTACGGTGGTGCTGCACGACATACCTCCCTATGTCATGTGTTCAGGTAATCCCGCGGCCGCTCACGGCATCAATAGCGAAGGGCTCAAGCGACGCGGCTTTTCCCCTGAGCGCATTCTGCGTATTCGCCGCGCCTACAAGACGCTTTACAAGTCTGGCTTCACACTCGAGCAGGCCCGCGAGACCCTGAGCGTCGAATCCGTTCAGAACCTGACGCCGGATGACGCACACGCTGACTTACCGCTGTTGCTCGACTTTCTCGCTCAGGTCAGTCGCGGCATCGTACGCTGATGGCGGGTACGATAGAGTCCAGGCTGTCCCTGGGCATGGTGGCTGGCGAAAAGTCCGGCGATATGCTGGCCAGTGCAGTCTTGCTGGGTCTGCAGCAGTCGGGTCTTGCACTTCAGGCGCAGGGCATTGGCGGTCCCGCCATGGCGCAGACGGGCTTTAACGCCTGGTGGACTATTGATGCGCTGTCTGTTCGCGGATATGCAGAGGTTTTGCGTCAGTATCCGCGTTTGTGGCGCATGCGTCGCGAACTGGGCGATCGAATGCTGGCCTGGCGACCCCAGCTGTTCATGGGTGTAGATGCGCCTGACTTCAATTTAGGGCTGGCCGAGAGGCTCAGATCAGGTGGTGTTCGTTGCGCGCACTTTATCAGTCCCTCGATCTGGGCCTGGCGACGCGAGCGCATCGAACGTATTCGTAAATCGGTGGACCACATGCTGTTGGTCTTCCCCTTCGAGCAGGCGATTTACGATGAAGCGGGTATTCCGGCCACCTATGTGGGGCATCCCCTGGCCGATGTGATTCCCTTGCAGGTCGATCAGGCTGCGGCGCGTCGTGATCTCGATCTGGGTGGCGGCTCGTCACCGGTGGTGGCCTTACTGCCCGGAAGCCGTCCTGATGAAATCCGTTATCTGGCCAGCGTGTTCTTGCAGACGGCCCAAAGGCTTTACCACTGTCGTCCAGACATTCGTTTTGTTCTGCCCGCGGCATCTCCCGCCCTGGGTGAACGAATCAACGAGCTGATCGTGCGCTTGGGATTGCGCGATGCAATCCCCTTGAAAGTCGTGCTGGGTCAATCGCATACTGTTATGGCCGCTGCCGATAGTGTTCTGGTGGCCAGCGGAACCGCTACCCTGGAAGCGGCCCTGCTGCGGCGGCCTATGGTTATTGCTTATCGAATGGCGCCGCTGAGTTATCGAATCATGCATCGCATGGGCTATCTGCCCTGGATTGGTCTGCCGAACATTCTTTGTCGGGATTCAGTCGTGCCTGAATTCATACAGAATGAGGCTACCCCAGAGGCGCTGGCGGCCGCCGTATTGGCGCAGCTCGATGATGCTGCCCACTGCCAGGTAATCACGCAACGCTTCGAGCAGTTGCATCAGTCACTGCGTCGCGACAGTGCGAGTCGAGCGGCCGACTGTATCCATCGATTGGTAGATGTTTGAAGCTATGGCAGACCCACACCCAGCGCTTGAGGTTCTGATCTGCGGTGTCGATGAGGCAGGGCGCGGCCCGCTGGCGGGTGATGTGTTTGCGGCGGCCGTCATTCTCGACGCAGACCGTCCGATCAACGGTTTGCGTGATTCAAAGAAGCTCTCTGCGGCGGCGCGAGAGCGCCTGTCGGTTGAAATCCAGGCGCGTTCGCTCGCCTGGTCAGTGGCCC
Source organism: Pseudomonadota bacterium (assembly GCA_039800325.1). GTDB lineage: Bacteria > Pseudomonadota > Gammaproteobacteria > Burkholderiales > Burkholderiaceae_E > SYIM01. Next base: position 15,108 of record JBDLQY010000162.1, on the reverse strand, counting down.
GCGCCAGCGTTGAGGAAATTGATCGACTCAATATTTTGCAGGCAAGTCTTCTCGCCATGCGTCGGGCAGTACAGGCGTTAACGCTACAGCCGACCTTGGCTCGGGTGGATGGCAATCGGGCACCTCAGCTTGCATGCGCCGTTCAGACCATTGTGGGAGGTGATGCACTCGATCCGGCCATCTCAGCAGCCTCCATTCTTGCCAAGACTGAGCGTGATGCGCACATGCTTGTGCTGCACGAACGCTATCCCGGGTATGGTTTCGACCGGCACATGGGCTATCCGACGGCCGATCATCTGCGCGCGCTTGAGACCCTGGGCCCGACCCTCGTGCATAGACGCACATTCGGTCCGGTTCGGCGCTGGTACGAGTCCAGGGTTGAGCAAGCGTGATGCTTGTCATTCGCTCAATGAGCAATCCGCGAGTTCAGCGACTGCGCGAGCTCTGTCAGTCGAATAGGGCGCGAATTCAGGCGGGGCTGTGCGTGCTTGAAGGTATTCACCTTGCCCAAAGCTGGTGTGAGCAGCGCGGCGCTCTGGGTCTTGAAATCTATCTGCCCGTGCGATCAGGTCAAAACCTAGAAATCAGCGCGTTGATTCAGCGGGTGGGCCTCGAGCCGAATTGGTTGGATGACGTTCTCTTTGATCGTGTGTCTTCGCTTGAGCACTCACCGGGACCGATTCTTTTGGCGCCGGTTCCGAGACCGGAGCTTCCGCGGCAACTCGACCGGGATGCCCTTTATCTGGATGGCGTACAAGACCCGGGTAATCTGGGCACTATTCTGCGAAGCGCGGCAGCGTTTGGAGTCACACAGATCATCACCGCCCCGGGAACCGCGTCTTGCTGGTCGCCAAAGGTCCTTCGTGCTGGCATGGGGGCGCACGGATTACTCGACATCCATGAATCGGTGACGCCAGGCACGCTGCGTGAGCGTCTTGGCAGGGCGATTCCAACCGGCACTCGTGCGAGAGAAGGCCTGGCAGTCATGCAGGCTGATCTGACGCAGCCACGCCTATGGTTATTGGGCCATGAGGGGCAGGGCCTGTCGCCGGAGCTGTCTGGACTGCCAGGACAACAATGGCTCAGTATTCCGCAGACGCGAGAACAGGAGTCATTGAATGTGGCCATGGCTGCCACGATTTGTCTGTATGAACAGTCCCGGCAACGAGCGGCCCATACTACTCCGGTCGCGGCTCGATCTTCTGCATGACCGTGGTTGCGATTTCTTCGATCGACTTGGTCGTGGTCGACAACCACTCAATACCCTCGCGGCGCATCATGGCTTCAGCGGCGATCACCTCGGCGCGGCAATTATCGAAAGCCGCATAGCGACTACCGGGCCTGCGCTCTTGACGGACCTCGGCCAGACGCTCCGGGCTGATAGACAATCCAAACAGCTTGCGACGATGTCGGTACAGAACTTCAGGTAGCCGTTGCCGGTCGAAGTCTTCAGGAATGAGCGGATAGTTGGCCGCCTTGACGCCGTGCTGCATGGCCAGATAGAGGCTGGTGGGTGTTTTTCCGCTGCGTGATACGCCCACCAGAATGACGTCAGCCTTGTCCAGGTCGACATCGGTCTGCCCGTCATCATGTGCCAGGGAGAAGTTAATGGCGGCTATACGGCGACTGTAGGCCTCAAGATTAGAGACATTGTGCGACTGGCCGATGGCGTGGCTGGATTTAACCCCCAGTTCGACCTCCAGTGGTTCAATGAAGCTGACGAACAGGTCGAAAAAGCGCGCATGAGCGCCCCTCATGACCTCATTGATCGGGGGATCGACCAGGGTGCTGAACACGATGGGTTTTTGCCGGTCGATCTGTGCCTGTCGATTAATGCGCTGGACCGCTTCCTCGGCTTTCTCGACCGAGTCGATGAACGGCAATCTCATCTGACGCAGGCGCAGGCTGCGAAACTGACTCAATAAGGATTGACCGAAGGTTTCTGCGGTAATTCCAGTCCCGTCAGATACATAGAACACGGTGCGGTCGAAATCCTGGCTCGATCGGGAATCTGGCATGGTGTGCTCGCGGTTGCGGTTTTAGGACCCGGAAATGCAGCATTTTGCACGCGGCTTCGTGTATTGGTGAAGGAGCTCGTCGGGTCCGCAGTAAAATCCCGGTATCCGACGCTGCCGCGTCATCTGGCGTTGTGCGCAACGCCTTCTACCGATTTCTCAACATGCCAGGACTTTTCCATGAACCCTCACGAAGGACGATACGTCGTTCCCTTCGAAGCTTTGCGCATGAGCGATGTCGAATCGGTCGGCGGCAAGAACGCTTCGCTTGGGGAAATGATCAGCCAACTCGCCGCCAGTGGTGTACGAGTTCCGGGTGGTTTTGCCACCACAGCTGTAGCTTTTCGCGAATTTCTTGCGCACGAGGGTCTGGCTGCGCGCATTGAGGCCAGACTCGCCCAGCTGAACGTCGAAGACGTTAAAACGCTGGCCGAAACAGGCGCGCAGATTCGTGGCTGGATCAGCCAGGCGCCCCTGCCGCCGGCGCTTGAGCAGGCGATTCGGGACCACTACGCGGAGATGGAACGTCAGTCGGGCGGTCCGATAACGGTCGCGGTTCGATCTTCAGCCACCGCAGAGGACCTTCCCGATGCGTCCTTCGCCGGGCAGCAGGAAACCTTTCTCAATGTGACGGGTATCGCCGCTGTGCTCGATCGAGTACGTGATGTCTTTGCGTCGCTTTACAACGATAGAGCCATTGCTTACCGCGTCCATAAAGGCTATGCGCATGCCAATGTGGCTTTGTCGGCGGGCATTCAGCGTATGGTACGAAGCGATCTTGGATCCTCGGGCGTTATGTTCACCATGGACACCGAATCGGGATTCTCGGACGTCGTGTTCATTACCAGCGCCTGGGGCTTGGGTGAAACGGTGGTCCAAGGCGCTGTCAATCCCGACGAGTTTTATGTGCACAAGCCAGCCCTGGCGGCTGGTCACATGCCCATTATCCGGCGTGAACTGGGCTCCAAACTTATTCGGATGATCTTTGCTGAACATTCCGAGGGCGGCCATAAGACGGTTACCACGGTCGATACAGAGCTTGACCAGCGGCACCGGTACTCGCTTGATGACGCCGACGTGATTGAGTTGGCACGCTTTGGGGTCATCATCGAACGCCACTATGGCCGACCCATGGATATTGAGTGGGGTAAGGACGGCGTCGACGGTCGTCTATACATTCTGCAGGCGCGGCCTGAAACGGTGAAATCCCGTGAAACCGGGGTGCGACAGCAGCGCTATCGTCTGAAAGGCACATCCGAGGTTTTGGCCTCGGGACGAGCCATAGGTCAAAAAGTAGGGGCGGGACCCGTGCGCGTGGTTCGTGATGCGTCCGAGATGGATCGGGTTCGACCGGGCGATGTATTGGTCACTGACATGACCGATCCCAATTGGGAGCCCGTGATGAAACGTGCGGCGGCTATTGTGACCAATCGGGGCGGTCGCACCTGTCATGCAGCCATCATTGCGCGAGAGCTGGGTATTCCCGCTGTTGTGGGTTGCAATGACGTCACTGAGGTCGTGCGCGACGATGTTCTGGTCACCGTTTCTTGCGCCGAGGGCGATACTGGCTACATTTACGACGGTCTGCTTGAAACCGAGATCACTGAGGTCGATGCCGGTGCGATGCCAGCGGTTCCAGTCAAGCTGATGATGAATGTGGGAAACCCACGCCTGGCGTTTGAATTTGCCGCACTGCCCAGTGATGGGGTGGGGCTCGCGCGGCTGGAGTTCATCATCAATAACAATATCGGCGTGCATCCCAAGGCAATTCTGGACTATCCCAATGTCGATGGTGAGTTGCGTAAGGCCGTTGAAAGTCTGGCCAGGGGTCATGCCACCCCGCGTGATTTTTTTGTGCAACGACTGGCTGAGGGTGTTGCCACCATCGCGGCGGCGTTCTGGCCAAAGTCGGTCATCGTTCGCCTGTCTGACTTTAAATCTAATGAGTACCGAAAGCTGGTGGGTGGTTCTCGCTATGAGCCTGAAGAGGAAAACCCCATGCTCGGCTTCCGCGGAGCAGCGCGTTATCTGTCGCCCGGCTTTCGTGACTGTTTTGAGCTTGAATGCGAGGCGCTTAGGCGTGTACGTCAGGACATGGGATTGATCAATGTCGAGCTCATGGTGCCTTTTGTGCGCACCCTTGATGAAGCCAAAGGTGTGACCGATCTGCTGTCGGCCAACGGTCTGGTGCGGGGACAGGGAGGGCGGCCGGACGGTTCGGGTGCCCTGAAGGTAATCATGATGTGTGAGCTGCCCTCAAACGCCCTGCTGGCCGACCAGTTCCTGGACTACTTTGACGGTTTCTCAATTGGTTCAAACGACCTTACCCAGCTGACGCTGGGGCTGGACCGTGATTCGGGCTTGGTTGCCCAGTCGTTCGATGAGCGTGACCCAGCGGTCAAGCGCCTGCTCGAAATGGCGATCAGCGCCTGCCGGAATGCCAATAAGTATGTTGGCATCTGCGGGCAGGGGCCCTCTGATCATCCTGATCTAGCCCATTGGCTGATGGGGCAGGGCATCGCCTCAATTTCTCTTAATCCCGACACTGTCGTGTCTACCTGGCACGCGCTCGCTTCGGGCGGTCGCTAAGCATGAAAAAACCGGCATGCCCGCGAGGGCATGCCGGCCTTGATTGATCAGTAAGACTGATCAGCGAACTACGCGCATCTGCTCGCGTGAGCCCGGCTTGTACGTGAACAGCGTCAGGGCGCCGTCTTTGATATCGCCACGCTCATCAAACGCGATGTTGCCCGTGACACCTTTGTACTGGATCTTGGCCAGTTCGGGCAGGTAGGCTTTGGGATCGACTGAGTTGGCCTTTTGCATGGCAGCAACCAGCGTGTTGACCGCGTCATAGACGTAGGGCGCATAAATCTGCACATCTACGTTGTACTTGGCCTTGAAGCGGGTCTTGAAATCATCCATGCCCTTGACCTGGTCGCCCGACACGCCACCGGCTTCAGCGCAGTACACCTTGTTGGTTCCGATGGCATCGCCAGCCAGTTTGAGCAGCTCGCCGGAGCATATGCCGTCGCCACCCATGAACTTGACGTCATCCATGCCCAGCTGCTTCAACTGACGCAGCATGGGGCCCGCCACGGCATCCATACCGCCAAAGAAGACGAGCTCAGGCTTGCGTGCCTTCAGCTTGGTGAGAATGGCGTTGAAGTCGGTGGCCTTATCGTTGGTGAACTCGCGACCCACGATAGTGGCGCCAGCCGCCTTCGCGGATTTCTCGAACTCGTCAGCGACACCCTGACCGTAGGCGGTACGATCGTCGATGATGGCAATCTGCTTGGCCTTAAGCTCATTGACGGCGAAGCGACCCAGCGTGCCGCCGAGCTGCCCATCATTGGCAACCACGCGGAACGCGGTTTTGAAACCCTGCATGGTGTAGCGGGGGTTGGTGGCCGACGGAGAAATCTGCGGAATGCCAGCGTCGTTGTAAATCTTGGAGGCCGGGATAGTGGTACCCGAGTTCAGGTGACCGACAACGCCATTAACCTTGGCATCCACCAGTTTTTGCGCAGCGGCGGTACCCTGCTTGGGGTCAGCAGCGTCGTCTTCAGCGATCAGCTCAAAGCGAATACGCTGGCCTCCGATGGTCACTCCCTTGGCGTTCAGATCTTCAATCGCCAGGCGTGCGCCCAGCTCGTTATCCTTTCCCAAATGGGCGATGGCACCGGTGGTGGGGCCTACGTGACCGAACTTGACGACGGTCTGCGCCTGGGTAAAGCTTGCCGAAGCAGCCATCATCAGGCCGATTGACAAGCTCACTAGTTTGATCTTCATCAGAAATCCTCCGTCCGGAAGGTTGTTAGAACGGGGGATGCTAGCTCGAAGGGCGATTTCCCCGCAATGATTGCGCTAATGCAGTCATGGGCTTGGAACTAGGGGTTTTCCATGGGGTCTCGAAGTCTTGATCAGGCGGTGGTCCAATTCCTGAAGTCCCACGCGCCTTTTTCCCAGATGGCGCAGGGCGATCTTGACTATCTCGTGGCACAGCTGCAGCTAGCCTATTTCGCGCGGGGCGAAGTCCTCGTTGAGCCTGATAGTGGGGTGCCGTTATCGTGTTTCATCATCCGGCAGGGGATGGTTGAAGGTCTTCGCCCCAGCGCCGCTGTTTCATCCGAGCGAGAAGAGCTTTTACTGACGCTTGGCCCGGGCGAACCTTTTCCGGTAGGGGCCCTGCTCGCTGCGCGGCCGGTCATGACGCGTTACCGGGCGGCAGGCGATGTGTTTTGCTGGGTGCTGCCCAAGGCTGCGTTTGACGATCTGCTCTCGCGAAGCAGCGTCTTTCTCGACTTCTGTAAACGTCGTTTGGGCGCCTTGCTCGATTTGTCGAATCAGGCCCTTCAGGCGAGCTACTCGGCGCAGGCCACGCAGCTGCGGCCCATGAGTGCGCCGCTCGGTCAGCTGCTGCGGCGCGCGCCTGTAACCTGTCAGCCCAACACGCCGCTTCGTCAGGTTTTTGAACAGATGGAGTCCCTAGCGGTGGGGGCCATGCTGGTGTCAGGTCCAGGTCCGGATGGAAGCGATGGGGTGCTGGGCATTTTTACGCGTCAGGATGTCATCGGACGGGTGGTGCTGCCCGGGGTGAGCCTTGACACACCCATCGCCTCGGTCATGAGCACGCCAGTGGTTTCGCTACAGACAGGCGACACAATCGCGGACGCTATGCTGCTGATGGCCGAGCGGGTTATTCGACATGTACCCGTGATGAGCGAAGGCCGGCTGGTGGGGGTGGTCACCGAGCGCGATTTGTTTGTGCTTCAGCGACGCAGCCTGCGTCAGATTGGTGATGCCATACGTCAGGCCAATAGCGTGGCTCAACTGGCCATCGCAGCGGACGATATTCGGCAATGGTCGCGTAGCCTCATTGCCCAGGGCGTTACGTCGCGCTTTATCACGCGGCTGATTGCACGGCTGAATGATCAGCTGGCCACGCGGCTGGTCGAGATGACTGCCCAAGAGCGGGGTTTAAGCCTGGAGGGCGTGTGCTGGTTGGCCCTGGGTAGCGAGGGTCGAGAAGAGCAGACAATTGCCACTGATCAGGATAACGGTCTGTTGCTGTCGGCCGCCCGTGTTGACGACCGTACCGACCTGCTGAGCTTTGCCCAGGAGGTTAATCGGCGACTGGACGAATGTGGTTTTCCGCTCTGCAAGGGTGGGGTGATGGCCGGTAATCCAGCCTGGTGTCTGAGTCTTGATGAGTGGCGCCACTGCTTTGATACCTGGATCGATCGAGGTGATCCGGAAAGCCTGCTGCAGGCCAATATCTTTTTCGACTTTCGCGCGATCGTCGGCGATGCCACATTGGCCGTGCAGTTGCGCGAACACCTTACGCCTCGTGCCGCGGCCAATCAGCGATTTCTTAAGCAGATGAGCGATAACGCCCTACGAAGTGGCCCTCCGACTGGCTTTACGGGCGGTCTTGCGGGCATGTTGTCTCGAGAGGGGGCATTTATTGACCTCAAGCGTCACGGCGCAGCACCCCTCACGGATGCTGCAAGACTGCTGGCGCTGGCTCATGGTGTCAGCGCGACCGGTACAACAGCACGGCTGCAAGCCTTATCGGCATTGGGGGTTCTTCGGGCCGATGAGACCGAGGCCTGGCTTGAGGCTTTCGATTTTCTGCAAAGTCTTCGATTGCGGGTTCAGCATGGCTTGTCTATTTCGGGCACGGTTGGCGGTGGCTCGGCTGGATCTGCTGGCCGTCATCCGAATTCGATTGCGACTGACTCACTATCTGCGCTCGATCGAAAGATCCTGCGCGAAGCCTTTCGGCAGGTGCGCAAGCTGCAGTCGCGCCTGGCGGTTGACTATCCTGGTTGAGGTCGCTCGCCATGCTTGAAGGGCTCAGGCAATTCTTAAATCGGCGCGCGTCGAAAGACGATTCGGTGCCGAGGCTGGCGTCGCGTGGCGACCGGTGGGTCGTTCTGGATGTCGAGACCAGTGGGCTCGATATCGATAACGACCGCTTGCTGTCGATCGGGGCGGTGGCTATTCATGGCGATCGCATTGTTCTGGCCGACAGCTTTGAAATTTTTATTCGGGCCGAACGCGCCAGTGATCGTGCCAATGTGCTGGTGCACGGCATTGGCGCCGAGGCGCAAATCGGCGGAATTGAACCAGTACCGGCAATGCGCGCCTTTCTGGATTTTGTCGGTACCGCCCCGCTGGCCGCCTTCCATGCCAGCTTTGACCGTGGTTTTCTTGCCCGAGCGGCTAGGGCTTGGGTGGGTCTTAAACTCGATAATCCGTGGCTCGACCTGGCTGAGCTCGCGCCAGCCCTCCTGCCCCAGGTTAAGGCCAAAGCGCTGGATGACTGGCTGGCTTACTTTGACATCAGCGTTGATCAACGGCACGACGCGGCCTGTGACGCTTTGGCCACTGCCATGCTGCTGCTGCGCCTCAGAGCGCTAGCCCCTGCTGCCGAGCGCGACGCCGCATCCCTCATCAAGCTGGCGGCTGCGGCCCGTTGGCTGGGCGCACGTTGAGCGCTCATTACGGTTCGATTGCAGCTGACCAGAGCAGACCCGAAATCTGTGTCGGCTCGAATTACGAACGTTCGCGGCGCGTGTCCTGCTTCATGAGTCGAGAGCGCTCACGCTGCCAGTCGCGTTCGCGTTCGCTGTCGCGCTTGTCGTGCTGCTTTTTGCCTTTGGCTAGTCCCAGAGACAGCTTGACCCGTCCCCGTACATAGTGCAGGTCTAGCGGAACCAGGGTGTAGCCTGCGCGCTCAACTTTTCCGATCAACTTTGCAATCTCTGCAGCGTGCATCAGCAGCTTGCGGGTTCGGGTGGGATCTGGGTTCACATGCGTGGATGCGGACGCCAGCGGCGTGATGTGTGCGCCGATCAGGTACAGCTGTGCCTGACGGACGATGACGTAACCCTCTTTTAGCTGGGCCCGTCCCGCGCGAATGGCTTTGACTTCCCAGCCCTCCAGCACGAGACCCGCGTCGAAGCGTTCTTCGATAGCGTAGTCGTGCAGGGCTTTTTTGTTTGCGACGATGCTCATGACAGAATCCTGGGTCATTGTAGCCTCCTTGAGTCTTTTCCCCTTGATGAAACGACGGTATGCCCAGTGTCATTAAGTCAGTGCTGCTTGCGCATTCACGCGAGCGCATGTACGCCCTAGTCGCCGACATCGAGCGATATCCAGCATTTCTTCCATGGTGTGGAGGCGCTTCGATCAGCGAGCAATCCGATGGCAGCGTGCTGGCGACCGTGCAGATTGACTTTCGGGGGTTACGGCAGTCATTCACCACGCGCAATCGCAATCGAGAGCCTGAAAGCATTGATATGGAACTGGCCAAGGGACCATTCCGACGCCTGCAGGGGCAGTGGCGTTTTACTGCGCTGAAAGACACTGCCTGCAAGGTGGAGTTCCAGCTGGACTATGAGTTTGCAGCGGGTCTTTTGGGTAAGGCGCTGGCCCCGATTTTTGGTCATATCGCAGGTTCCATGGTTGATGCCTTTGTGCGGCGCGCCGACGCGCTCGCTGAGGTATCTGGGCAGAGTTCAGTCGCTGGCACATCGCAATCGAATCTACGCTGATGAATGCTCCGATCAAGGCAGTTTCAGACGCTGAAGCCCCGACTGAACGGGTCTCCGTGGAGGTCTGCTGGGCGTTATCGGCTGACGCAACGGCTTGTATGACGGTCAGGTGTCAGCTTGTTTGCCTGAAAACGCCGGCCAGTGTGGGCGATGCGGTCGCTGCGCTGAAAGACCCGGACCTTGTGGAGGCCTTGCTGAAGGGGCGGCTGCGTGCGGCGGTGTTTGGCCAGGCTTGTGGCGCTGAGCGCCTACTTGAAGCGGGCGATCGGATTGAACTGCTGGGCCCAGTCTTGGCTGATCCCAAAGAGGCCCGAGTCCGGCGCGCTCAGGTTCAGAGGGCCCGAAAGGGTGATCGTCGCTGGAGGGTATAATTCGCTTTTGTCCATGAGGAACTCATGCGACTTATCAAAAAAGCGCTTACCTTCGACGACGTTCTCCTCGTCCCCGCCTATTCCGAGATTCTGCCGCGTGATACCTCCCTCAAGACTCGCCTGAGTCGCGGAATCGCTCTTAACATTCCCCTGGTTTCTGCGGCGATGGATACCGTGACTGAATCGCGCCTGGCTATCGCCATGGCGCAGGAGGGCGGTATCGGCATTGTTCACAAGAACCTCAGCCCAGCCAGACAGGCTGCCGAGGTGCTACGCGTTAAGCGTTATGAGACTGGCATTCTGTCTGATCCGATCACCATTACGCCTGATATGCGGGTGCTGGATGTCATTCAGCTGACTCAGCAGCACCGTATCTCAGGACTTCCGGTGGTTGAAAACGGCCGAGTGGTTGGCATTGTTACGAACCGTGATCTCCGCTTTGAAACCCGGCTTGATGAACCGGTTCGCAACATCATGACGCCGCGCGAACGTCTCGTGACGGTCCGAGAAGGGGCCTCGCTTGAAGAAGCCCAGCGTCTCATGCACCAGCATCGGCTCGAGCGGGTTCTGGTGATCAACGAAGCCTTTGAGTTGCGCGGGCTTATCACCGTCAAAGACATACTCAAGGCCACTGAGCATCCCCACGCGGCCAAGGACGATCAGGGCAAGCTCAGGGTTGGTGCGGCCCTGGGCGTCGGTGGTGATGTAGACGAGCGCCTTGAACTTATGGCCCGCGCGGGGGTTGATGTGGTGGTGGTCGATACGGCGCACGGCCATTCTCGAGGCGTGATTGAGCGCGTACGCGAGATCAAGCGTCAGTACCCTGCGCTTCAGGTCGTAGCAGGTAATATTGCCACCGGTGAAGCCGCGCGTGCGCTGGCTGAGGCTGGGGCCGACGCGGTCAAGGTGGGTATCGGGCCCGGTTCTATCTGCACCACCCGAGTGGTGGCGGGCGTGGGGGTACCCCAGATCTCAGCGATCAGTGATGTCGCCCAGGCACTTGAAGGCAGCGGCGTGCCGCTCATCGCGGACGGTGGTGTTCGCTACAGCGGGGATGTGGCCAAGGCGATTGCAGCGGGCGCCTCGACCGTCATGATGGGCTCGGTCTTCGCGGGTACCGAGGAAGCGCCTGGCGAGGTCATTCTGTACCAGGGCCGCTCCTACAAAAGCTACCGAGGCATGGGCTCACTGGGGGCCATGAGCGATGGCGCCGCTGATCGGTACTTTCAGGAGGCCTCTGCCAATACCGACAAACTGGTGCCAGAAGGCATTGAGGGTCGTGTCGCTTACAAAGGGTCGGTGCTGACCATCATCTATCAGATGTGTGGCGGATTGCGCGCCAGCATGGGCTACTGCGGCTGCGCCAGCATTGAACAGATGCGTGAGCGCCCGCAATTTGTCGAAATCAGTTCGGCTGGCATGCGTGAATCACATGTACACGATGTGCAGATCACCAAGGAAGCGCCCAACTACCACACGGAGTGAGCCTGGCTCACCGCTCCCATGCATGATCGCATTCTCATTCTCGATTTCGGCTCTCAGGTTACGCAGCTGATTGCGCGTCGCGTTCGCGAGGCGCGGGTTTATTGCGAAATTCATCCGTGCGATGTGTCCGAGGATTTTATACGTGGCTTTGCGCCGCGCGGTGTCATTTTGTCGGGCAGTCATATGTCGGCCCACCACGAGTCAACCGATCGTGCCCCCGATGTGGTGTTTCGGCTGGGGGTACCGGTACTGGGTATCTGCTACGGCATGCAGACCATGGCGCAGCAGCTTGGCGGCCGGGTTGAAAGCGGTCACACGCGCGAGTTTGGGTACGCCGAGGTGCGCGCTCGAGGACACACCCGTCTTCTCAGTCACATTGACGACTTCCGTACCGACCAGGGTCACGGCATGCTCAAGGTCTGGATGAGTCATGGCGACAAGGTGGTCGAAATGCCCCCGGGATTTAAGCTCATGGCGTCCACCGAGAGCTGCCCAATCGCTGGTATGGCTGATGAATCGCGTGGGTTTTATGCCGTGCAGTTTCACCCCGAAGTAACCCATACCCTGCAGGGCTCCCGAATACTGCAGCGCTTCGTACTTGATCTGTGCGGCTGTCGTCCTGACTGGGTTATGGGCGACTACATCGGTGAAGCGGTAGCCCGTATCCGCGAGCAGGTCGGCGCCGAGGAGGTGATTCTGGGTCTTTCCGGTGGAGTCGACTCCAGTGTCGCGGCCGCGCTTATTCACAAGGCTATCGGCGCTCAGCTCACCTGCGTATTCGTCGACAATGGCCTGTTGCGGCTTGGTGAGGCAGAGCAGGTCGTAGAGACCTTTCAGCGACATATGGGTCTGCAGTTGGTGCATGTGGATGCCTCTGCCCGTTTTATGGACGAGCTTGCGGGGATTGCTGACCCAGAAGCCAAGCGCCGAATTATTGGTCGCGAATTCGTCGAGGTGTTTCAGGTTGAGGCAGCCCGACTGCCGAATGCGCGCTGGCTCGCGCAGGGAACCATCTATCCGGATGTCATTGAATCGGCCGGAGCAAAAACTAAAAAGGCCACCACCATCAAGAGTCACCACAATGTGGGCGGCTTACCCGATACGCTGCATCTAAAGCTGCTCGAACCGCTTCGCGAGCTGTTTAAGGATGAGGTACGTGAATTAGGCGTGGCCCTGGGTCTGCCGCGGGACATGGTGTACAGGCACCCATTTCCCGGTCCAGGCCTGGGCGTGCGCATTCTGGGCGAGGTCAAGCGCGATTACGCTGAACTCTTACGACGGGCCGATGCGATTTTCATTGATGAGCTTCGCCGCACCGTCGATCCCGCTGATGGGCTTTCCTGGTATGACAAAACCTCTCAGGCCTTTGCTGTGTTTTTGCCGGTAAAGTCTGTGGGCGTGATGGGCGATGGGCGCACTTACGAGTACGTGGTCGCGCTAAGAGCAGTACAGACACAGGACTTTATGACTGCGCACTGGGCTCATTTGCCCCATGAACTTCTGGGGCGAGTGTCCAACCGCATCATCAACGAGGTGCGGGGTATCAACCGCGTGGTGTATGACATCTCTGGAAAGCCACCCGCGACCATCGAGTGGGAGTGACTTTTTGAGCGTCAGTTGTTGATCGCTCAATCAAGTCACCGCACAGATTGGCGATTGGTTCCAGAGCAGTTCTCCGCTTGAAATTCTTCGCACTCACTACGTGTATCGTGCAAAGACAATTTCAGGCTCTCACTATTGGTGTTTTGAAGGTAAGACACTGAGCACCGACTTTTTCCGCGCCAGGCCCGACGCCATGATGGATCTTGGCCACCCCTGGCTGTGCTGGCCGCCCTTTGACGGACGGCGGAACCGCAAATAAACTGGGTGTCGTGGAAAACTTCAGCGTGTTTGGACTTGAGATTCAAGCCAAGCGACAGCCCCCATGCAATTGTTTGAGCCGAGTCTGCGCTGCCTGAATGCAAATCAGGTGTACCTCATGTTGGATGGTGAGGTTGAGTGGGCATTACTCGACGTACGAGAAGAAGGCGCTTTTGACACGGGGCATCCTTTCTGGGCGGTCAACGTCCCTCTGAGCCATATTGAATCGCGCATTCCCGGCTTGGTGCCGCGATTGGGTACGCCCCTGGTTGTGCTGGATGACGCAGATGACGGCTTGGCTAGACGAGCAGCAAAGTGCTTGTCTGCCATGGGGTACACGGATATTCATGTGCTGGAGGAAGGCTTAGCCGGTTGGCGTAAGGCGGGCTTGCCGATCCATGCCGGTATCTATGTGCCAAGCAAAGCCTTTGGCGAGTATGTCGAGCATCACTACAAGACCCCGTCGATCAGTGTCGAGCGCCTAAAGCTTGCGTTGGAGCAATCCGAGGATATGGTGGTCATCGATTGCCGTCCTTTTCACGAATTCACAACTTCGAGTTTGCCCGGCAGTATCAATTGCCCGGGCGTAGAGCTGATAACCCGCGTGTACAGCTTGCTTGAAAACGAAAAAACCACCGTCGTTGTTCACTGCGCAGGGCGAACCAGAGGCATCATCGGGGCACAGACACTCATCAACGCAGGACTACGTAATCCGGTAGTGACTGTCAAAAATGGCATGGCTGGCTGGCTGCTTAGCGGTCAGCGTCTAGCACATGGTAGGGTCAACGTTGCACCTGCGCCTACTCTGGAATCCCTGCAAAAGGCATTCGAGGCGACCCAGCGCCTGGCAAACGCCGTAGGGCTACGAACCGTTGACGCCAATCAGCTCCAAGAATGGCGCCAGGACACGGGTCGAACCCTGTATTTTTTCGACGTGCGTACTCCTCAAGAGTACGAAGCCGGCCACATACCAGAAGCACGTAGTGCTCCTGGTGGACAGCTCTTGCAGGCCTTTGATACCTTTGTGGGAACACGCAATTCACGCATCGTGCTGGTCGACGATAACGGCATTCGGGCGCGGATTACCGGCTTCTGGCTACGCCAGATGGGCTTGGAGGACGTAGCCATTTTGGAGGGAGCGTCTGGCCTCGCTAGCAACCGTCTCGCCTCAACAAAGGAAAACAGCCCCCGAGTGCATGAACCGTTGGGGGGCACGGTGAGCGAAGTCACCGTATTGCAACTTCACCAGCTTATGGCTGAGGGAAATGCGGTGGTACTTGATTTTTCGAATAGTCTGAAATTTGGAAGGGGGCACATACCAGGCGCATGGTTTGCTGTGCGGGCACGTATTGCGGAAGCATTGTCCAAAATACCCGCTGGGCTGCAACTTGTACTGACCAGCGAAGACGGCAATTTTGCAGCGTTGGCGTACTCCGACGTGAAGCAAATTTCATCCACTCCGGTATCTGTTCTTCGCGGAGGAAATAGCGCTTGGTCGATGGCTGGATTGCCAATGGAGTCGGGGCGTGAGCGCCTTACAACGAAAAATGACGATGTCTGGTACAGCCCCATTGATCGGCCGGATCCCATCCAGGCTATTCATAACTATCTTGACTGGGAGACAGAACTGATCGACCGCATCCAGCGAGAACGGGGCGTGCGATTTGGTCACTTGAAGGTGGAGTGAACATACCCATCGGGGTTACATAGGAGAAACCGATGAAGCTCAAAGCAATCGACTCAAGACGCAGGAGCACCACAATCGCAATGGGTGCTGCGCTGGTGACACCTACTAGCGTTTGGGCGCAGGACATC
>JBDLQY010000161.1:0-5177 GCA_039800325.1 Pseudomonadota bacterium | reverse complement strand
GCACACTGGCGCTGCGGTACTGCGCCTTGATGTCGGCGGGCTGGCTCCAGCTCGCACTGGTGGCCTCCTCGTACCAAGCCTTCAGCGGCTGCTCGGAGTCGGGGTGGCGCTCCCAGAAGGCCCGAAGGGTAGACACGGAAATCACTCGCATGCATCACAGTTTAGTCCCATTTTGGGACTATGGCAACCCTACGCCGACCCAGCCTGGATTCTTCGTGATGCAAAACGGCCATTTGACAGACGCGAGCACCCTCAAGATCAGTGCTTTTCTAAAGAACCTCATACTCGGACGCGGCTTCGGTTCCGTGTTCCGCCACCAATCACAGACGGCTAACAGTGCCCTATGTCGTCGGAGAAGTGGCTCCACTCGCTCGGACAGTTTTTCCTTGGAATTAATAAAGTGACTGCCTTGCGGTTTCAGGCGGCGATAGCCGCCCCGGTGTTGTTGAAATAGATGCTATCAGGAGGTTGACCTTGCAGGCTGCTGTGCCCACGAACGGAGTTGTAGAAGTCGATGAACCGGCGAATGTTCGCCCGAGCATCGCTCGTGGACTCGTAGGCCTTGAGATAGACCTCCTGGTATTTCAACGTCTTCCAGAAGCGCTCGATCAGCACGTTGTCGCGCCAGCACCCTTTGCCGTCCATGCTGATGGCGATCTCGTTCGTCTTCAAGAGATCGATGAAATCCGTACACGTGAACTGGCTCCCCTGATCGGTGTTGACGATGTCGGGTTTGCCGTATCGGGTTATCGCCTCCTGCAGGGCTTCGATGCAGAAGTCGGCACGCATCGTGTTGGAGAGTCGCCACGACAGGATCTTTCGGCTGTGCCAGTCCATCACAGCCACCAGAAACAGGAACCCTCGTCTCATTGGCAGATAGGTGATATCGAGGGCCCAGACGTGGTTTGGCCGACTGATATTCAGTCCGCGCAGAAGGTACGGATAGATCTTATGCCCCGGGTGACGCTTGGAGGTGTTGGGCTTTCGGTAGATCGCCTCGATTCCCATCTTCTTCATCAGAGTAGCGATATGGCGCCGTCCGACACCCGGAAAGCCTGTGCGGCGCAGGATGTCGCCCAGCGCCCTGGAGCCCATAAAGGGGTAATCCAGGTGCAGGCGATCCATGGCCACCATCAGCGCCAGGTCGGACTCAGCAACCGGTTGGGGCTGGTAGTACGCCGTCGACCGGGCAAGTTACCGCTTGTTTGAAATGCTGCCGATGATGCCGCGCTTCACGATCGAGCGCGTTCGGCAGCAACTGGACACGAGTTTTCCCACAGCGACGGCGGCGGTCAAGGTGCTGGAAGATCTGGGTATCGTGGCGGAAATGACGGGCCAGAAAAAGAACAGAAACTACAGCTACCAGGCCTATGTTGCGCTGCTCTCTCAGTGATAAATCTGCGCCATTTCGCAGCTGCTCCGATTTGCAGAATCCGACTGTGAGCCAGACGCCCCCTCATCGCTGAGACAAAGGGGCGCCAGAGCGCATCAAGGCGCTGTTGAGCGAATCGCGGTAAAGA
Source organism: Pseudomonadota bacterium (assembly GCA_039800325.1). GTDB lineage: Bacteria > Pseudomonadota > Gammaproteobacteria > Burkholderiales > Burkholderiaceae_E > SYIM01. The sequence continues at coordinate 3,657 of JBDLQY010000161.1, read as the reverse complement.
ACCGTTTAACCGCACTGAGGCACAGCGGCGGCGCCAGCGTGCCGTGGTACTTCTCGAGGCGGCACATTTCTTTTTGCATCGGATCAGCCTGCGGGCACAGCGCCGGCAACATGACGCTTTCTACCAGGGGGTCAACATCCTGAACCCGAACCAGACCTGCGCCGATCTGGGCAGCCCATTTGGTCTCGATGACTTTTTGTGCCGTTGCGTAAGGCACCGCAGGGTCTTTTGAGCCCGTGCATAACAGGGTGGGTGTCTTGGGCGTCCAGCCCGAGGCGCTGAAGTCGTTACGTTCAGCGGCCTTCAGCAGCGCCGCGTTGGTGGGAATACCCTCGCGAAAGGATTGCGTAAAGAGCTCTGTGAACCAGCCCGGTGGCGGTGATGCAGGCAGTTTGCCGCCTTTAAGCGCCGTCTCAAAGGTGTCCTCACCGGGAAACAACTTGTCGATATGGCTTAAATAGGGCGGATTGAAGACCTGACTGGCCGACGAATAAATATCACCATAAACCTTCTGCCACGCGGTCACAAAGAACGGAACAAAAAACTGCCCCGCCACCGTCGGCACGGTGGGGTTGACACTGATGGCAGTTTTGAGCGCAGCCGGGGCCGTGCCGTGGGCAACCCCAACCAGTTTGAACTCGGAGGCCAGCGCGCTATCAGACTCGATGGCGCGGTGCGTGGCCATTGAGGCATGACCACCCTGCGAGTAACCGTACAGCATGACTTCGCCCGAGAGCTTGACGCCCCGCTGACCCGCCAACTCGCGAGCGGCGCGAAGCGCATCGATCGTGGCTGTCGCCTGTGAGTCAGCGTGCAGATACGGATGAAAGCCGTAATCGGACTTTCCGTAGCCCAGGTAGTCGGTGGCGACGACCACGTTGCCCTGCGCGGCAAAGAAAGCCGTCAACACACCGGTCTCGGCGTCTGTGGGTGATGACAGGGTGCGCTTCTGGTTGATATCAGTGCCGCGGTCATGTAGCTGCTGCAGTTAATCGAACACGACGGTCTGTTCGGCAGCGGTATCGGGTATAACGGCGTTCATCAAAAAGCTCCTTTCATGACGACTCAAGCCAACCCCAAACGTACGCTGACCTTATCCACCAAGGCCCTTATCGGTCTGGCGGCCGGCATCATGACCGCACTGTTTTTCGGCGAGCAGGCGGCCTGGCTGCAAACCGTCGGTGCTGTCTTTATAAGCCTGCTGCAGATCGCTCTGCTGCCTTACCTGATGGGCTCGCTCATCGTGGCCCTGGGCAGCCTCAGCCTCGAGAAAGCCAAGCAGGTTTGCCTGTACGCGGGCGGGCTGCTATTGGGTCTATGGGCCATTGCCATCTGCGTAGTGCTGCTCATGTCAGTGGCACTGCCCAACTGGGTTTCAGCGTCTTTCTTCAGTACCGCTTCGATGCAGCAGCCGGCCCAACCCAATCTGGTGCAGCTATTCATTCCGTCCAATCCCTTTTATGCGCTGGCCAATGGGGTGGTGCCCGCGGTTGTGGTCTTCAGCATTCTGTTGGCTGTCGCTTTAATGCGCCTGCCCGACAAACATTCGGTCATTGCCCCCTTGAAGGTACTGACCCAGGCGCTCATGGGCATCACGCGCATGGTCAGCATGCTGACGCCCTATGGCATCTTCGCCGTGACTGCAGGCGCGGCCGCAACCCTGGACATGTCAGATCTCGCGCGGCTTCAGGTCTACATCGTGATCTACACTGCGGCTTCGCTTGTCTTGGGGCTCTGGTTGCTGCCTGCCCTGGTGGCTGCACTGACACCACTGCGCTTCGCGAATGTATCGCGCGAGCTGCGAGCCCCCCTGCTCACCGCACTGGCCACCTCCAGTGTCACCATCACCCTGCCCTTGATCATGGCGGCGGCCCAGCAGCTGCTTGAGCAGCACAAAGCGGCCAGCAAGCCGCAAGCCTCAACCGACGATCGCGATGAATCACCGGTTGAGATTCTCGTACCGGCCGCCTTCAATTTTCCCGATATGGCGCAGGTACTGTCGCTGTTTTTTGTTGTGTTTGGCGGCTGGTATGTCGGCTCGAGCTTCAAGCTCGCCGACTCGATTGAAGCGATCGCCCTCGGTCTGCCCACTCTATTTGGCGGCCGAACCCTCACCATGCCGATCTTGCTGCGTCACTTTGAGCTGCCCATTGACCTATTTCAGCTCTTCATAACTGCCGACGTTCTAGTCGCGCGCTTAGGTGCCATGTTGGGCGCAGGCCACCTAGCCATCGTCGCCCTGATTGGCAGCTTTGCCATGCAGCAGGGACTCACCATTCGACCAGTGGCCGCGCTTCGTCTGACGATTAAGACCACCCTCATTCTGTTGGCGCTGCTGATCGGTATTCGGGCCTTCTACACCTATGTGGTCGTCGCTCCCTACACCAAAGACCAGGCCCTCAAATCGCTGACACTCCCGGTTGAGCCACGATCACCCTCGATCATTTCTCAAGAGCTCGCGCGTGCAGCCCTGCAGTCAGAAGGCATACGTGGTCCCGCCTCGATGACGCAGATTCGAGCTCGCGGCCTTGTTCGCCAGTGTTTCGTCGAAGATCAGTATCCGCGGGCGTTCTTTAACACGGCTGACCCACCCGAGTTGGTCGGCTTCGATATCGAGATGGGACTGCGCTTCGCGCGCGCGCTCGCGGTGCCAGCGCAGTTCGTTCCGGTGAGTGATATGCGTCAGGCGGCACAACTGCTCGCCTCGGGGGTGTGCGACCTGCTGATCTCGGCACAGGCCATTCAGGCAGACGCCGTCGAGTCTTTCGCGCTGAGCACTCCGGTGTTTCAATCAGCTTTCAGCATCCTTGTTCACGATGCTAAGGGCCGCGCTTTAGGTCAGTGGAGCCAATTACAGTCGAACCCCGCGCCTCGCCTTGCCGTCATGAGCAGTGAGCTATCGTTTGCGCAGTACGGTCTCACCAGTGCTCGGCTCAGCTCTGTCGACACCAGTCGTGACTTGCGATCCTTGCTGGAACGCGGCGCCCCCAACCTTGACGGTATTGCCATGCCCTCAGAGATGGCCAGTGCACTCAGCCTCTTGTATCCCGCTTATACGGTCGTCATTCCCAAGCCAGTCGCGTCCCTGCAAATGGCCTACGCTGTCGCGCCGGGTAATGAAAGCCTATTGCGCGTACTGGATGCCTGGATCACATCAGCCCGCGCCTCAGGTGTGACCGAGCAAGCCCACGACTACTGGATTGCAGGCGGCGCCTTCAAGACCCAGAGGCCGCCGCGCTGGTCGGTGATGAGAAATGTTTTCGGTTGGTAAACCGCTTGTGTATGGCGATCAGGGTTTTGTGTCGGTCGCGCTGCTCTCGCGGGGCCGCAGACTGGCAGGGTCAATACTGAGACGCACCTGATTGCTTAGCAGCTCAAGCAGAATGTGGGCGCGCCGCTCTGCGTCAGTCGTCTGGTAGATAGCCTCGATACCCGCAAAGGGGCCATCCACAATCGTCACACTTTGCCCGGGTTCAAACATCATTTGCGGCGCAGCGGTCTGCTCACGGGTACGCAGCAAATCGACCAGTTGATCATCGACCTTCGCAGGCGTACTGCCAAAGTGTACGAGCCGGCTGACGCCCAGCGTCGAGCGGATCGGAGCCCAGCTTTTCGCCTGCATTCCGGTATCCAGCTGTACAAAGAGATAGCGCGGAA
>JBDLQY010000160.1:0-14561 GCA_039800325.1 Pseudomonadota bacterium | reverse complement strand
ATCGGTTTGTCGTGTGCCGCTTTGGTTTCTTCCAGCGATCTGTTGCGCGGCATGATTGCGCTGCTCATGGGGCTGTTCATCGCAACGGTCGGTATGGATGGGGTCACCGGAACACCTCGCTTCACGCTGGGCTTTACTACCCTGATGGGTGGGCTCGATTTCATTCCCATCATGATCGGCATGTTCGCCGTCTGCGAAATTCTCAAGGGTCTTGAATCGCGTGCAACGAGTAGCGTAGGCCATGTGCCGCAGGCTGTGGGCAGCATCTTCAGCGGCGTCATACCGTTAATCATTCGATATTGGCGCAGCGTCGTACGGGGGTCAGTGGTTGGCACCCTGATCGGCGTCCTTCCCGGCGCTGGCGGCGATCTCGCAGCCTGGGTGTCTTATGCCATGTCAAAACGCTTCTCGGCCACACCCGAGGCCTTTGGCACGGGTCATCCTGAGGGCGTCATCGAGGCTGGTGCCTCAAACAATTCGGCCCTTAGCGGCGCCTGGGTGCCTGCAATGGTGTTCGGAATTCCTGGCGATGCGGTAACGGCCATTGCCGTCGGGGTTCTGATCATGAAGGGGCTGAACCCTGGCCCACAACTGTTCGAAGCCCAGGCGCCGACGCTTTATGCGATCTATCTCGTCTTCATTCTCGCCAATCTATTGCTGCTGCCCCTGGGCTGGTTGGCCATTCGTCTGGCCACGCCCCTGCTGCGCATTCCCCGCCAGCAGCTCAGCGCCATCATCCTGTTGTTCTGCGTCCTGGGCGCTTATGCCATCAATAACTCGGCCTTCGATGTCGGTGTGATGCTGCTGTTTGGCGTGGTCGCCTGGCTGCTCGATCGCGTGGGTATTCCCATAGGCCCGGTGATTCTCGGGCTGGTTCTGGGCCCCATGGTCGAACGCAACTTCCTCACCTCAATGGTGATCGCTGACGGCAATTTTTCTGGCTTTTTCGACAGACCCATTGCTGCTGCGCTAGGGGTCACAGCCATCGCGATCTGGGTTGTGGTGCTCTGGCGCACCGTGCGACCGCGGCAACAGAGCGTCGTCGGTGCGTCGGGCTAGTATCAGGCGCAGGCAATATGGCAACAGCCGCCCGCAAGCCGCGCCAATCAGCGACCGCCAGCACGCGCGGGCCAGAGGCACGCGACGATAAAAATCGCATCCAGTCCTACCAGCGTATGGTGGACGTGCTGCGGTCTTTTTCAAGCAGCGCGCGCCGCCTGAGCGTCGCGCAAATTGCTGCCGGAACCGGACTGCCTCGACCAACGGTGCATCGCATTCTGGCGGCCCTGCGCGACATCGGATTCATCGAGCAGGATGCCAAGGGCGGCGACTACATGCTGGGTATCAGTCTGTATGAACTGGGCAGCCTGTCGCTCGCCAATATGGACCTTAATCGCGAAGCGCAACCCTTCGTCGACCAGCTGGCGCGGCTTAGTGGGTGTTCAGTCCATCTGGGCGTTTTCAACGGGCAAAGCGTGGTGGTCATCGAGCGCGAAGACCTTGATGAGCCGCGCAAGAGCCTGGCCAGCCATGTAGAGATCGCACCCATTCATTGCACCGGCGTAGGCAAATCGGTGGGAGCCTGGCTGCCCGCTGAACTCATCCGAAAAATCGCGGCCCCGGGTTTACAGGCCTATACAGCCAACACCATCACCGGCCTTAGCGCCCTCGAGCGCGAATACGCGCGTATTCGCAAACGCGGCTTTGCCTATGACAACGAAGAGCTACAGCTCTGGATACGTTGCGTAGCTGCACCCATTCGTAATGCATCGGGCCGGGTTTTTGCGGCCATCAGCGTGTCTGGGCCCCCTGAACGTATGGGCCCGCAGCGCCAGGCCCAACTTGGCCCTCTGGTAGCTGACACCGCTATGGCGCTGTCACGCCATCTGGGCTTTGATAACCGCCACCCGGTTGGCACGGGCGATCACCATACCCGCTGACCGACCCACTCCTTGAGACTGCGCGCACTCAGATCAAGGGCCTCTGAAGACGGCAGCCACCGTCTTAGGCCCGCATAGTCAAGCGTGTCATGATCGGCCGGCACCGGTATCACCGCCAGACCGGCCGCTTCGAAGTGGGTGCGTGAACGTCGCATGTGACTGGCTGACGTCACCAGCAGTACTTTGTCGATATTGTGGGCCTTCAGTAATCGCGCTGTTTCAGTCGCGTTCTCGCGTGTGTTGCGGCTGATCTCTTCCAGAACAATAGCTGATGCGGGTACGCCCAGATCGAGCAGTAAAACCTTCATAGCCTGCGCCTCACTGGTCAGGCTGATGCGCGCGTCTGCACCACCACTGGCAACGATCAGCGTTGCACGCCCCGCGTGATAAAGCCGCGCCGCCTGCCAGATCCGATCAGACGATTCACCGAGATCCGGGACGGGGCGCTGCGCAGTCGCAGGGCTAACCCCTCCGCCGAGCAAGACAATCGCAGGCGCCTTGGGCAAAGCCCGCAGGGCAACCGCATCCAGCGGAGCACTGCCCTCTGAAACCTGAAGACTGATCCAGTTAGCGGGTACGGGTAGCGACCACAGACCTAACCACGATGCTGCGAGCAATACCATCCAGGTTGCGACCCGGCTTCTGCGCAAGCCCAGAACTAAGGCCAGCAACAGCAGCAAGAGCGCCAACCCCAAAGGCGAAATCAGCGCGGTCAAAATAATCGAGAGTTCTTTCATCGCTTGGGATCGAGCGCATCACGCAGCCCGTCTCCGAACAGATTGAAGGCCAATACCGTCAGAAAAATCGCCAGACCCGGGAATACCGCCATCCAGGGCGCCTGGGTGAGGAAGCGCTGCGCCGTATTCAGCATAGACCCCCAACTGGGCGAAGGCGGCTGCTGACCCAGTCCCAAAAAAGACAGACTGGCCTCGGCAATGATCGCTGCCGCAATGGCCAGTGTGGCCTGCACTAAGACTGGGGGCAGGATATTCGGGAAGATATGGCGCAGAAGAATTCGCGCCGGTGAGTTACCCACCGCGCGCGCAGCCTCTACCCAATCCTCGGCTCGGGCGGCCAGCACCTGGCCGCGCGCAAGGCGCACAAAAATTGGGGTCGCCGAAATACCGATGGCAATCATGGCGTTTCCGAGACTGGGGCCGAGAAAAGCGGCCAGGGCAATGGCCAGAATAAGAAAGGGTATGGCAAGCATGGCATCGGTCAGCCGCCCCACTACAGCATCGAACCAGCCGCCAACATAACCAGCCAGCATGCCCAGCGGAACACCCAGCGACACGGCGATTGAGACCGCGATAACGCCCGCCGACAGGGACGCCCGAGCACCCCAAATGACCCGTGACAACAGATCGCGACCGACTTCATCCGTACCAAACCAGTGCAGGGCACTGGGCGCCTTTCGCACCAGGGACCAACTGGTCTTCAGAGGATCAAAAGGGGCTATCCACGGTGCGCCAATCGCCAATACGAGCACCAGGACGAGCACCACCGCACCGAATACTGCAGTGGGGCGCGAAGCCAGCACCCGAAGTGCTACCCGTGAAGGGCTATCGCCACGCCACCAGGCAAGAACCTCGCTCATGCGCGCAGCCTCGGATTAGCCAGGACGTAAAGCACATCGGCAATCAGGTTAAGCAGGATGTACACGCTAGCGGTCACCAGCACCACACCCTGAACCACTGCATAGTCGCGGTTGAACACGGCATCGACAATGAGCTTGCCAAAACCCGGAACAGAAAAAACCTGCTCGGTAAGCACGGCACCCGAGAGCAGCGTGCCAAATTCAAGAGCACCCAGCGTGATCACGGGGGTCAGCGCGTTACGCAGCGCATGACGCACGACCACCGCCCACTCACGAAGCCCCTTCGCCCGCGCAGTTCGAACGTAATCGGCATTCATGGCCTGCAGCATGGCCGAACGGGTGTGTCGCATCAGCACCGCCGCAATGGCGTTACCGAGCACGAATGCGGGCATCACCGTAGTGGCCAGGGACTGCGACAGATCTTCAAAAGGACTGACGAAGCCCGATGCTGGCAACCATCCCAGCTGAACCGAGAACAAGAAGATCAGCATGATGCCAAGCCAGAAGTTTGGCGTGGACAGACCCCAAAGGGCGAATACATTGGCGCCGGTATCCCAGGCGCTACCGCGCTTAACGGCCGATAGCACGCCTGCAGGAATACCGATCAGCAAGGCAAACACCATGGCCATGCAGCCCAGCTGCAAGGTCACGGGCAACTTGTCGGCGATGAGTGTCGCCACCGGCTGCTTGATGCGCATAGACTCGCCCAGGTCGCCCTGCAGCACGCCCGCGATCCAGTAACCGTATTGAACCGGCAGGGGTTGATCCAGGCGGTATTGCTTGCGGATCTGCTCAATGACCGCCGGATCTTTCTCTTCGCCAGCCATGACCAGCGCTGGGTCTCCAGGCAGCAACTGCTGCAGCAGAAAAATGATCACCGACACCAGAAAGAGGGTCGGAATCAGCTGCAGCAGCCGCCGGGGCAGAAAGCTCAACATAAGCGCTGCGGTCTCACTTCAGTTTGAGGTCGGTAACCCGGATAAGACCATCGGGCATTACCTTGAAACCCTCAAGTCGGGTGCCATGAGCAAACAGCAGAGCGCGGTGATACAGATACAGCACCGAGCCCTCGGACAGCCACTTCTGCGCCACCTGCTCGTATAGCGCCTTACGATCAGCCACAACCGTGGAAGCCCGTGCTTTGTTCAGCAGATCATCGATGCCCTGATCGCAGTAGCGACCGTAGTTCAACGGCCCCTTGCAGGAGGCAAAGGAAAAGATGTTGCCATCAGGGTCGGTACGTCCGCTCCAGGCGAGCATATAGAGCTGGAAATTGCCCTTCTCGGCCTCGTTGAGCGATGTTGCGAACTCAGTGACACGAATCTTCAGATCGAAGCCCGCCTCAGCCGCCATGGACTGCATCACCTCGGCAACCGCCCGGGTTTCCGGGTTATTCGGCACCATGAAGTCCAGCACAATGGGCGTCGCGGCTCCGGCCTCGCGGATCAAGGCCTTGGCACGGGCGACGTCGCGCTTAGGCGTCGGAAATTTGGCCTGGTAGTAGGGATTGCTGGGACTGATCCACTGGTTATTCACGGTCTGCAAACCATTGAACACCACCTGATTGATGGCATCACGATCGATCGACAGCTCGAGTGCTCGCCGAATGCGGGCGTCTTTGGCCAGCGGATTGTTGGCCTTGTCACCATTGCTGATGTTCATGGTGATGCCCTGGTAACCGAGCTCTGTGCCCGTAGCCAGGCGCAATCGATTGTCTTTGCGAACCTCAGCCACGTCGGTGGCCAGCAGACGCTCAAGCAGATCGAGCTGACCCGATTTCAGGTTGGCCAGCCGTACGGTGGAATCCTGAATCGGCCGATAAATAATCCGGTCGATGTGCACGCGGCCTTTATCCCAGTAATCAGCAAAACGCTCGACTACGATGCGATCCTGAGCCACCCGCTCAACGAAGCGATACGGACCCGCGCATACCGGTGCTGTGCCGAAGCGATCGCCCAACGCGCCGGCGGCCTTAGGCGACACCATCATGCCAGCACGATCGGTCAGCTGCGCCATCAGGGGCGCGAAAGGCGTCTTCAGTACCAGGCGTACCGTGAGGGGGTCGACCACTTCGACCTGATCGATCTGAGCGATTTCGGCCCGGCGAAATGAGCCCTGCAGATTCAGATGACGGTCCAGCGAGAATTTGACGGCAGCCGCGTCCATGGGCTCGCCGTCGTGAAATTTCACATTAGGCCTGAGCTTGATGGTCACCGATTTGCCGTCTGCGGCGGTCTCATGGCTAAGAGCAAGCTGGGGCACCAGGTTGAGCTTGTCATCAATATCAAAGAGCTTGTCGCACAGCGACGCAAAGACGATGCGCCCGACGTAGGTGCGGGCTTTGGTCGGATCAAGCTCATCGGGATCTTCGGCCAGGCCGATGCGCAGCGTTGTCTGCGCCTGCGCGGCGCCGGCCAATAGCAGTGCACTCGCCAGACCGAGCAGTGATGGAAGCAGGGACTTTTTCATCGAAAGACCTCCAAAGTTTTGAAATGCGGAAAGGGGTGTGGTGATGAGTTCAAGACGGTGACTGCGCCGAAAAGGCTGCCTGCAGGCGAGCAAGCGCCGGGCTCACCGGCGCTGGACCTGGACTATGGGTCTGGCGACTGCCCACGATTGCAGGCCAATGCCAGCAGGCCACAGCGACTCCATCGCCGCGCTGATCAGCCAGCGGCGGCTGTTCGTTGCGACAACGATCGGTGGCATGCGCACAACGGGTGTGGAACCGACATCCCGGCGGGGGATTGATCGGACTGGGTACATCGCCCGCAAGCACGGGACGATTCAGTCTTCGTGCCGGATCCGGTACCGGTACCGCAGCCAGCAGCGCCTGGGTATAGGGATGACGAGGCGCCTCAAAGACCTGCTGCGCCGGACCGGCCTCAACAAGCTGACCCAGGTACATCACGCCGATTTGATGCGCCACCTGGCGAACAACCGCCAGATCATGGGAGATGAACACATAACTGAGAGACAGCGAGCGCTGAAGATCAGCCAGCAAGTTGAGGATTTGCGCCTGAATGGACACATCAAGCGCTGATACCGGCTCGTCACAGACCAGAACCTGAGGGCCAGCCGCCAGAGCCCGGGCGATCGCCAGACGCTGACGTTGTCCGCCGGAAAATTCGTGTGGCCAGCGTCGCGCAGCATCGGAAGGAAGCCCCACGCGTTCAAGTAGTCGAGATACCTCCTCACGACGCTGCGATGACGACAAGCTACGGTGCAACAACAGCGGCTCTTCGAGAATATCGCCCACGACCATGCGTGGATTCAAAGAGCCATAGGGATCCTGAAAAATCATCTGTATGCGCGCTCGGGCTCTGCGCAACGCCGCTGCCGATAGCCGTCCGAAATCTTCGCCATTCAATTCGATACGACCGTGGTCAGGCTCAATCAGGCGCATCATTAATCGCGCGAGTGTGGACTTGCCACAGCCCGACTCTCCCACGATGGCCAGGGTAGAGCCCGACGTCAGATCAAACGAGACCCCATCCACTGCGCGCACCGACGCCCGAACACCCCCCAACAGGCCCTGCCGCACCGGAAAGTGCTTGACCAGAGATTCAGCGCGAAGAGCGACCGATGCCGGTGTCATGAGGACATACCGCTGACCGGCATTGACGCGAGCCCGCGCATCGCCTGCGGAGCGGGGGCGCTGTGCTCAGACGGCAGCGCGGGCAGACTCTCGGCCAGTTGCTGTAGAGGCGCCTTCCAGCAGCGTGAGGCGTGACCGGCAAATACCTCGCGCAACTCGGGCGACTGCTGCCGGCACTGCGCATCAGCGAACGGGCAACGCCCCGCGAAACGGCAGCCCTCGGGTAAGGCGGTGGCCGGCGGAACCATTCCAGCGATGGCCGTCAGACGCTCACGACGAGCACTCAGTGAGGGCCTCGCGCCCATCAATCCGATGGTGTAAGGATGCTGTGGCATCTCAAACAGGGAAGCTACCGGGGCGCTTTCGACGACCTGCCCCGCATACATGACCACAACCCGATCAGCCATCTCGGCCACTACGCCGAGATCGTGCGTAATGAGCAGCACAGCAGTCCCTGTCTCGCGGCTGAGGCTGCGCATCAGCGACAGTACCTGCGCCTGAATCGTGACGTCCAGCGCTGTTGTCGGCTCATCCGCGATCAGCAAGGCCGGCGAACACAGCAGAGCCATGGCGATCATGACGCGCTGCCTCATTCCACCGGATAAACGGTGGGGGTAGTCTTCAATGCGCTCATGCGCAGCCGGAATCCGAACCCGATCAAGCATCACCAGAGCCTGTTCTCGAGCCTTGGCATGTGTCAGTTGTCGGTGTCTAACAAGTACCTCGGCCAGCTGATCGCCCACCCGCAAAGCCGGATTAAGCGAGGTCATGGGCTCCTGAAAAATCATCGCCATGCGATCGCCGCGTAGATCCGAAAGCTGGGCTTTGGACATTCCGATGAGCTCGCGCCCCTCAAACCGGATCGAACCGCTCACGCGCCCCGGCGGCGAGGCCACCAGCCCCATGGTGGCCAGGGCGGTCACGCTCTTGCCGCAGCCAGACTCACCGACGACGCAGACTGTCTCACCGCGTGATACCGAAAAGCTCACACCGTCGACCGCACGCGCGGAACCGCGCGGCGTGTCGAACGCCACTCGCAGTCCTTCAATGCTCAGCAGCTCGCTCAAGCCGCGACCCCCGCGGTCAGGCGCGCAATCTCGGCCTCAATGACGGTTCGATCCCAAATGCCGCCTGGCCGCTTCTGCGTGGCGAAGAACTGCGCAAAATGCACGAAGCGCTCTCGGCTGACCAATTCGAGGCGCGACAACTCGGTCAGCGGATCGGCATGATCGTCAACCCGCAGGTCAAGCGAGGGGTACTCCTCGGTGGTGTGAATGCGCAAGGCCGCTGACTGTTTACCGCGCTTGTCACCGCCCGCCGCCTCGCCGGCCACCAAAGCGGCGATGAGCCGCTGTGCAAATGGCAGGCGCGTCGCCGACTCGTAGGCTGAAGCCGTTTCCTCAATGACCTGAGGGCCAGCCAACATATTGCCCGCAACTGAAAAGCCTTCGCGAATGAGATGCCCGCACCAGGGAATGCAATCCGCCCCGGTATGCGCCGAAATCGCGCCATGCGCATCTTGCACATGCAGTTGCCGGCTTTGGGCGCCCGGATCGGCATCCGTCAGCGCACGCACCACGACGCCAGCCGGCGCACCATCACGCAGCATACGAAGACCGCGAGGCCCATACAGGGGGTTGATCAAAGCCTGGGTCGCCAGCGCACCGACATCCCCATACGCATGAGGACACAGCGCACCGACTGCAAAAAATCGGGTCGCCACCGCGACACCAAATGCGCCCGTGGCCGGATCGCGAGCAACAATAGACCAGGTCATGAGCGAAAAGCTCCGCGATGGGTTAGCTGGAAAGCGCGCGAGCTTACCCTGGACACGCCGATCAGCGGATCATCCCCCCGCGGCGGGATCGGCTAAGCAAACAAGCGCATGACCGCCAGCGACGCTGCCCCAGCCAAGACCACAAGCCAAGGCGCAATCCGCCAGTGAAGCAGCGCCACGAAGGCGAGCAGCACGATCGCCGCGTCGGTAGCGCTGTAAACCGCGGACGTCCAGACGGGATCGTAGGCAGCAGCGAGCAACAAACCCACCACGGCGGCATTAATGCCCGCCAGCGCCGCACGCGCTGCGGGGCTGGCTCGCAACCGCAGCCACAGGGGGAATGCCCCCGCGACCAACAGAAAAGCTGGCAGAAAAATAGCCAGCGTCGCTGCGGCGGCGCCCACCACTGGATGGCTGAAACCACCGGCCAGCGCTCCGAGGTAAGCGGCCAGCGTAAAGAGCGGGCCAGGAATCGCCTGCGCAGCGCCATAGCCCGCCAGAAATTCGTCGGCGCTGACCCAGCCGGTTACCACGACCTCGGTCTGCAGCAGGGGCAGGACCACGTGACCGCCACCGAACACGAGCGAGCCCGCACGGTAGAACGCAGTGATGCGATCAAGGGACGGCGAATCTGTCAGCACACTCAAGAGTGGCAATAGGAATAACAGCAGCGTGAAGACGACCAGCAACATCACACCTGTTTTGAGACCTACGGGCGCGGCAACCGTGACCCCATCAGCTGCGCTTTCCGGCAGGACGATGACCCGCCATCCGATGACGGCCGCCACCCCGATGACCACCAGTTGCATCCACACCTGCCCGCTTACCAGCATGCAGACCGCCGCAGCCGCCATCAGACTGACCCGGATACGGTCTGGGCACAGCGACTTGGCCATGCCCCAAAAGGCCTGCATGACCACCGCCACCGCGACGAGCTTGAGTCCATCGACCACGCCACGGGTGGCTTCACCCCAGTGTGCAACACCCAGGGCAAAGAGCGTCAAGGCAATCGCCGAGGGTGCGGTGAAGCCCACCCAGGCCGCCAAGGCCCCCATCCAACCCGCACGCATCAGTCCTAGTGCCATGCCGACCTGGCTACTGGCCGGCCCTGGCAAAAACTGGCACAGCGCGACCAGGTCAGCGTAGACAGAGTCACTGAGCCATCTGCGCTGCCGCACAAAGGCTTCGCGAAAGTAGCCGATATGCGCAACGGGCCCGCCAAAGGATGTGCAACCCAGCTGCAGAAAAATCAGAAATACCTGCCAGGCACCGTCGGGCCGGCTGCGGCCGGGCTCACCGGGAGGGTTGACGCCCGTCTCGATGGTTTCGCTCTGTCCGGGCGGGGTCTGCGCGTCTTTTTCGGTCATGCGGACACACCTAGCATGGCAAGCGCCTGGGCGAAGCTTTCATCGGGCCTAAGCACATCGAACTGCACAGCCGGCAGGCCCACCGCATGGGCACCCTGAATGTTGCGGGGCTGATCGTCGACAAAGACGCAGTCGGCCGCGGCCAGATTCAGGGCCGAGAGGCACTGCTGATATGCGCGCGGATCAGGTTTGAGAATACCGGTATGACTGGCGTCAACAACGACCTCGAACAGACGCATGAGCACAAAACGATCGCGAAACGCTGATCCGTAAAATAGATCAAGCTCATTTGAAAGAATGGCCAGTCGGATGCCGGCGCGCTTGACGGCCTGTATGGCAGAAATCGCCTGAGGGCGCACGACCCGCTCAGGATCATCACCGCGGGCCCGCCTGACCAGCGTCTGCATATCGTCCCAACGTTCGCCTAACAGGGCACCGACCTCGCGGCTTCGGCTCAACCAGTAATCACGCTCAGTGATACGACCCGCCTGCATCTCGCACCAGAGGGCGTCACTGGCCGGATCGAAGGGGCCACGCCACTTGAGCGTACCCGCTGGCAAACCAAGCGCCTGCTCGGTCTGGGTATGGGTTTCAAACAGCGTCTGGCTGATGACGCCACCAAAGTCCAGAATCAGCGCGCGTAAACTCACCGCTTTCACTTCGGACTGGGCGCGATCAGGCCGTCATCACGCCAACGATCGAAGACCGACAGCACGTGCTGGATAAAAGCATCGTCATTGATATGCGCATCGATTTCGCTGACTGTGGTCGCCCCTGCGGATCGCGCCCGGCAGGCTGAGAAAAAAGCGGCAAGCCCCTCAGGGTCATGCATGGGTTCGCCCTCGCGGTCCCATCCCTCGATACCCTTTAGCGGCAGCACCAGGTGCGACGGTCCACGCGCCTGCGCCAAACGATCCATCATGGCGGCAGCAACCTCCTGGCGCATGGCCGCGTCGATACTGACCGATGCAATCAGACGGTTATGGGCATGGACCGGTCGACCCGAGAAACGCACCGGGGCCGCAGAACCAGCAGGAAAATCAACCATATCGGTTGCGCCTGGGGCGACGATTTGCGGCGTCGCCGAACGCCCTGCCCCGGTCAGACGGTCAGCGCCAGCGCTCACGATGGATCCGCCCAGGTGATTCACCAGTTCCTGAAGACTGAAATCCATGACGCACGCAAAACGCCCCTGAGCAGCCAGCATTTCAAAGGCTCGGCCGCCCATGCCCGTGGTGTGAAAAACCGCGAGCTCAAAGCCACGCTGCTCAAGCTCAGGCTTGAGCGCCAGCATATAGCGCAGAACGCTGGAGCCCAGCGAGGTCATACCCACCACAGGCCGATCAAAACGCGGCGCCTGCGCCTGGCGACAGGCGCCCATCACCGCACCGGCCGCCTGAGCAAGGCTGGAACGGCACAGGCTATTGAGTCCGAAAAGACCACCGGCCCATAACATCATCATCAGGTCAGCGGGCAGGCGATCAGCCGGCAGCAGCGGCGAGAACGCAACCGTGGAGAGCACCAGTTTAGGTACGCCCAGGGGCAAGGCCAGCGCGACGTCCAGCGCCAAATCGGTGCCCATGGTACCGCCCAGGGCGATCAGACCATCGATCTGGCCGCGGGACTGTGCCTGGGCCGCCAGCAGGGCAGCGCCCCTGGCCATGCGCTGCATCGCCAAATTCTCATCGCCGCTGTCTGCCACCTGCGCCAGGGAGAAACCCGCCGCCTGCGCCACCTGTTCGGCCGTGATGTCTGCGAGCACGGGCGAACGACCCAGCACGCCTACATCCATCAGTTGACAGAGACCTCCGGCGAGCGCGACCTGGTCACGCAGAAAGACCAGTTCCTCGTGTTTGGTGTCCAGTGTCCCGACGATGAGAATGCACGGCATCAGTGGGCTCCCTGCACAGGCACTTCTCAAGCCTTACGCTCGGCCTGCACCTTGGTAAAGGTTTTGGCCAAGGCATCGACGATGAAATCGACCTCCTCGGCATTGATGATCAGCGGTGGAGAAAGAATGAGGTTGGCGCCGGAAATACGGACCATCAGGCCCGCCTCATACGCGGCACGACCTACCAGCCCCGGAATCTCGCTGTTTCGCGCAAAAGGCGTCTTATTGGCCTTATCGCTCACCATCTCAAGCCCGACCATGAGACCGATACCGCGCACATTGCCCACCAGATCAAAGCGCTGTGTGAAATCGGCCAGACCTGCCATCAGGCGCTCACCCATGCGGGCTGCATTGGCCGGCAGATCGAGGGCCTCAACCTGGTCAAGCGCGGCCAGGGCCGCAGCCGCTGCAACGGGATGCGCGCTGTAGGTGTAGCCGTGGGCAAGCGCTGCCATGCCGGTCGTATCGGCGTAAAACGCGTCAGCCACCCGAGCGGTGATGGCCGTCGCCCCCATGGGCACGTAGCCCGAGGTAATGCCTTTGGCAAGGCACCAGAGGTCTGCCTTGACGTTCCAAAGACGCGTGCCAAACATCTGACCACCGCGCCCGAACCCCGTCACCACCTCGTCGGCAATCAGCAGCACGCCGTGACGATCACAGATGTCACGCACCAGCGGCCAATAGTTGGGCGGGGGAACGATGACGCCACCCGCCCCCTGCACCGGCTCGGCGATGAAAGCTGCGATCGTGTCGGGGCCCTGCGCGATGATCTCGCGTTCGAGAATGCCGGCGCAGATACGGCCCAGTTCCAGCGGATCATCGGTAAAGGGGTTGCGGTAAAGCCAGGGGGTATCCACCTGGATACAGCCACCCAGCATGGGCTCATAGGCGCGCCGAAAGTTGCTATTGCCGTTGACGCTCATGCCCCCGAAATGAACGCCGTGATAGCCCTGGCGAAGGCTGATGAACTTGGTACGGTCTGCCTGGCCTTTCAGCTTGAAGTACTGACGGGCAATTTTGAGCGCACTCTCGACCGCATCGGATCCACCGTTTGAAAAGGCGACGGCCGCCACGCCGTCGGGCGCCATCAGATCGACCAAACGGCGCGAAATCTCGATCGCGCGCGGATGCGTGGTTCCCCTGAACACGTTGTAGTAAGGAAGCTCATCGAGTTGCGCCACGATGGCATCACGCACGACCCGATTGCTGTGCCCCAAATTACTGCTCCACAAACCACCGACGCTATCAAGCAGGCGCTGGCCATGGACGTCCCAGATCCAGCAACCCTCACCTTTGACGATGATGTCGGGCGGCTGCTTGCGCATGGCCTGTGGATGCGCCATGGGGTGCCAGAGGTAGCGCGCGTTGTCCTGATGTAGACGATCGATGGCATTCATGAGCGAGAGTCTCCCTGATTGATTGTTCTTTCACTCGTCTGGCGACGGCCCTTGAAACCCAGGCCTACTTCCTCGAAAAAAACACGTCTTGCTCACGCTCGGTCGCAGATTGATTGCCGGCATAGAAACCAGGCCAACGCTGCGCGACCACACCGCGATCGACCGAGAATGCAGTACAGCTATCGAGCTTTTGCGGCCGACCCTGAGCATCGAGAGTGTCCGGCCGAGCCAGCCTCACCTCAGCAATGGTCTGAAACGCGGCAGTCGCCATCGGAATGAGCAGTTCCATCAAGTGCGTGCAGGCCTGCTTGCCACCCAGGCGACGCTTGACCTCACCGCTCCAGCCGGCGGCAATCTTCAAGCCCACGATGCTCTGCAGATTCAGACCGCCCTCACTGCAAACCGGATAGGGGGTGCTGTCGCTGGATGACGCAACCTCGTGCACCAATAGGTCGGTATCAACGGTGATGCGCACCCAGATGTCGTGGATGAAGTCACCCGCTTTGACGGTCACGCCGGTGGGCGGCACGAAATCGCGGGTCTTCGTATCGCAAACACGTGCTTCTATATCGTAAAGACCGTCTGGGCGAAGATAGCCGCGCATATCGATCTGGCGATGATGAATTTCTTGTCGGCCGGCGCTGCCGGCACTGGGTGGCAAAGGCACAATCGGTTCCTGAGGCTTTGGCTGAAGATGCGATCTCAACAGGGCTGAGGCGGGCCGTCAAATCATGGCGTCGCCTGGTGCCTGGCGGTAAGCGCCTCGTTCGATGTGGTGGGGTTTGGGCGCGTGGCGGTAAGCGCCCGTGCGATGCGGTTTGGGCGAGCGGGTTGGGCGCGTGGCGGTAAGCGCCTCGTTCGATGTGGTGGGGTTTGGGCGCGTGGCGGTAAGCGCCCGTGCGCTCATAGGCTGCGGCCTGTCCTGCGGACAGGCTCCCCTTCGCTCGGGCCCTTCGCCGGGGCGCCCCGAACTCGGCCGCCGAGGCGGCGGCCTCAA
>JBDLQY010000159.1:0-22478 GCA_039800325.1 Pseudomonadota bacterium | reverse complement strand
TCCAGTAAGGGATTAAGGGTTGCGTATGAACCCACCACGGGGTCGTAGGCTGACGGCTTTTTGCCGGAGCGCCCATGCCCCCGCCAACGATGGACATACGCATGATCAAGGACGTATTGAGGCTCAAACTGCACGGCAAACTCTCGCACGAAGCCGTCGCGCGCAGCCTGTCGATCTCCAAGGGCGTGGTCGCCAAGTATGTGACCTTGGCCACCGCGAGTGGACTCATGAGCTGGGAGGCGATCGCTGCGCTCAGGGCTTCGGACCGCTGACGCCTGGGCTGGGTCAATTGCAGTTGATTGACATCTGCAATTCCTTACTTTATGGTAAGGAGAAGGAGAGCGCCATGCCCACCGCCACACTCACCAGCAAAGGCCAGATCACGATCCCCGTCGACGTTCGCAACGAGCTGAAGGTCGATGCCGGCGACCGTGTGGAATTTGTCCAGATCGCGCCCGGCCGCTACGAGTTCGTGGCGGCAACCCATGCCGTGCAGGAACTCAAAGGTATGTTTGGCAAGCCCTCCAGAGCCGTCTCCATCGACGACATGAACAAGGCTATCGCCCGACGTGGAGCTTTGGCGAGATGATCGGCCTGGACACCAACGTGCTGGTGCGCTACATCATGCAGGACGATCCCAGACAATCGGCCAAGGCCACGAGGCTCATCGAGTCGCTGGAAGCCGATCGCCCAGGGTTCATCGGAATGGTCTCGATCGTCGAACTGTATTGGGTTCTGACGTCCTGCTACGACCTGACGAACGATCAGGTCCTGCAGGCGCTCGACCTGTTGCTGCGAACCAGGCAGATCGTCGTCGACCGGGCCGACCAGGTGCTGCGCGCATTGAAGGTATTCGAGACGGGCAAGGCCGACTTCGCCGATTGCCTGATCGAGCGCGCAGCCGCAGCGGCGGGCTGCGAGAAGACCATGACTTTCGACGTGAGCGCGGCCCGGCATGCGGGCATGACGCTCATTCAATAGCGGGCGTCCTGCCTGGCAGTGGACCAGCATGATCTCTGGCAAGGCGACAAGATGTGTCGCTAGGGTCTCAGTAAACTAAGGTAAGCATCGGCAGGTTGGCGCGGGGCTAATTACGGGTTCAAAGGGTGCTTCTGGGTAACCGTTTCCGAGCGTTCGATCTGCGGGGGTGGCGTCGTCGCCAGCATTTGACAAGGTCAGCTCGACCACAAAGGCCGGGGCCACACAAACAGCCCGTCCTTTCGAGACGCCAGGCACAGCTATCAAGCCAAGATTGGTGAGCCGACATGAATCATCGAATCCACTGGCGTAGCCACGCCCCGCACTCGTCGGCCGCCGCCAGCGGAACAAAGTGACGCCCCGCGTGTTATGCCTGTTGTCGCTGAGCGATAGCCATCAGGACTGCAGCCCGATCTAACGCACGCTGTCGGGACTGCGCAAATCGATCTTGTGCGCCGCTGGGCGGTGACTGCGCAGCCCGCTCGCTCGCAACCACCCAGCGTCTAACTAGGTTGGCACTCAATCCGTGCTTCAGCGCAACCGACGCTACCGAAACGCCGGGCTGCTGGGCCGCCAGAACGACCTCGGCACGAAATGCCTCGGTGAATTTGCGGCGTCGGCGCGACCCCGTCACCGTTACCGCGCTATCGTCATCCACCTTCGCCCCCGCTCGTTAAAGAACAGCAGCGTCTTACTTCTACACGGTCAACTCAAGATGGGTTCGCCGGACGCATACTTTTCGCCAACCCCTTCCTGCCGTACCGCGGACAAAAAGTCAGGAGGCTCTGAGACGAAACGGGGTTTGAGACGGATTTTTGGGGTCGTCGCCGGTTGGCGAGTCAGGAGCCGATAACGCGAAGCCCCGTCTGATGAGTGCCCATCCCCCGTTAATGGGGAAGAGCCAGGTCTTGTTCTGGCGGAGACGGAGGGATTCGAACCCTCGATCCAGGTTTTGCCCAGATGCTCCCTTAGCAGGGGAGTGCCTTCGACCACTCGGCCACGTCTCCTGGCTTCGATAACAGTTCTGTCCTCGATGCCGGCTCAATTGGCATTGTAACCGCTTCAGCCGCGGCGCGCTTCAAGCCCCCCGCCACCTCACCACCCCAGGCGCGGCTCGAAGCCAGGCGCTTTGGTGAACGCTCAAGCCGCCTGCTCAAGGCCAAAGGCCTTGTGCAGGGCGCGTACGGCCAGCTCCATGTACTTGTCTTCGATCACCACCGAGATTTTGATTTCTGAGGTGGAGATCATCTGAATATTGATGCCTTCCTGCGACAGGGTGCGGAACATCAGGCTGGCAATGCCCACGTGAGAGCGCATGCCAATGCCCACTACCGACACCTTGGCGATCTTGGGATCTCCGACGATTTCGCCCGCGGAAATCGGTCCCCGCACCTTGCCGTTGAGCACGTCAATAGCCTTCTGGTACTCATTGCGATGCACGGTGAAAGAGAAGTCAGTGTTGCCGTCGACGCTGGCGTTTTGAATGATCATGTCGACGTCGATGTTGGCCTCGGCCACCGGCCCCAGAATCTGATACGCGATTCCCGGACGGTCGGGCACATTCATCACGGTAATCTTGGCTTCATCGCGGTTAAACGCAATGCCGGAAATGACGGCCTTCTCCATCTGCTGGTCTTCCTCGAAAGTAATCAGGGTGCCCGACACTGACTCTTCGGCCAGTGCGATATCAGGCGGGGTAAGGCTTGAAAGCACACGCGTCTTGACGCGGTACTTGCCGGCAAACTCCACCGAGCGAATCTGCAGCACCTTGGAGCCCAGGCTTGCCATCTCAAGCATTTCTTCAAAGGTGACGCGGTCAAGCCGGCGTGCCTCAGGAACGATGCGCGGATCAGTGGTGTACACGCCGTCGACGTCGGTATAGATCAGGCACTCTTCCGCACCGAGGGCGGCCGCCACGGCCACCGCCGAGGTATCCGACCCGCCACGACCCAGCGTGGTGATATTGCCCGCGCCATCAACGCCCTGGAATCCGGTAATGATGACCACGCGGCCAGCGGCCAGATCGCCCCGCACGCGGGTATCGTCGATGGATTCGATACGCGCCTTGGTATAGGCGTCGTCGGTACGCACCGGTACCTGCCAGCCGGCATAACTGACCGCCGGCACGCCGATGGCCTGCAGCGCCATGGCCAGCAAACCCACCGACACCTGTTCGCCCGTGGAGGCAATCATGTCGAGCTCGCGCGGATCAGGCTGCGCCTGAATGTCTTTTGCGAGCGCGATCAGGCGGTTGGTTTCGCCCGACATGGCCGAGGGCACAACCACCATCTGGTGACCCGCCGCATGCCACTTGGCAACCCGACGGGCCACGTTCTTGATGCGCTCGACCGAGCCCATCGACGTGCCGCCGTACTTATGAACGATCAAAGCCATGGGGAAAAGCGCTTAGGCGCGAGTAGCTGCCGAAATTCGGCAAAGCCTTGAATTATAGGTTATTCGCTGCGCACGAAGGGGCGACGCGGGTCCTGTGACAGCTCTGGCTCAAATGCCAGCCGCAGCAACCTCGCGGGGTTCGCGCCATCATTTTCATCGCCCCTGACCATTCCGAGGCCGGCAACGTACAGCACCCTGCCCCGCTCATCACACACCATGGGAAGCCAGGACCGTAACGCGGGGGGCACACCGCGCTCCTGCCACCACTTGCGAAGCGTTCGATGGGGGCGATTAGCCGCCACGGCCACGCGCAAGTCGCCGGGCGCTGCGCTTACGCGTAAACGAATCCCCGACAACGCCTGTGCGGCGGGCTGCACAGCCTGCACCCGTAATCCGCCGTGCCAGCCCGGAAGGCGAAGCGGCTGATGCCCTGACGACAGCCGTGAAGCGTCCGATGTAAGAGGCTCTGGCCTCGACCATTCCAGACTTAAATCCGGCGGTGGTGGCGCCGAGGCGGCCACACCGGGCGCAGGCGGCGCAAGCGGGCAGTCACCGAGCCAGGCCTCAATGCAATCGCGATAGCGCATAAAGATTCGCCCGCCCAGTCGGCACTCGCCCCCAGCACTGGTGGCATCGACCATCTGATGCAGCCAGGCCTGAAGCTGCGCCTGGCTGGGCGCGCCACTGTGCAGTGTCTGCAGCCACAGTCGGGCCGCCCAGGCCCTGCGCGCGGGACTCAGCGCGCGCAGCTGTGCGCGGCCGAGCGCCGCCGGTTCGTCAGTAGCCCTAGGCAAAATAGCCGCTGCAAGATCAGACTTCGCGACGTCCTGCAGCACCGTCTGGGCCTGGCCCAGCAGGCGGCGCGCACGCGCCGCATTGGCCACGAAGGCAGGTGCCACGCGAGCCAATACCGGCATCACCTCACGTCGAATCGCGACGCGAAAGTAGGCTTCATCGGTATTCATGGGGTCATCTACATAGGACAGGCCCCAGCCCTGCGCGTACGCAGCCAGTACCTCGCGGCGCAATGACACAAACGGTCGCAACAGCCGCATGCTCGCCGGGCCCGCCTGCTCAGGCGATACGCCACCGGCAAGCCCTTCAAGCCCAGCCCCCCGCGCCAGTCGCATCAGCAGCGTCTCAGCATCATCATCGGCATGATGCGCAGTCATAAGGACGCTCGCCTGCTCAAGGGCAGACTGCAGCCACAAGACCCGATAGCGTTCGGTACGCGCCCAGGCCTCAAGCCCCTGTCCAGACGCCTGCGCTGCCCCCAGGCGGACCAGCCGAAACCCTAAGCCCCAGCTGAGTGCCTGTGCTTCGCAGTGACGTGCCCAATCATCGGCTACGGGCTGCAGACCGTGGTGCACATGACAGGCGACCACCCGCGCGGGACCCAGGTATTGACACACCGCATGAAGCAGCACGGTGGAATCGAGCCCACCGCTGTAAGCCACCACCGCACGGGCATTCGGATCAAGGCCTGACAGAGCGCGTACGAGGGCCGTGTGGATCGCCTGAGCCGCAGCTTCCCGATCTTCGGGCTCAACCGACCCGCCCTGACTTGCGCTCACGTTAAAGCAGATGGCACGGCGTCGCTATCGCTCGACAGTCTCGCGAAACTTTCCGTAGGCCATGACACGCTCCATGCGCTGGTCAAGCAGCGTTTTAGTGTCCAAAGCCTGCAGCTGCCGAAGCGCATCAGAGATGGCACGACGCAACAGTTGGGCCATCTGTTGAGGATCGCGGTGGGCACCGCCCACCGGCTCACTGATCACGCGATCAATGAGTCCCAGCGCTTTCAGCCGATGGGCCGTGATACCCAGCGTTTCGGCGGCATCGGGCGCCTTTTCAGCGCTTTTCCAGAGAATGGCGGCACAGCCCTCGGGCGAGATAACCGAGTAGATAGCGTACTGAAGCATGAGCACGGTATCGGCCACCGCAATGGCCAGCGCGCCGCCCGAGCCACCTTCGCCGATCACGGTGGTGACGATAGGTACGCGAAGTCGGGCCATTTCAATCAGGTTGCGGCCAATGGCCTCGGACTGATTGCGCTCTTCGGCGCCTATTCCCGGGAATGCACCCGGCGTATCAACGAAGGTGATGACTGGAATCTCGAATTTTTCGGCCAGCTTCATCAGGCGCAGCGCCTTGCGATAACCCTCGGGGCGAGGCATTCCAAAGTTACGATACGAGCGCTCGCGCACGTCGCGGCCTTTCTGGTGACCGATAACCATGACCGACTGGCCATTAAAGCGCGCAAGCCCACCGACGATGGCCGGATCATCGGAGAAGCTACGATCGCCATGCAGTTCGTGAAAATCGGTGCAGAGCGCGGCAATGTAATCGAGCGTGTACGGCCTTTGCGGATGGCGGGCCACCTGCGCCATTTGCCAGGGCGTCAGCTTGGCGTAGACGTCTTTGAGCAGTGATTGGCTTTTCTTGCGCAGCTGATCGACCTCTTCGGCGATGTCGACCGCAGAGTCTTCCTGCGCAAAACGCAAGGCCTCGATTTTCTGCTCGAGGTCGGCCACTGATTGCTCAAATTCTAAAAACGTTGTCTTCATCAGTACTCCACCGGTACGGGATCAAGGCTGCGCCACAGGTACCAGGTCGCCACGGTTCGCCAGGGCTGCCAGGCCTGCCCGATCAGTAAGGCCTCTTTTCGTGTAACCCGTTCGCCCAGTCCATAGACCTGCTCGATACCGCGCAACAGACCCAGGTCGTCGACCGGAAACACGTCGGGACGCTGCAAATTGAATATCAGAACCATCTCGGCTGTCCAGCGGCCAATACCGCGCACCGCTGAGAGCTCTGCGATAACCGCCTCGTCGTCCAACTGCGGCCAGCGCTGCGGGTCGACCAGTCCGGCCGCAAATCGACGAGCCAGGTCCTGGACATACTCGACCTTACGGCCCGACAGCCCCGCCGCACGCAACACCTCAGGCTGAGCAGCGGCCAGTCGCTGAGGCAGAACATCGCCCACGGCCGCAACCAGTCGGTTCCAGACCGACTGCGCTGCTTTCACGGAAATCTGCTGCCCGACGATGGAGCGGGCCAGAGTCTGAAAGGCATCGCCCCGGCTGGTGAGGTGGACGGGGCCACACAGGTCAATCACAGCCCCCAAGGCCGCATCGGCCGCGCTGAGCTCGGCACAGGCCTGATCCCAGAACGCGGGCTTCATGCCGCAACCCTCATGCGCACCCGCCGCAAAGGATTGCGTCGCCTGCTTCGCCTTTAGATGAACGCATCAACAAAACACGCACACCCCTCACCCTCGGCGCCAGGTGGTGCCCGACGGACCATCCTCGAGCACGATACCCTGCTGGGCTAATTCGGCCCGGATGCGGTCCGCTTCATCGAATCGGCGCGCCTTTTTTGCGGCGCCACGCTGCGCCACTCGATCAGCGACCGCCGCATCATCGAGGCCGGCAGCCTGCGATTGCGCTTCCGCGCCGCGCAGCCCCGAGCGCCGTACCAGCGTCGGATCGCGCTCAATCAGGCCCAGCAGTGCGGCCAGACTGCGCAGCAGCTGACGCGCCTGCGCATCGCCCCGGTTGGCCTCTCCGGCAAGCTCAAACAAGACCGAAAGCGCTACCGGCGTATTGAAGTCATCGTCCATGGCCTCTCGAAAACGGGCGGCCTGGGCTTGGGTCCAGTCAATGGCCGAGGCTGACAACGCGGCCGGCGGGTTATCGCCGATAGCGCCATACAGGCGAAGCAGCGAGGCACGCGCATCATCGAGATGCACATCAGCGTAATTGAGCGGGCTGCGGTAATGCGCGCGCAGAATGAACAGGCGCACCACCTCGGCGTCGTATTTCTGCAGCACCTCTCGGATGGTGAAAAAATTGCCCAGCGATTTGGACATTTTTTCATCATCGACCCGCACGAATCCGTTGTGCATCCAGTAGCGCACAAACTGGCAGCCCGATGCGCCTTCGCTCTGCGCAATTTCGTTTTCGTGGTGCGGAAACTGAAGGTCGGCGCCGCCGCCGTGAATGTCAATGGTGTTGCCCAGCAGGCTGGTCGACATGGCCGAGCATTCGATATGCCAGCCCGGACGCCCATCGCCAAAGGGCGAAGACCAGGTGGCCTCAGCCGGCTCGCCGGGTTTGGCCGCCTTCCAGAGCACGAAATCCAGGGGGTCATGCTTGGCGTCGTCAACGGCCACACGCTCACCCGCGCGCAGATCATCTAACGACTTACCCGACAGCCGTCCGTAAGGCGTAAAGCGCCGCACTGCATAGTTGACATCGCCGTCGGTCGCCCGATAGGCAAGACCACGGGCCTCAAGCTGGCCGATAAGGCTGAGCATCTGTGGAACGTACTGCGTGGCCCTGGGCTCGTGATCGGGTCGCTGCACACCCAACGCGTCAGCGTCCTGGTGCATGGCCGCGATGAACCGGTCGGTGAGTGTGCGAATGGTTTCACCGTTTTCAACGGCTCGACGAATGATTTTGTCTTCGATGTCGGTGATGTTGCGCACGTAGGTTACCTGGTAGCCAGTGGCGCGCAGCCAACGCTGAACGGCATCAAACACCACCATGACCCGGGCGTGTCCGACATGGCAGTAGTCGTAAACCGTCATGCCGCACACATACAGGCGCACGTGCGGCGCCTGCAGTGGTTGAAAATATTCCTTGCTTCGGGAGAGCGAATTGTAGAGACGGAGCATGGATGCAGGCCTGACAGAAGGAGCGTAAACCGTGCCTAAACGGAGCCTAAATGGCGCATGAACCCGGTGCCTGAATCGGAGCTGGGCATTCGGGGCGGGCAAACCCGGCCAGACCCTCAGAAAAAGCCTTGCAGAAGGCCCGTTGTTAGAATGCGCAAATGCGCTTAATTGTACCACTCGACCCTTTGCAAAGCCCCGCGCCGCATGGTCTGCCGCCGTCTACCCGTGCCCCTTTGAACAGGGGCCGAGAGGGCCGGCGGCAAAGCCTGACTGCCACACTGTGCGCCTTGGCTCTGCTTGCTGCACTTGAGCTATCTGCAGTGCGCGCGCAGGGCCTATCAGACCCGGCAGCGGCGGCGACGGCTCTCGAGCAGGCGCGGCGACTGTTTGCCGAAGGCAAGCGTAACGATGCGCTCTCGGTGGTCGATCGCGCGCTTGAACGCTCGCCACGCGACGCCGCACTGCGCTTTACCCGGGGTGTCATGCTGAGCGAGGCGGGCCGCGTCGACGAGGCCCTGCAGGTGTTTATCGGCCTCACGCAGGACTTTCCCGAGCTACCCGAACCGCACAATAATCTGGCCACGCTCTATGCCGCGCGCGGCGAGCTTGATAAGGCCCGCGTAGCCCTTGAAGACGCCGTGCGCGCCCTGCCCTCTTACGCGCTTGCTCATGAAAATCTGGGCGATGTTTACCTGCGTATGGCCCAGCGCGCGTGGGCCCGTGCCGCCGACCTTGACCCACGCTCAGACGCACCTGCCAAGCTTTCAATCGCTCGCGAACTGGTCAGTCGTATCAGCACAGTGCAAGAGCGACCCATTCTTGTGAACCCGCCCAGGCCCCGGTAACCGCGGCGGGTTTTTTAGTGCTTCTTAACCCCGAACCCAGGAGTCCCTGATGATGTTTCGAAAACTGCCTTTAATTGGCGCCATGCTTTTTGCTTTGGCCATGACGGAAGAAAGTTCCGCTGCCAATCCACCTCAGGTGCTCATGAAGACTTCGATGGGCGAGGTGGTCATTGAGCTTTACCCCGACAAAGCGCCCAAGACCGTTGAGAATTTTCTGCAGTACGTTCGGGACGGTTTCTACTCGGGCACCATTTTCCATCGTGTTATTGGCAACTTCATGATCCAGGGCGGTGGCTACACGCAGGTCTTCTACAAAGACGGTGAGGCAGCGGCCCGCAAGCAGACCCGTGCGCCGATCGAACTCGAATCCAAGAACGGGCTTCGCAATGACACCGGCTGGATCGCCATGGCCCGCACCTCGGTACCCAATTCAGCAACCGCGCAGTTTTTCATCAACGTAGTGGATAACGCCGGGCTCAATCATCCTCAGCCCGACGGTCATGGCTATGCGGTGTTTGGCAAGGTGATTAAAGGCATGGATGTCGTCAACCGTATTCGCGACGTGCGTACACGCTCGATGGGTCCCATGCGCGACGTGCCTGCCGAACCGGTCGTGATTGAATCAGTCAGCGTCATCGGCGCGAAGTAGCTGGCCGCGTTCAGCAGCAACGCTGATGGGAATACCGCTTGCCGCCGTCCTTGAGGGCCAGCATTGTGCGCTTTTTGCGTCCGACATGCATTTGGGTGATCACGAACCCCGATTGACCGCGCGCTTTTTGAAGGCGCTTGACCAGGCCCTTAGCCCCGCAAGCGACCAGGCGGCGCCGTCTCATCTTTTTCTGTTGGGCGATGTGTTTGAAGCCTGGGTCGGTGACGACCAGCCCGACCAGAGCGCGCTGCTGCTGAGCACACGCCTGCGCAGTCTGTCTGAGCAGGGCATTCGGGTGTTCCTGATGCGAGGCAACCGCGATTTCCTGATGGGAAGCCGATCCCCAGGCTGGCCGCAAGACTGTGGTGCGCAACTGCTCGACGATGCGGTCTGTGTGTCACTGTTTGGAACACTGGTCGTGATTGTGCATGGCGACTCGCTGTGCACGGACGATATCGGCTATCAGCAGTTTCGCGCACAGGTTCGCTCACCGCAATGGCAGGCGGAATTTCTCTCGCGTCCCCTGGCTGAGCGTCTTCACCTTGCCCGCCATATGCGCGAGCAAAGCGAGATCAATAAGGCGGCTCGCGCCCAGGCTAGCCTGCCCATGGACGTGAATCCGGCGGCCGTGCGATCGCTGGCCCACACGGCAGGCGTGCGTCACCTGATTCATGGCCATACCCATAGGCCAGCGCATCACGAGGCCGAGGGTCTGTCGCGCTGGGTGCTACCCGATTGGCACGCACATGAAGGGCGCGGCGGCTTTCTTCGCATAGATACCCACAGCTGGCGGATGATCGGACACTGGCACTGAGCCGGTCTCGCACAAGCCATTCAACGCCGTCCGTCGTGCAGCTTATCAATCTGCGTGCAGATGCCGCGCAGCAGATCGACCTCTTCGACCTCAAGCCGGGTGCGGCCAAACAGGCGCCGAAGTCGCGGCATCAGCTTCTTGGGATGCGCCGGATCAAGAAAACGCAGCCGGATGAGAGACGCCTGCAGGTGCTCGAACAGCCCCTCAATGGCTGCCTGACTGGCGAGTCGGCTGCCCTGCTGATCTGCAGCATCAGCGCTGGCTGCCGGCGCGATTTCTTCGCCGGTCAACAGAGCACGACGCGCCTGCTGGCCCAGACAAAAACTCATCACCTGAATCGCCTGAGCCAGGTTGAGCGAGCCATATTCGGCATCCGTCGGGATAGATACCAGTGCCTGGCAGCGCGATACCGCCTCAATCGACAGCCCGGTACGTTCAGGGCCGAATACCAGTGCCACCCGAGCCCTGGAGTCTGATCGTAATTCGCGTTCAAGCCTTTGTACGACCTGCTCAGGACTCTCAGGCTGCGGCCCGAAAGCACGCCCGGCGGCGCTGACGGCAACCGCCAAGGTGACGTCAGCCAAGGCCTCTTCGAGAGAATCCAGAACACGCGCCTGCTGCAGCACCGACTGCGCACTGCTCGCAAATGCTACCGCATCGGCATGCGTGAGTACGTCGGCATAACGGGGCGCAACCACGGTAAGGCGCTTGAATCCCATGACGCGCATGGCACGAGCGGCAGCACCTACATTGCCGGGGTGACTGGGATTAACCAGCACAAAATCGATGCCATCAAACCAGGCGGCAGGCTCGAGATGCAGGCCCTTCATGGACTATCCCTTAGAATACGTGCTCTCTTCACTGTTCATTGACCCCGCCAGGACCAGATCGCATGCACCCGATGCTTAACGTGGCGGTACGCGCTGCACGACGCGCAGGCCGCATCATTAATCGCGCAAGTCTTGATCTGGACACCTTATCGGTAGCGCGCAAGCAGCGTAACGACTTCGTGACCGAGGTCGATCAGGCAGCCGAGCAAGCCATCATCGAAACCCTGCTGGGCGCTTTCCCAACCCATTCTATCCTCGCCGAAGAGTCCGGGCACAACGCCAACGGGCAGTCCGACAATCCGCGCGAGGCTGAACACATCTGGATCATCGATCCGCTGGACGGCACCACCAATTTTATTCACGGCATGCCGCAGTACGCGGTTTCCATTGCACTGATGCAGCGTGGCCAGGTGACGCAGGCTGTGGTGTATGACCCCGCGCGCGACGAACTCTTCACCGCCTCCCGCGGCCGTGGCGCGTTTCTTAATGATCGTCGAATCCGCGTATCCAAACAGATTCGCGTCGATGAGGCCCTTATCGGTACGGGTTTTCCGTTTCGTAAGGTCGACATCATCGAGCCCTACCTGAGGCTGCTGCGCGCCGTCATGGAGCGCGCTGCAGGCGTTCGCCGTCCGGGCGCTGCAGCGCTTGATCTGGCTTACGTGGCTGCCGGCCGCTTTGACGGCTTTTTTGAACTGGGCCTTATGCCCTGGGACGCCGCCGCAGGCAGCCTGCTGATTACCGAGGCAGGCGGTCTGGTGGGCAATTTCAAAGGCGACGGCGACTATCTGTTTACCGAGCAAATTCTGGCGGGCACACCCAAGGTGTTTGCCGCAATGGTGGCGCTGTTAAGAGAACACGGCGCTGACAGTATTACGGCCTGAACCTTCATTCGAGCAGGAGGTCCTCATGAACACGTCCACCGTCGTGCCCTTTGCCGGGCTTCGCAATCTTTCGATTGCCGCCTTCTTTGTGGTGTTGTCGGTTTGTCTGGCCGTCATCACCTTCTCAGTACTGCCGGGGTTACAGCAAAGCCAGCACGCTCAGGCGCAGGCCTATCAGGATGTGGGTCGCGCCATCCGCGAGACCGCTGCGCAGTTTGCCGCCGGCGAGGCTGCCCGCACCGAGCAGCTCAAGCGTCTTGGGCAACAGGCCAGTCAGGGCAGCGTGCTGCTTGAAGAGTCAGCTATTTTGGTCGGGGCGCGCTTTCTGGAGTCTGAGCAACTGCTGCCCAGCGCAACCGCCAACGAAATGGCGCGCGAGGCCATTGACAACATCAAGCAAAGGTATTCGCCGCGAGTGGCACGTCTGCTCGAGGCGCTCAACGATCAATACCTGAAGCAGCGCTGAGCCCCTTCGCATCTGATGGGGGCGAACAGTCGCCCTAACCGCCGCCAAGCCCCTACACCATGAACGCGATGCCCACTTTTAACACCCGAACCATGCCGGTCGTCGTTCTCGACGATCCTGCCCAGGGCGTGCCGCTGGCGCGCGCTCTGGTGGCCGGAGGTATTGATGCGATTGAAATCACACTGCGCACGCCCGCCGGTCTGGGTGCTATTGAGCGCGTGGCTCGCGAAGTGCCCGAGATCTGCGTGGGGGCCGGAACTATCCTGGAACCCGCTGACCTGCAGCGTGCGCGCGATGCAGGCGCGCGCTTTGCCATCTCGCCGGGTCTCACGCATCGTCTGCTGGATGCGGCCTGCGCGCAGTCGCTGCCTTTTATTCCTGGCGTGATGACGCCTGGCGAAATCATGACGGCTTCCGGCGCTGGGCTGAAACTACTCAAGCTGTTTCCGGTCACTCAGGCGGGAGGTCTGGGCATGCTGCGCGCCCTGCACGGTCCCTTCCCAGATATTCGCTTCTGCCCAACCGGCGGTATCAACCAAAGCAATGCCGCCGAATATCTGGCACAGGTCAATGTTGCAATGGTGGGTGGCATCTGGATGACGCCGGCCGATAAGCTTCGAGCGGGCGACTGGGCGGCTATCACGGCACTGGCTCGAGAGGCCAGCGCGCTCAGCAGTCAGTGATCGTGAAAGCCTGGCAAGATCTGCAGGCACTGGCGGCCAAGCCGCCCTGTATCGCCGAACTCCTCAACGATTCATCACGCCAGCACGCTATGCACCTCGAAGCTGCTGGGCTGCAGCTCGATTTTACTCATCAGGCTATTAACGCCGACGTGCACAGGGCACTACTCGCGCTTGCCGCGACTTGCGATGTGGCGGGCCAGGCGCAGACCATGGCTCGCGGTGAACCCATCAATGCCACCGAGCGCAGGCCGGTGCTGCACATGGCCTTGCGCGTATCCGATCAATCGACCTCGTCGCCCTGGGGCGATGCCATCACCCAGTCGGTACTCGATGAGCGTAGACGTTTTCTGAACTTTGCCGAAGGTGTGCGCAGCGGAAGCATTCTCGTGGGTGGCCGCCGCCCGGTGGAAGCCGTCGTCAACATCGGCATTGGTGGATCAGATCTTGGGCCGCGCATGGCGACCGCAGCACTCGCGCCTGGCCGCGCTTCTGGTCCGCGTGTGCATTACCTCTCCAACCCGGATCCCTGGGCACTGTCAGCACTGCTTGAACAGATCGAGGCTGACCGCACGCTGTTTATCGTTCAGTCAAAAACTTTTAGCACTCAGGAAACGCTCACCATTCTGGACAGCGTTACGCAATGGCTTGGCGAGCAGGGCCTGACCCAGCCGCACGCGTCTATGGTGGCCGTCACCGCCAATCCTGATCGAGCCCTTGCGCGTGGTTTCGCGGCCGAGCGCTGCTTCTATTTTTGGGACTGGGTGGGCGGACGTTACTCAGTCTGGTCGGCCATCGGCCTACCCTTGGCAATCGCGCTGGGCGAGAAGGCGTTTGAAGCGTTTTTGTCGGGTGCAGCCAAGATGGACGCCCACTTCATGTCCGCGCCGCCAGAGCGCAATGCGCCTCTTATGATGGCGCTGGCCGGCATCTGGAACCGTAATCTACTGGGGCGATCCAGCCTGGTCAGTCTGCCCTATGACAGCCGCCTCGAGCTGTGGCCACGCTTTTTGCAGCAACTTGAAATGGAGTCGCTGGGCAAGCGGGTTGATATCCACGGCCAACCGCTCGAGCGCGCCTCGGGGCCCGTCGTGTGGGGTGGGCTGGGTATTGACGGCCAGCATGCCTTCTACCAGCTGCTGCACCAGGGCACGGACATCATTCCCGTGGATTTCATCGAAGTGCTGGACGATGATCCGCCGTTGCCTCGAGCTGCCATCCACCGCGATCTGGTCCGCGTGAATCTGCAGGCGCAGCGCCAGGCACTGGCGCTTGGCCGCGATGAAGCACAGACCGCTCGGGCACTGGCCGCAGAAGGGCTCAGTCCGGCAGATGTGGCGCGCCTGACACCTCATCGCACCTATCCCGGCAATCGCCCTTCGACGCTCATTCGCCTGCAGCGTCTAGAGCCTGCGAGCCTGGGCGCCCTGATCGCGCTTTACGAGCATAAAGTGTTTTGTCAGGCCGCCCTGTGGAACCTGCACGCCTTCGACCAGTGGGGCGTTGAACTGGGCAAGACGATGGCACAGGCCCTGAGCGCAAAGCGCGGATGACTGAAAGCGCCAAGCGCGAATAAATCTCAGCGCGATTACATCTGGTTGATGCCGTGCGTAAGCAGCACCACGCGACGATCGCCGATCAGGCGATAGCCGGCGACACGCCTCCCGCAGCCTCTATCAGCGCGCGTAAGCCTGGCTCATCCAGAATCGTTATGTTCAGCTTGCGCGCCTTCTGTGCCTTGCTGCTGGTGGAATCAACCTCTGCCAGGACCAGATAACGTAGCTGTGCACTGACCGCATCGACCAATTCAAAGCCTGCTGCAGCAAGAGGCTGTTCGTAGTCTGATTTCTTGAGTCCGCTGGGCAGCTTGCCGCTAATACACAGCGTGGGCCGTACCTCAGCCTGAAGCGACCCGCCCTGCGCGTCACGCAATACCGCCGTAATGGTGACGCCATTGGCCAGCAGCTTGTCAATGACCTGGGCCATCGCATCAACACCGTCCTGAATAGAGCCGCCCAAATTGGGGGCGCCAACACGCTCAGCAAATTCGGTCTGGCGCAGGCGGCCGCTGCGCCACGCTTCCAGCGTATCGAGTTCACCACCGGCAGCCTCAAGCATCAGCTCAACCCGCCGTTGCCCCAGATGATCAATGCCCAGAGAGCCCAGAAACTGCGGCAGACTGAGCACGCGCGTGGCATCAATCGCCGACAGAATCGCCTGCGCGCGTTTGTCCCCCAGGCGAATATCTTTTTCGCGATTGATGATGAGTTCGCCAAGCTCCGCAGCCCTGTCGGACAGACGGTACAGGTCAGCCGCGTCCTCAATGCCGAAGCGATCCAGCATGGCCTCCAGCACTGAATCACCAATGCCCTGAATATCAAGCCCGCTAATCCATCGGCTGATTTTTCCGCTGGACTTCTTAGGGCATGCCGCGTTTCGACACTCAAGCACCACACCGCTCTCGCCGCTGGTATTGAGCCGGCGCGCCACCGCTCCGCCGCAAAACGGACAGGCTGTGGGTATTGCGATGGGGCGCCGCCCGGAGGGACGGTCGGTCACACGGACGATTTTGGGGATGATGTCATTGGCCTTGATCAGCCAGACCGAATCACCGACGGCAACGTCCAGCCGCGCGATTTCGTCATAGTTGGCCAGCGACACACTGCTGACCGTAGTGCCCCCGATATCCACCGGCCTGAGCTTTCCCACCGGTACCAGCGCGCCAGTATGCCCGCCGCTGACCACCACATCTTCAAGAACGGTCTGAGCACCGGCTGAGTCGAACTTCCAGGCCACCTGCCCTTTGGGCCGTCCCGCGGTAACACCCAGCGCCTGTTGTCGCCCGGTGTCATCCAGCTTCATCACGACACCGTCGACCCAAAACGGCAAGCTCTCGCGCTGCGCCACCACACCCTCGAACCACGCTACGGCCTCATCCGCGGTCTGGCAGTGCTGCCCGGGGATAAGGTTGAAGCCCAGCTGGGCCAGCCGTTGCGTCTTGTCCTGCTCGCGCTGCCATGACACCGATTGACCCTCGCGGGTTTCATCGATGTCGAAGGCATAGGCGGTCAGACAATCGGCCTGATACCCATTTTTTCGGCCCATGATGCCGCTGCCAGCGTTGCGCGGATTCTTGCTGCGCGAGGGGTCGACCACGGCCCAGTCGGCAATCGTCAAAATAACCTCGAAGCGCACCGCGCCGGTAAACGGGCGCCCGCTCGGGTCGGCCACCCAGGCCGGAAGTCCCTTGAAACGCAAGGCATTGGCGGTGATATCTTCGCCCATGATGCCGTCGCCCCGAGAAATCGCCTGCACCAGCCGTCCGTCCCGATAGTAGGCGGCCGCACTGGCACCATCACCCTTCAAGCTGGCCTGAACCGCACCACCGCCGCATTTCTCAAGCCAGGCGCGAAATTCGGCCTGAGAGTTCACCTTGTTCTGGCTACCCATGGGAATGGCATGGCGGGCCTTGGTCAGCATGGTGTCGGGCGGAACCGGCGAGCCCACCAATGCGAGCACCGGGTCATCAGGCGCGAGCGAGCGCAGCTCATCTTCGAGCGAGTCATACTGCTCATCGCTCATGATGGGCTCGGCACTGTAGTAGTAGGCGTGCTTGGCCTTGAGAATGAGATTACGCAGATCATCGATGCGTGACATGGACCCAATTGTCGCATCCTGGCGCAGTCGAATGCGGTTTTACGGCTGCCACGCAGTACCAGGACAAGCCGCGGCGATGCGGGCATACTTTCGCCGCAAACGCAGCATGTTGAAGACCCATCGGAGCACCTATGAACGACATGACCAAGGCTGTTGGCGCCAAGGCCACCGGCGACATCGACCAGCGAACCCTGCGACAGGGCCGTATCGATCTGGCGGCGGCATTGCGCTGGGCAGCCCGCCTCAATATGAATGAGGGCGTGTGTAACCACTTCAGCCTCGAGCTGGCCCCCGATCGTTACCTCATCAACCCTCAGGGTCTGCACTGGGCAGAGGTCACGGCGGGCGACATTCTGCTCATCGATGGCTCGGGTACCGTTCTGGACGGTCGGCATACGCTTGAACCCACGGCCTTCTTCATTCACAGCTGGATACACCGGCTGAATCCTCATGCCCGCGCCGTTCTGCACACGCACATGCCTTATGCGACGGCGATCACCCTCATCGACGGTGGCCGGCTTGAATGGTGCAATCAGAACACCCTGCGTTTCTGGAATCGGGTGGGCTACGATGACCATTACAACGGACTGGCCCTGGATGCCGCCGAGGGAGAGCGCATCGCGTCACAGCTCAAGGGCAAGGATGTGCTGTTCATGGCCAGCCACGGCGTCACCGTCGTTGGCGCATCGGTCGCCTGGGCCTTTGACGATCTTTACTACCTCGAGCGCGCCTGCATGCATCAGGCGCTGGCCCTGCAGATGTCCGGCGGCAGGCCGCTGCATCGCGTCCCCGATGCCTTGGCGCAGAAGGTCGGCGCTCAGATTGCGGGCGAACGCCAGCAGTCCGACCTGTTTTTTGCAGCGATTCAACGCACGCTCGACCGTGAATCACCAGGCTGGTCGGCTCTTTAACGGTTGGAAATCCCCATGAAAAAAATCATGATCACCGGTGCTGCCGGTCTCTTAGGCAGTGTTTTGCGCGAACGACTGCGCGGCCGCTACGAACTCGTGCTAGTCGACCGCGCAGCCATGCCCCCAGCTATCGGCGGCGAAACCGTCGTTCAGTGTGACATCGCCGACGGCGGGCGCATGGAACAGGCCATGAAGGGCGTGGATGCTGTGGTTCATCTGGCGGGCGTCCCCACCGAAGGCCCGTGGGAGGCCATCCGCGATGCCAATATCGAGGGGTGTTACCAGACCGCTGATGCGGCGCGGCGGGCAGGTGTTCGCCGTATCGTATTCGCGTCGTCCAACCATGCCATCGGCTTTTATCCGCGAACCCGCAGGCTGGATGGCAGCGAACCCGTGCGCCCGGACACCCGCTACGGCGTCTCAAAGGCCTTTGGCGAAGCGCTTCTAAGCTACTACGCCGACAAGTTCGGCGTGACGGCGGTCTGTCTGCGCATAGGTACTGCGCGCGCGCCCGATGAGCCCGCTGAGCTGCGTCACCTGTCCACCTGGCTCAGCTGGTCCGACTTCACCGAACTGGTTGTGTGCTCGATCGAAGCATCAGTGCACTTTGAGATCGTCTTTGGTGCGTCCAATAACGACCGGGGCTGGTGGGCTGACGATGCCGCCCGCCGCATCGGGTTTGTACCAAAAGACAACGCCGAGGCCTGGGCAGCGCGCCTGACGGCCACGCCCAACGATCTTGACCCCGTCGCACGCGAGCTTCAGGGCGGTATTTTCTGTGCGTGGGAGCGCCCGACGCGCCACTAGACTGAGTACCGGGCAGCAGGCGCTTTGCTGAACGTAAGCGGCATAAGCTTTGGATTCGCCGCATCTCGGGCTACACTTCAAGCACGGGTAGCGGCACAGGCCGAACCAAGCCCGATCACCGTGAGGAGACACACATGCAACGCAGAGCTTTCGTAGGCGCCGCCGCCGCTGGCGCCGCCGTTTCAACCTTTGGCATTATTGGTCGCGCTCAGGCACAGGCCATCACGCTCAACGGCGCTTCCCAGTTCAACGACGAGCATCCCTACACCATGGCGATGCAGCGTTTCGCTGACCTGATCAAAAAGTACTACAACCAGCCGGTCAATTTCGTTATTCACAAAAATAGCTCCCTCGGTCTCGAAAAGCAGTACGTCGAGTACATGGCTGCGGGCCGTGCGGTTGATTTCGCCGTGGCTTCCCCGGCGCACATGTCCACTTTTTCAAAGGCTGCGCCCTTCATCGATGCGCCCTTCCTGTTCCGCGATCTGACCCACTGGAAAAAAGTCATCGACCAGGACATCTTCAAGCCCATCGCTGACGACATCGCCAAACGCGCGGGTGTCATGCTGATCGGTTACGGCGGAGGCGGTGTGCGCAACATTTTCGCCACCAAGGCCGTCAGCAATCTGGCCGAAATGAAGGGCCTGAAAGTCCGCGTGCAAGGGGCCCCCATCTGGAGCAAAACCTTTGCCGCTGCTGGCATGGCTCCCTCGGTTATTGCTTACAACGAGGTCTACAACGCTATTCAAAACGGCGTCATCCAGGCGGGCGAAAACGAGGCTGCTGGTGTTGAGCAGATGAAGTTTTACGAGGTTGCACCCAACCTCAACATGACCCAGCATGCCATCACCATCCGACCCCTGTGCTTCTCGGTCAAGACCTTTAATAACCTGCCCAAGGCTCTGCAAGATGCTGTGGTCCGTGCAGGCAAAGAGGCGGGGCTTTACGGCGGCGAGATCGAATCCGGCGGTGACTCTCAGCGAATCGACGCGCTCGAGAAAGCCGGACGCCTCAAGCGGGTGGCTTTCAATGACCGTGACGGCATGAAAAAACTGGTCGACCCGGTCATGGCCGCCTACGCCAAAGAGATCGAGGCGTCGGCTGTCCACGAGAAAATTCTCGCCGCTTAACGCCGGATTGCAGTCATGACAAACCAGGCCCGCGCACCGCGCGGTGCCTGGCGTCGCGCAAGTGACGCCTGGTATCGGTTACTGTGCTTTCTTCTGGTCTTGGCGCTGACGGTGCTTTTGGTGCCTGTCACGCTACAGATTGTCTCGCGACACACTGAGCTTCTGCCCACCTACATCTGGACGGAAGAACTGGCTCGTCTGATGTTCATCTGGACCATCATGATAGGCGCCATGGTGGGCATGAAAGAGCGCGCGCATTTCACAGTTGATATATGGCCCAAGTTGTCGACTCGCGCCCACGCCATGCTTGAGCTGGTGTCGGGCGTCGCTATTTTGGTGTTCGCGCTGGTCTTCATATGGGCCGGCTGGGAATTCACCCAGTTTGCGTTTTACCGCATCTCTGAGCTCGCCGAGCTACCGCTGTGGACCATCCACGTCGCATGGCCAGTGCTCGGTGCCAGCTGGTTGCTGTTTCAGGGCGAGCACATGCTCGACATGGCGCGCATTTTAAGTCGCGGTTCAACTCAGGCCTGACATGAGCAATCTGCTGTTTTCGCCCGGCCAGGCCGCGGCAATCCTGTTCGGTATCTTTTTTTTGCTGCTGGTGCTGC
Organism: Pseudomonadota bacterium; assembly: GCA_039800325.1. Taxonomy (GTDB): domain Bacteria; phylum Pseudomonadota; class Gammaproteobacteria; order Burkholderiales; family Burkholderiaceae_E; genus SYIM01. Next base: position 2,144 of record JBDLQY010000159.1, on the reverse strand, counting down.
GCGTACCGGTGGCTGCGGCGCTGGGGCTTGCCTGCCTGCCCATGCTCTTTATGGAAAAGCAGCTATCGATGATGCTGCTGGTGCAGGAAACCTTTAACGCCTACAACTCGTTCATTCTGCTGGCGGTCCCGTTTTTTCTGCTCACCGCCAACTTAATGAATATCGGCGGCATCACCGATCGCCTGGTGCGGCTTTCAAGAGCGCTGGTGGGCCGTATGCCGGGCAGCCTGGCCCAGGTGAACATCGTGTTGTCGATCTTTTTCGCCGGCATTTCGGGCTCGTCAACGGCCGATGCTGCCAGCCAGGGCAAAATCTTTATTGATGCGCAGACCAAAGAAGGCTACGACCTGAGTTTTTCGGTCGCCATCACCGCCGTGTCAGCCGTCATGGCGGTCATTATTCCGCCCTCTATTCTGATGATCGTCTGGGGTGGCGTGCTGACCACCTCCATCGGCGCGTTATTTCTGGCCGGAATCATTCCGGGTTTATTGATTGGCCTGGTGCAGATGGCCACCGTGCATGTTTACGCCAAGCGTCGCGGTTATCCCACTTACGCTTCGGCGGGGGTGGGCGAAGTTATGGCTGCGCTATGGGTATCAATACCAGCCCTGCTGACACCTTTCATCATCATCGGCGGCAAGATATTCGGCTGGTTTACTGCCACCGAATCTGCAGCCATTGCCGTGATCTACGCCATTGTTCTATCGGTCTTCGTCTACCGCGAGATGAACCTCAAGGGTCTCTACTCGGCGTTACTTGAAACTGGCAAACTGGCCGGCGTAACCCTGTTCTGCGTCGGAACTGCCAGCGCTTTCGGCTGGATGATGGCTTATTACCAAATTCCGCAAAGCCTTTTATCCAACATACTCAGTTGGGGCATGGGCCCGGTGCAGGCCGGTTTCTTCATCGCGCTCGTCTTCCTGGTCGTGGGCTGCTTTCTGGACGCGATTCCGGCCATCATCATTGTCGGCGCGATCTTGCAGCCGCTAGCCAAGGCAGTCGGCATGGACCCCGTTCACTTTGCCATGATCGGCATCGTGTCGCTAGCCTTTGGTCTGGTCACGCCGCCCTACGGTCTGTGCCTCATGATTTCATGCTCGATCGCCAACGTGAAGATGGGCGAGGTACTGAAAGACGTGATGATCATGCTGATGCCCATGCTGGGCGTTTTAGTGCTGGTTATCATCTGGCCGCAGGTCTCGCTATTTCTACCCGGACTCATCTCACCGGAGTTTCTCAAGTAGCCGGAGGTTCACATGAATGCTCCCACCACCTCCCTGCAGCTTTCATCGCGCCCTCTGGGCAGTTTCGGCATTGAGCTGCAGGGCATCGATCTTGGCCAGCCGCTGTCGCAGAGCGAATTTGAGGAGATTGCGCGACGTTTTTACGACGCCCATCTGTTGGTGGTGCGCGGTCAGCACCTGACCGCTCGCCAGTTTCACACCTGGGCCAGCCGCTTCGGTAAACCCGAGCCACATGTCATCAATCAGTTCCACCATCCCGACCTCGCCGACATTCTGGTTTTATCGAATGTGGTCAAAGACGGAGTGCCCCAGGGCCTGGCCGATGCGGGTACTTATTTCCACACCGATTATTCATACCTGGCCAAGACGGCGCGTGCCACGACGCTGTACTCCATTGAGGTACCTAAGGTCGGTGGCGACACCCTTTTTGCAGACCAGTGCGCCGCCTGGGATGACCTTCCCGGCGATATGAAGTCTCGCCTTGAAAATCTCAGGGTGCGCCATCACTACGGCAACCGCGATGATCTCAACGAGCAATCACGAACAGTCGCGTCGGTGCTCAATGATGCGCAAAAAAGTCAAATGAACTGGGTGTACCACCCCCTGGTTCTCATCCACTGGTTCACCGGTCGTAAGGCGCTTTATTCGGTGTCAGGCAGTTCGTTTGGGATTGAGGGCATGGCCGACCAGGAAGGTCGCGAGCTGCTCGACGACCTCAAGGCGCACTCAACCCATCCTCGGTATCAATACCGCCTCAGTTACGGCCCGGGTGATGTGGTGATTTGGGATAACGCTGCGCTGCTGCACTCGGCCACCCTCACCGCCCCCCAGTACGCGCGCACCCTGTGGCGCATTACGGTAAAGGCGCCCTGAGGCCCCGCGGTGCCTCGTATCCGCCTA
>JBDLQY010000158.1:0-11569 GCA_039800325.1 Pseudomonadota bacterium | reverse complement strand
GGACATCGGCAAAACTCCCAGAAAACCGAGGGTAGAACCCGAAAAACCGAGAGAAAACATAACTCAGAATCACCAATTTATCAATGCAAATCAATAGGTTATTGAAATATCAGGGGCGACTCATTAAGCGCCGGACGCCGGCACTGGAGCCCTGTGCGTGAACTCCTCGCGGTACAGCGGCGACAGGTGATTCGCCCGTTGGCAGTTCTGATACTCAGTTCTACTAAATCTTCCTCGGTCATCCATGCGGAGTGGGCGACTCAATACACGTTCGTTGCCGATAAGTCTAAATTAGTCTATTACTATCAATCCCGTTTAGATTGATTAAGGAAACTTCTAATTTCGTTGAATGAAACGCTGAAATTCAGATTTTGCGATCTCTTGTCGACTCGAGACCAATCAACCACCCCAATTATCGCGCCCCCTAAAAAAACCGGCCCACCCGAATTCCCCGGGCTAATTGATGCGTCCGTCTGAACATACTCAACAGGAATGGGGGAGCTTTCAGTGGTGCTCATCACCTTGCGTATGCCACTAACAACCCCGCGCGTGATCGTGAATTTATAGCCTTTTGGGTGACCGATAACCTCAACGGTTTCCCCAAGCCGTACCGCTCCCGAGTGAATCCTGAGTGGCCTCCCTCTCGTCGCGGTTTCTACCAGTGCTAGATCTAAACGCCTATCAATGCTAACCACGGTTCCGTTAAACCTCCTGCCCTCAAAGGACGATAAGGGAACCAAAGTTCTACTCCCCACCACATGGTGAGATGTGATAATCAAGTTAGGCGAAACATAAAACCCTGTCCCGAAGCCATCGTTTCCTTCAACCACCACGATTCCGTGAAATCGGTCGTCGGCGATAACGGATCCGGCGCCACCCGAGCTCACCGGCGAGGCCGCTCGCGTCCCGTCGGTACTCGTCGAACTACTCGCTGACGATATACCAGCTGTTTTTATGGCTACCGAGATATCATCAACGTTGCTTCCGCGAGCGGTCTTGAAGTTTCGGATGTTAAAGACATCAGAGAACTGGACCGATTGATCTCGTTTTTCCCACTGAATAACAGCGGATTCGCTATCGCTTTGCCGCTGGATTTGGTGATGGTCAACGTCGTTGTCTCGAACGTTATAGACCACATTAAATCGCTTACTCTCTTGGACCGGGTGGCTGACGGCATGTGCGCGCCCTTTAGCCACGTCAAATACGTACCCGTCAATCACGGTTGAGCGGTGAGATTCGATAGCAACCTTGCGATAACTATACCTCTGAAAAACATCCTCCTGAAGCGTTTGGGGTGTCGACGCAAACCTCTGGCCAACCTCTCTAAATTTGGTTGACGCGTTGCTCGAATTAAGTGATGCAGCGAATTTATTTAAGGCGCATGCGTTGCTGTAGCATGTCGCAGGGAATGAGGCTAGCCTTTCCTCTGCAAGTCGATATTCGGTTTGTGCGGACTGATATTCTATCATCGCGGAGGTGAATGCTGGATTTGGAACTGTTCTCGTCCCCGCTTTTATTCGGCTTGGTACGCTTTCCTCACTGATAATTTTTCGGGAGTGGGTAGCGGAATTTACCCGGGCAAACAATACAAAGTCGTATTTGTCCCACTGAACAGAACTTACATCCCGTTCAGGTATTCGGGAAATAGTTTCGTGGCCAACACCATTTATCGATACGCGAAATCTCTCGCTCGCTCCGGTTGTTTCTGGTGCAACAAAAGCAACTCGTAACCCCGCTACACTAGGAATATCCTTTCGGGTGAAGGGCGTCTGGTATGGTGTTGTTTCAAAGATCGACTCAACAGTTTTTGGTCTTTTGCCAAGTATTTCTAACGCCAGTCTCTCGTAGCGAGCATCGATCGTCGATTTGGATGAGGTTGACAGGTAATTCGTCAGGGCTCTCGCGCTGCTCTGAAGTCTATCCGGGGTCTCGAGTCTCTGGAGCCTAGCCACGGCCTGAGCTTGAAACAGCGCCGACTGCTCGTAGTTTCTTGGAGTAAAACTAGTCGACCCGACTGTACGCGCCGGATGTGTTCCATTTTGTATTACCGACTCAAACGTCTGTCTGAAAATTTCGCTTCTTTCGGCAACGATAATTCTGTTTATACGCTCAATTTCCGCCCCCAGCGCTTTCGCGGCGACTGTTGGCTCTTCAGAATTCCTTAGTCGCTGATCAGTCGTTAAAGAGTTATACATTCTGCTCGCGCTTGTAAGCGTCTGGTTTACTTGCGTCCAAGTGGATGAAACGCTGACGCTTTTGATTGCCGCTAACTCTTTCATCCGGGAGTCAACCATTGTTTTGAAGTCTTGTCTGAAAATATAATTTCCCAGTTCTATTAGTTCAGGCGGAAATGGCTTGTCCTTATCGGCCAATCGTTGATTGAAGTAATTTGACTCCTTTGACAAATACGCCCTTGCCTCTTCGAATTTTTTTTCCTGTACCAACGATTTTACGGTTTGCATTTCACTGCTCAGGAAGTCCGGTAGGCTCGACGTCAGATCCAAGCTGACTCCAGTTTGCGACGGGCTGGTCGCGCACCCAGCAAAGGTCAACATGCCTGAGACAAGTGTCGAAGCAAGAAGCCAATACGATAGGTTTTTCATGCTTGTAATCCTCTCGAGTTTAGTGCTTAGCAACAGCCACATAGGTTGCTGAATCGCCGAACTTTCGCGTGAACCTTTCTAATTCCAGATGGACACTCGGAATGGCAGGCGCGGTTCGCCCGGCGCGGCAACGGGGATCGGCACTAGGCTGGCATCAAGGGGGCGCATATGCGTCCTTCTGGGCAACGGATCCAGTGTGCTTACCGCTCTAGGTGTAAAGCGCGTGCGTGCGTAACCGACCGGAGATTGGCTTACGCATTTATTAATCTACCGGTTACAGAAGGTCAGGGCAAGGCGGATCGTTCGTACAGATCCGAGTGTACGCAGCCTTGTGGGTCCGATCTGGCGTATTAGGGGGGGGCCCGGGGGGGGCAGCTAGCGGCGATTTTGAAGCTTTGGGGAAGGTGCTTGCTAGCAACCAGCGCGGACCTCCCAACAGGGCGATCGCTTCGCTACCGTACAGCGCGCGATGCTTGTCCCGTCGCCAAGAGAGAGCGGGCGAACCCCGATTAGGATACTTTTAGGATACTTGCACGACGCTGGCCAACGCTCGAATTCTAAGCGACTGTTTTGCTTTGGGATTTTGGTGGGCGGCACAGGGTTCGAACCTGTGACCCCTGCCGTGTGAAGGCAGTGCTCTACCACTGAGCTAGCCGCCCCTGAGTGGGGACGCGGATTATACGGGCCCCGAACAGCCATTGGCAAACCGGGCTGACCTTGTGCTCAATTAGACATCGCGAGGTCGTACGCTCATGAGGGTGCAATATTCCCAATGCAGGTCGCTCAGTAGCGCGAGCTTTTAAAGCCGAAATAGTCCACGGCAAGCCGGGTTGTAAGTCGAGCCCTGTGATCTTCCCTTCCCCGCCTCGGTCGACCTCACATGCATCGACTACCCATGCCATAGCTGCGCCCGGCGCGTTTCATCAGGTTGCCCCGAACTGACCGATCACGCCTGGCGCCCGGAAGACGAGCCAGTCTAGGAAAAGACCAGACTGCCATAACGGGACCAACTCAGATAATCTGCGCTGATGCACCTTTCTTTGAAAAACTTGAAATGGCGACGTTCAGAATTACCTCTCAAAATTTTCAGCAAACCGAGGGCGGCCCTCGTTTTAACGGCGACAGTGCTCAGGCCAGGCGAGAACTGGTTCGGATTGCAGCGGGGCTTCGAACCGCTAACGGCCGCGGCGTCATCCAGGGCTATTTGCGTCTGACCGACGGGGCGGATAACCGACTGACACTTGGCAAGAATCTGCTCTGGTCTCGTTCGCGCGCCAACCTAGCCGCCAAAGATCTCGTTGCCGATATGGTTGCCAAAGCCTACGGCGACCACCTCGGGGTTCAACAGGCACTGACGGACTATCTGGCACAGTCGGATCAACGGGTTGGTACTCAAAGTTTCGTGAAACTGGTCCAGGCGCTCGACGGGCTCGATGACGTGGCACAAGCAGATCAGAAAGATGCCTCCATCCAGGCTGATCGGTTGGCGCTTCGCCTGATGCAACCCGCGCAGACTGCGAGGTTACGCACGAACGGAATAGCCCCCCTTAGGCAAGAGGCTTCGTCATGCCTTGCCCCAAATCCGCCTGAACAGTCCGATTCAGCAGTCACTCAGGTCTTGCAGCAGGCACATGCAAGGGCCCCGCAAAAGCTTATCGAGGCTCCCCCTGAGCCTTTGCTCAACGGCGACCCAAAACCCAGTCAGTCCGAGCCTGCCAAGCCTCAGTATCTCAGTGTTATCAGGCACGCAATCGATGCAGACGGGATTCGGCGTGAGATTCAATTCGGCGAGGCACCAGCCGATGGGGACTGTGCCCTGCATACCGCTGCCCTGGCTCTAAAACTGCCCATAAACAGGCAGGCGGTGTGTGACTGGGTCACAGCTGATTTCTCTAAGGGCGATCCTGACACCGTCGACCAGATCGCCTCGTTTATCGCTGCTGATCTCAAAACCGGTAACCCAGCCGAGTATAGGGGGGTGACGGCAGCCCTGATCAAAACCAGCCCCGGTACTTACCTGAATAGCTGGACGAACCTGTTTTCAGATCGAGAGCGCATCTGGGGCAGTCTGCAACACTTGCAGTACATTCTGCGAAGGCACAACAGACCCCTGAATATGTTCGTCGTTGATATGCTCAATCCAACCCAGATTAAGCTCGTCGAACAACACGACAAAGAATGTCTGGGGGAGGCGGTTAACGTCGTCAACCTCAACACCAACACGGGGCAGGCTGCGCTTAACTTTAATGCGCGGATGACAGACCTTGAGACCGGGCTCGACTACCAGACCGTCATTGAGCTGATCAGACAATCGCCCGAGGACCAACTCGCCGCGCTTCGCAGCAATCAACAATTCACCCGCTATGCGAAATCACAGGCCGACGCAGGCGATTCGCAGTCCGATGACTCTTGGCCTCGGGTACCTCAGCAAGATGACGAACCCTCTGAGGACCCAGACCTGCCAGCCAAACTAACGTTGGCCTTTAAAGAGATAAGCGACAGCCTTGAGGTCGAATCCTACCAAGGCAACCACTGGGATTTGGTCACCTTGCTCTAGGCATGCCAAAGTCGCGCAGAAATTCAAGCGTCTACAGCCGCTATGCGCCCCGTGACCAAGGTACTTACGAACCACTCGAGTGGCAGCGTCTGCGTCAATATGTGGGTCCACAGATATCGCAGCTCGAATTGACACTGCACGGTCTGACATCCGAACATTCAGGTATGACGAGTGAATTTCAAATTAATGCCGAACAGCTCGAGCAGCTGGCTGCTGAGGGGTTTGTCATTCTGCGCGGGGTCATGGACGCCGCTTGGCTACGCGAGGTCTGCGAGACCACCGAGCGTCTTCTGCGCGATGAGGGTGATACAGCCGGCTCTGAATTTCGCCCCGAGCCTGGCTCGGATCGACTGGCCAACCTGGTAGACAAGGGTGCGTGCTTTCAGCGGGTAGTGTCGCATCCAGCCCTGCTACGAGCCGTTGAATCTGTCCTGGGACCCGACTGGAAACTCTCCAGCCTGAACTATCGTGCCGCACTGCCAGGCGAGAAGGGTTTGCAGCCGCTGCACTGTGACATGGGTCTGGTCGCCGATGAATCGGGCTACTCAGTGTTCAATTCGATCTGGATGCTGGACGACTTCACCCCAGACAACGGTCCCACGCGTTTTGTGCCCGGTACTCATCGCTCGCGACAAATTCCCCAGCAGGTACTTGATGACCCCAATGCCGCCCATCCCGATGAGCAGGTCGGTCTGGGCAAAGCCGGCGATGTCATTCTCACGAATGCACACATGTGGCATGGCGGCACCGCCAACCGCACCCGCCTGCCGCGGCGGTCGCTACACGGTTTTTATGTTCGTGGCGACAAACCTCAGCAGCAGTATCAACGGCGTCTCCTAAGGTCAGAGACACAGGCTTCTCTATCGCCCCTGATGCGGCGTGTGCTTGCACTCGACGATGCCCGTAACGATGAACTCTCCGCGACGGGTAGCGGCCGCAGTGGCTTTCTTCGCTAGGCATCCATCATGAATCTTTTGCTGCTATCGAATTCCCGTATGCCCGATGGGCGCTACCTCACCCATGCCCTGGATGCATTCGCAGATATCGCGGCGGGCTGCCAGCGCGCGGTGTTTCTGCCATTTGCGGGTGTGACCATTGGCTGGGACGACTACACCCACAATGTTCGACAGGCGCTCGCCTCACTGGGTCTGGACATCATCGGAGCGCACACCCTGCCTGATCCGAAGCAGGCTGTACGCGATGCGGACATCATCTTTGTAGGCGGTGGCAACACGTTCAGGCTGTTGGCCGAGTGCCGCAGCCGTGGCTGGCTCCAGGCCATATCAGGGGCAGTACGGCAGGGACTGCCCTATGCCGGATGGAGCGCGGGCTCTGTTCTAGCCTGCCCCAGCATCCGCACAACCAACGACATGCCCATTATCGACCCTAAAGGGTTCGATGCGCTGAGTCTGGTGCCCTTTCAGCTCAACTGTCACTACACAGACTTCATGCCGCCGGGTCATCAAGGTGAAACACGCCGGCAACGATTGACTGAGCTGACCACGCTGACCCCGCAAACCCGGGTCATCGGGCTGCCCGAGGGCGACTGGCTGCGAATCAAGGGGCAATCAATGACGCTACACGGACCGCATCCGGCCTGGGACTTTCAGCACGGATGCGAACCCGCCAGTCTCGCGCCTGGCTTACTCAGCCTTGGCGCCTGAATCTTTCACCACCTTTGCCCACTTAACGATTTCGCTGGCCTGATAGGCGGCGAGTTGCTCGGGGGTAGACAGCACAGCGTCAAGTCCGAGTGTCTTGAGACGCTCTTGCACATCGGGCAGGCGATAGACGCGTAACACCTCTGAATGCAGGCGATCGACCACCGCCTTGGGCGTTCCTGCGGGCGCGAAAATCGCGAACCAGGAGCTGGCCTCAAAGCCTGGCAGCGTCTCGGCGACGGTGGGAACCTCAGGGGCCGCAGGCGAACGCTGCGCTGACGTTACCGCCAGGGCACGGATTTTTCCTTCGCGCGCCATGGGAATGGCCGAGGGCATGTTGTCAAACATGAGCTGAATGCTGCCGCCCACCAGATCAGGGATCGCGAACTGACGTCCCTTGTAAGGTACATGCGTCATGCGCGTACCCGTCATGGATTTGAAGAGCTCACCGGACACATGAACCGACGTACCCACCCCCGGCGAACCGAATGACAGCTTGTCGGGGTTGGCTTTCATGTAATCGATGAGTTCCTGCACGCTTTTAACCGGCAGGTTGTTGTTGACCACCAGCAGATTAGGCGTTGAAGCCACCAGCGACACGGGCGTGAAATCTTTGACCATGTCGTAGGGCATTTTCGCGTAGAGCGAACCGTTAATGGAGTGCGTGCCCACGGTGGCCATGACCAGGGTGTAGCCATCAGGCGCTGACTTCGCCACCGTGTCAGCGCCAATATTGCCACCCGCGCCCGGTTTGTTCTCGACCACCACCGGCTGGCCCATCTGTGCCTTATCGCTAAAAATACGGGCAAGAATGTCAGGCGCGCCTCCCGTTGGAAACGTGACCACAATCTTCACGGGGCGCTGTGGCCAGGCCTGGGCGTGGGCCTGCGAGGCAACCATGATCAGCATGGGAATCAGTAGTAGCCATGCATGTACGACTGACCAAGGCGCAGCGAGTTGACCTAAAGGCCTTATGGCGTGCTGGACAAAGCGGGCGAGCGACCAGCCTACGTGAGAGTGGGGACGATACACAAAAGTCTCCTGGTTATCGGAGTGACAGCATCATCATGCCACGCTTGAGCACAAGACGATCTTTTGGGGGATTTGCCGGGTAATACGGCCTAGTTGTCAAAAACCACGTACTGGGCAGGATCAAACCACACGATTTTCTGTGCATCGAACTCGAGATCAGGCGGAATCGAAGGTTCTGGCCCAGCCTCAGTAGCGGCTTCAAACGTTAGTTCTACAAGGATTCCGTGGGGATCGTGCACAAAGATTTGCCACAGACCGACTTCGCGAAGGTTCGAACTGCGAAAAGAAAGACCTGCCTGCTCGATACGCGACCGGGTTTCGTGGTAACCCTTCGTCAGGAAGGACAGGTGATGCACAGCGCCACCCCCCGTGGGAATACGGCCGTCGGGAGTCCGTGCATCTTCATCGCTGAACACATGAATAATGGCTTCGCCCCCAGGAGCTGCGGGGCGAAGCCAGAACCCTTTTACAGGCACTTGGGGCCTGCGGGCATCAACCATCATGCCTGCGATACGGGTGTAGAAGTTTTTCATACGCTCCGGCTGACCGGTTCGGATTGCGCAGTGAAATAGTCGGTGAATCACGATTTCATACTCCCTTAGACGATGCGAGACCCGCCAAGCTTTCGGAAATTAGAGCGACCGCTGCAGTGTCCTGCGCTCCAAGTCCGCAGGCCAGTGCCGACGTAAACAGCGAGGTGCTGGTCGAGAACAACGGCGTTGGGCAGCCCAAATCAGCAGCAAATTCGCCGATGACCTTCAGATCTTTTTTCCACAGATTAAGGGGCATCGTCTGAACGGGCTCGTATCGGTCAGCCACCAGCATCTCCCCGCGCGCGGCCAGAGATCGCGAATATCCTGCGCCGTCACTCACCATGGCAAGCACCTGCGCTGGATCGAGCCCCGCCTTTCTGGCAAGCGCAAAGGCCTCACCCGCCGCTGCTGTATGAATTGCGACCAGAAGATTAGCCACGAACTTCATACGGGTGCCGTTACCGAACTCCCCCAGATGGTGTGGAGCTCGGGAAAAGCCGTCGAAGATGGGCTTGAAGGCAGCAAACGCGGAGGACTCACCACTGGCGTATACGACCACATCACGATTCCAGGCCTGGTTACCCGAGCCCGAAAGCGGTGCATCGAGCATTTCAATGCCAGCGGTACCAAGCAGCTGACGTACTCGCAGTTTGTCTTTGAGCGGAAAGGTACTGGTTTCGGCCAGAATGCGAACACGCCCGCGATCGGCACATAGGCGGTCAACAACCTCGTCCAGGGCGGCAACGCTGGGCAGACAGGTAATTAGAAACTCGCTTTGCGTCGCCAGATGCGCAATGTCGATCGATGGCAAACCGCCCAGCTCGACCAGACTTTCCATGGCTGTACTGCTTGGATCGAAACCCGCAACCTCGTGGCCTGCGGCTACGAGGTTACGCACCATGGCTCGACCCATGATACCGATGCCCGCGATGGAGACGGCCGGTCTCAGATGAAGATCGGGTTCCTGCATGAGCTGACTCCGAGTCGCTAAGCCTTCAAGGCCCGGCCAGACCAGTAGGTGGGTAACTCGGTGCAGTCCCGACCGCCCCAACCCGCGCGACTCGCACCGTCGTAGACCTCAAGGGTCTTGCCGGCAATAGGCAAATCAAAACCGCGGTCACGAGCCTCTGCAACCATCGTTCGAAGGTCTTTACGAATGGAGTCGCAGTCAAAGGTTGCCGACCCTGCCATGCCCGTTTTCATTGCGGTTGCAACCGCAGAGCCGCGCGCCTTCATGACATTGGGGCCACCAGAAGAATCAGCGAACAGCTCGACGAGCCATTGCTCGTCCAGTCCCAGATGACGGCAAAGGCTGTAAGACTCGCCCAACGCCTGCCAGTAAACAGCGAGCGGCAAATTGATGGCTAACTTGACACTCGAGCCGGCCCCAACCGGCCCAACGCGATCAGCACGTCGACACAGTTGATCGAGAATGGGCTTTGCCCGTGCGACTGCATCAGGCTCACCGCCAATCAGTCCGATCAGCTTGCCCTGCAATGCGGGGCCCACCGTGCCGCCAACCGGACATTCAACATACTGACCACCCGCTGCAAGCACCGACTTTGCCATGTCAATCTGCACCGCAGGCTGGACCGTACTCATTTCAATGAACAGCTTCCCCGACACTGGGCTTGCCAATAGACCCTGGGGGCCTCGATAAACGTCTGAGATCGCCTGAGCGTCCGTCAGAATGGAAATAACAACATCGCATGCGCTGGCCAGCGACTTCGGGCTGGCGTGCGCCTGGGCGCCCAGATCGGTCAGCGGTTTACCTCTCGCCGCAGTACGATTCCAGACATGTACCTCGTGACCCACCTCTATCAGGCGTTTCACCATGGCCGCACCCATACGCCCCAGACCTGCAACTCCGAGTTTCATCAAAAATCTCCTGGTAATTGGTCAAAGTCCGTAGACCCGTCGCGCCGTGCCGCTGAGAATGGCGCTTTGCTCATGCCGCGTGTAGCCCGTAAGGCAACGTTTGAATACCTTGATCAGATCGGTGTAAGACGTCCATAAACTTTCTATCGGAAAGTTACTGCCGAACATACAGCGCTGGGGTCCAAAACAATCGACGGTCTGCACCACAACGTCTCGCCAACCCTGCTCATGGCAGGCACGTAGAAAAGTTCCCAGCCCCGAGAGCTTCACTGAAACATTTGGCAACCTAGCAAGCTCAAACATAGCAGCCTGCCATTGCTGCCAACCTGACAGCGAACGGTCCTCAAGCATCCCGGCGTGTATGAGTATGAAGTGCACCGCCGGAAAATCCTGAACGAGGAGAGTGGCGGCCTCCAATTGGGACGGAAAAACCTGGAGCTCAAACGCCAGCCCGCGGCGAGCCACCTCGGCAAGCCCATGCCGCCAGCCAGGGTCGTTGAACAGGTCGGGACTATTGGCGAATCGGTACTGCGGATTGGCATGCCAATGTAATTGCTGGCGAATGGCCTTGACACGCGAATATCGCAGCTGGGCATCCAGCGTCTCTGCCACCCGGACGTCGCTCAAATTGGCATACGCCGTAATCGCATTGGGCATGCCCGAGCGTTGGGCGACAGAATCCACCCACTCCACCTCTTCAACCTCATCGCCCGGCGCGACATTGATCTGAACATACACCGATTGCGTGACACCCGCCGCTTTGCAATCACGCATGAATTCATCGATAAGATAGTCGCGCCGAAGGGCGGCGTACTCACCAAAAATTCGGGGTACGGGCGGCCCCTTCAGCCAGGGAGTTCGATCGAAACGCCAGATGTGATGGTGCGCATCGACAATTGAATCAGCAGAGCTGAAAACGGCGGCTGACATTTTTTCAAACTCCGAAGACAAACAGGCTCAGACAACAACGTCGGTCTGAGGATCAATCAGGTGTATTTGCGCAAGGTGTGCCATGAGTTCTACGAACTCGCCCGGCTCGGGAGCAGCCGATGGCTCAAGTCGAGCGCAGGCCTGGGCATTACCCAGCCTGAAAAACACCATGGTCTCCATTCCCAGGGGCTCAACCACGTCGGCCTTGACCCGCAACACCGACATATCGGCGCGAAGCGGCCTGCGAACCTCGGTGAGGTGCTCGGGCCTGAGACCCACCAGCATGGGCCGGCCCACAAAGGCTTCATAGCGCTTAACCCGATCGGCGGGCACGGGCAGGCGAATACCGCCGTCAATGGTCAGAACTAATTCATC
>JBDLQY010000157.1:0-81016 GCA_039800325.1 Pseudomonadota bacterium | reverse complement strand
CCTGGCTGAGAGCGACCTGGACTTCCTGCGCCCCGGCCAGAGCGTCACCCTGGGCTACACCGTCAACACCGCCGGCGCCAGCAGCACGCTTGCCCAGCCCGTCACCATCGTCGTGGTCGGCGCCAACGATGTGCCCACACTGGCGGCCATCGCTGCACCAGCGGCCGTAGCGGAGCTGAACGCAGCCGCCACTCAGGATCTTGCCCCCATCGCCGGCACCCTCTCCGTCAATGATCTGGATGCGGGCGATACGCTGACGGCATCCATCGTGGGCTCGCCCGTGGTGCGGCTTGATGGCACAGCCTTCACGCTGCCCGCGGGTGCGTCTGCACTGACCGCAGCAGGTGCGCTCAGTCTGTCGGGCACCCCCACCAGCGACGGCACCGCCAAGACCCTCAACTGGGTGTATGACGCGGGTGCCGCCAACCTCGACTTCCTGCGTGAGGGCCAGTCGCTCACCCTCACCTACACGCTGCGGGCGGGCGATGGCACGGCCCACTCCAGCAATCAAGATCTGGTGATTACGCTGACCGGCACCAACGATGCGCCGGTGCTGGCCGACACCACCGATGCGGCTGCTGTGGTCGAGTTGGCCAGTGCCTCGGCGCAAGATATCGCTGCTCTGTCGGGCAGCTTCGCGCTGGGTGATCTGGATGCGGGCGATACGCTCAGCGCCTCGGTCATCGGCTCACCGGTGGTCAAGCTCAACGGGCTGGCTATCACCTCGGGCTATCCGGCAGCACTCACCGCGGCCGGCGCCCTCACGCTCAGCCCCATCACCCAGACCTCGGCAGCCGGTGCGGCCAGCGCCATCGGCTGGACCTATGACCCGGCGGTGGCCGATCTGGACTTCCTCGCCGCAGGCGAGACGCTCACCCTGACCTGGCGGGTACAGGTCAGCGACGGTACGCAGCGCTCGGCCGTACACGATGTCACCGTGACCCTGGTCGGGGCCAACGATGCACCCATCATCAGCGTGGGCAGTGGCAACAGCGCCAGTGCATCGCTGACTGAAACCAATACCACGCTCACCACCAACGGTACGCTGGCCGTGGTCGATGCCGATCGCTCTGATACCGTCAGCGTCAGCGTGCAGTCGGTGGCCGCCAGCGGCGCACTGACCGGCATGGTGGCCTCTCAGGCCGAGCTGCTTGGCATGTTGCGAGTCAGTTTGCCGGCCTCCACGAACGATGCGGGCACGAATGGCCCCATCTTCTGGGAGTTCCATTCAGGTATCCACACCTTTGATCATCTGGCCGCCGGTGAAATGCTGACTCTCACCTACACTATCATCGCAAGCGATGATGCGGCGACACCCAACGCCGACTCCAGCGAACTGGTCATTAACGTGTTCGGCTCCAATGACGGCCCCCTGATTACACTGGGTTCAGGCAACCGGGCCGTCGCATCGCTCACAGAGGGCAGCGCGGGTCTCGTCGCGGGGGGCGCGCTTTCGGTGCGAGATCTGGACCATACCAACACCGTGCGCCCACAGGTTCAATCCGTCAGCGCGATCGGTGTCACCAACGGCCTATCAACAAGTACGCTGCTGGCTATGCTGTCGGTCGACGCAGGCACTGTGATCGGTAATACCGCTACCACCGGCACCGTTAACTGGATCTTTAATTCGGGCACTGAAGCCTTTAATCATCTCGCCGACGGCGAGACGCTCACCCTGGTCTATACGGTCGCCGCGCAAGATGATCACGCCGCGCCTTCCTCCGACACTGAGGTCGTGACGATCACTCTGGTGGGCACCAACGATAAGCCCACCGTTGCCAGTACTTCAGCCAATGCCCGTGGGACTGTTATCGAGGCGGGTCACAACGATGACAATAGTGTCAACGCCGGATCGCCGATCACCCGGGGACGTATCAGCGGTGCCGACCTCGACGGTGGGTCGGTTCTGGTCTATGAGCTTGAGGGCACCATCAGCGAGCGCTATGGTCGTATCGTGCTCGACCGCACAACCGGCGCGTGGGTCTACACGCTCGATAACTCGCTAACGGCCACGCATCAGCTGCGCGAGGGCGAGTCGGTAGTTGAGCCTTACACGGTCAAAATCACCGATGACCGCGGCGCTGTGGTTCGAGAAACCATTCGCGTCACCATCAACGGCAGCAACGACCAGCCGACTGCTAACGGCAATCTGCCTGCAGCTTCGTACCTGCAGGGCGAGCGCGTATCGGTTGCCACAGCCCAGCTTTACGCCGATATCGATGTCGGTGCCGGCGCCTTCACTTATTCAGCACAGTTACCACCGGGTCTCAGCATAGACCCGGCCAGCGGCCTGATAACGGGCGCGCCGACCCGGCCTGGCGATTATGTCGCCATCATCCGCGCAACCGATGCACAGGGCGCCTGGATTGAAACCAGCTGGGCTCTGCGCATCAATGCGCCGGCGCGTACTGATGCCGTACCGTCCAGCGGCAGCCAAAGCGCGCGACCGTCGACAACGTCCACGACAGGTACTGGAGCCGTCGGTGCTACGAGTACTACCCCCACGAGCTCCGGTTCTGGAAGCTCGTTCCAGGTGCTGAGTGGTGGCATCTCGGGCTTCAGCGCCTCTATTCCCGTACCGCAGATCATCAGCACGGGCACCAGTAGTACTGCGGGCGTCGCGGCCACAGTTAGCCCGGGGGTAGGCACGGGCGCGACCCCTGGTACTGGCGTCACCGGAACAGGCACGGCGCCCAATGCTGGCGTTGCGGCAACAGGCGCTGGAACGGGTACCACAGCGGGTGGAACCGCGAGCGCTGGCGTCAGCACGGGTGCTGGCTCTGGCACAAGCACGGCGGGTACGACCAGTAGCGTCGGCAGTAGCGGCACCTCATCCGGATCAAGTGGTACTTCGTCCGCGACGACGGGCTCCGCTAGCGGCTCGGTCAGTACTGCGTCGGGATCGGCGTCTGGTCAGGCGACGGCTGGCGGCTCAGGTTCAGCAGCATCAGGCGGCGAGGCGGGAGCTCGTACCGCGCCGACCAGCGCCCCGCAGCAGGATGGCGGCCGCACACAAGCCAACGTAGGTGCGGATGGTCAGCTGCAGGTGCGCACCGCACAAGCATCAGGAGCCCAATCAGGCGATAACACTGCAACGCGTTCCGTCGAGCGGGTTGATGTGTCGGTCAGCACCAATGGCCAGGTGCGCCTGCAACAGCAGGCGGCGCGTGGCGATGAATCGCCCACCGGCATCATGATTGTTGAGGTGGTACAGCAGCGCGGTGCGCTACAGGTTGAAGTCGCCGACTTCCGCAAGACCGAATCCGTACAGTACCGCGCCACCCTGCCCGACGGCAGCCCCTTGCCCAGCTGGATCGTGATTGATACGGGATCAGGCAAAATCACCGCTGACCCGCCACCCAACGCCCAGCTCATCGATATCCGCCTAGTTGCGCAGGACCCCGCGGGCGGCGTACGCACCCTTGAAATCAAGATTGACCTCAGTACTCAGGGGCCGCGCAGCGAAGCCACGCCCACCGGCACTCCCGTCGTAGACGCGCGCCCCAGCTTTATGCGCCAGGTCGATGCCCACCATCAACAATGGGGTGGCTACGGTCAACAGCTGATGTCAGCATTTAATGAGCAGCCCATCGAATCATGAAAAGCACATCAAACACCCTGAAATCAGACCCGTGCTTGAACTCGCGGCCGACTCATCAACAGCGCTTTCCCTCGCGCGCAATAGCCTCGCGCGTAATAGGAAACGGAGCGCTGCTTGCGGCAAGTATCCTCACTCTGGCGGCCTGCAGCATCATCCCCAAGCCCATTGAGCCGGGCACGGCCCTTACCGGCGGACAGGAAGACCGCACGCTGCTGGCGCAAGCCACCCAGGCGCCTCAAAGCCGAGTCACGCTCGAAGAGGCCATGGCCAGGGCGCTGTTGCACAACCGGGAACGCCGGGTGCAGATGATGGAATCGGCGATGGCATCGCACCAGCTGGCTGTCTCTCGATTCGACATGCTGCCGCAGCTCGCCGTGAACGCCGGATATAACCAGCGCGATCGCCTGGCTGCCTCCAGCAGTGGTGTGCTTGAAGACGGCCAGATCGTCCGCGATCTGAATAGACCCACATACTCAGTATCTGCGCCCAGGCAAAGTCAAAATCAAAGCCTGCTGCTCAGCTGGAGCGTGCTCGATTTTGGGCTGTCTTATCTGCGGGGTGAACAGACCGCTGATCGATTGCTGATCGCCAAGGAGCGCGAGCGCAAGGCGGTGCACAACCTCATTCAGGACGTGCGCTCAGCCTACTGGCGTGCCGTGTCTGCGCAAAAGCTTCTCAAGAAAACGGCCGAGCTCAGAACGCGGGTGCAGCAGGCGCTGGTCGACTCGCGCAAGGTCGAGACCATGCGGCTGAAAAACCCCATGGATGCACTGACCTATCAGCGGGACCTGCTCGACATTCGTCGCTCGCTCGAGGCGCTTCATAAGGACCTGCTTGATGCGCGGACAACACTTGCCACACTCATGGGCCTGCCACCTGCAACCCCGTTCGAGCTGGTCGAACTGAGCGACGATGCCTACAAGATTCCCGAGTTGAAGGCTGATATCGCCACGCTCGAGCGCTCAGCGCTGGCGCTGCGCCCTGAGCTGATGGAATTGCGCTACCAGAAACGCATCACGGCAAGCGAAGGTAGAGCGGCACTGCTCGGCCTGGTGCCGGGTCTTAGCCTGTACGGTGGCACCTACCGAGACACCAACGACTATCTGCTTTACAACCGCTGGACAGGCTTGGGCGCCTCATTGGGCATGAACCTGTTCAACGTGTTTAAGGCACCCGTGCTGAACGAGCTTACCGATGCGCAGTCGCAACTCACCCAAGAGCGCCGGCTTGCGCTGACCGCGGCGGTGCTGGGGCAGGTACATCTGTCGCGCGTAGCGCTCGATATCGCGGCCGAACAGTTCGAGAGCTCGGCCGATTATCTGCAGGTCGTTCGAAAAATTCGCGATCAGGCCTCGCAGCTGCGCAGTGCCGAGCGCAGCGGCGAGCTCGATCTGATTCGCGAAGAAATGGCCGAGCTCTTGGCTGATCTCAGACGCGACGTTGCCTACGCGGACTTACAGAACAGCTACGGGCGAGTCTTCGTCAGTGCCGGACTTGACCCGCTACCTACCACACCACCGCAGCCAGACATCCGCTCGGTGACCACGGCCATGCGCGACAAACTCAAGAGCTGGGACGCTGGAGAGGTTGGCGTGGTCCTGCGACCACTGGCCTCTCAGGTTAAGCCATGGAGCGGTCCCGGCGAGAAGACAATCACGATCGCAGCCGACTCATTCAGTCTGGCGGGTGACCTGAAGTATGAAGTGCGGCAAACCGGCGGCGATACGCTTCCCGCCTGGTTGAAATTTGATCCGAAAACGCAGACCTTCAGCGGCAACCCGCCCGCCGACAAAGATTCATACAGTATTGAGGTCGCAGCCGTAGACGCCTCGGGTGCCCGCGTATCCGATCGGTTCGTTCTCAGACTGGTTGACGTTAATGATGCGCCCCAGGGCGGAGCGCAGAAAACCATCAAGGCCACCGAGGGCGCACGCGCACTGACAGGCAAGCTCGACGCGGTCGATCCTGACGGTGATGCGCTCAAGTTTGCGCTGTCTTCGGGCGAGACACTGGCACCTGGTTTCACCGTTGACGACAGCGGTCAGTGGCGGTTCGACCCCGGTCACGCATTTTGGCGGCCCATGAAGGCGGGCGCCAAGCGAGAGGTCACGATGCGCTTTACCGCATCTGACCCCTACGGTGGAATAGGCTTACTCACGCTGGTGCTTGAGGTTACCGGCGTCAATAATGCGCCCGAGGTGGGACAACTCGCTGAAGTACGCATCAGCACCTCTGATAAGCCCGCCGAAGGCCGAATTGATGCTCGCGACGTTGATGAAGACGCACGTTTAAGCTTCGAGGTGCTGGGTCAGCGGAGCATCGATGGCTTCAGTCTGCAGGCCGATGGGCGGTGGCGCTTCGATCCAGCCCATGCCAGCTACCAGGCGCTAGCCGAGGGCGAGCTCAAGAGTCTGTTTGTGCCGGTACGCATATCGGATGAGGCCGGCGGCATAACCGTTGCGCGGCTGCAGATTACGGTTGTCGGGGCCAAGAAATAGCCGACAATCGGGTATGCCTAAGCGTCTGCCCCTCACCCGCGCGCGCCTGACCCGTCTGCTTCGCACAGTGCTGGCGGGCTTGGTGCTGGCTATTCCACTGCTGTCCCATTCGCAAACACCAGCAGCGGCTGAAAAACCGGTTCGTGTGGTGGTGCAAGCCCTCATGCAGGCAACCCTGTCTGCCGAGATCGCCGCACGCATCAAGACCATGCCCTTTCGTGAAGGCGACAGCTTCAAAAAAGGCGACGCCCTGGTCGCCTTTGACTGCGACATCTTCGAGGCCCAGCGAGACAAGGTTGACGCCGAGTTGCGGGCTGCTCTGGCCAAACTCGACAATGATCTACAGTTGCTCAAGACTCGGTCCATCGGTGCGCTCGAAGTGGTGTTATCCGAGGTCTCGGTGCAAAGAGCTAAGGCCGAGTCACGCATGGCTCAGATCAACACCGACCGATGCCTCATCACCGCGCCCTGGGCTGGGCGGGTTGTGAGTCGTAAGGCCCAAGAGCTCGAGGTCGCCAAGCTGCATCAAGAGGTCTTGGGCATTGTCTCGACCGAGTCCCTGGAGGTCATGGCTGTGGTGCCGGCGCAGTGGATTCGCTTTTTACGTAACGGCCAGATACTCGATATTCGCATTGACGAAACCGGCTCTCGACACAGCGCCCAAATTGTGGCGATTGGCAGTCAGGTTGATGCCGTCAGCCAGACACTCAATGTCAGAGCCCGCATCAGCAGTGATCCGAAGCTGCTGCCGGGCATGACAGGGGACGCTCAGTTACGGTGAGCGCAGCGTCATGACTTCAAGCGCGCCAGCTAACCCGCTGGAACTGTTCGCGGCGCTGCTCCAACTTGAAAAGCTGGCGCTGGAAGCCGAAACCCTGGCTGAGACACGATTTGTCATCAGTAATGCCACCCGAACGCTCTCACCGTTCGTTCAGTCGATTTACTACGCCGACACTCGCCACAATGCACTGCGAGTCGCATGCCTGTCCAATGTGAGCGATGTAGATCGCTCAACGCCCTATGTTGCGTGGGCCGAGCGCCTGGCCAAGCACCTTGTCACGAGCGGTAAAGACCAGGAGCTCCATACGCTAAGTCCCGATGTATTGACACCTGCACTGCGACGCGAATGGGCTGAGTTTGCTTCCGCCTTCCTGCTATGGATTCCCCTATTTGCGCGCGGACGTCAGCGTCAGGGGGTGCTGCTGCTGAGCCGCGAGACAGCCTGGACCCCGCAGGAACTTGCGCTGTTGACGCATCTATCAACGATTTATGCCCACGCGCTAGAACGTTTTCGCCGCCGAAACCGTTCGGCACGTGGACGTCTGAGGGGCGCGCTCATAGCCCTGACCAGCGTTGCAGCCTTCGTTGCGCTCATGCTGATCCCGATACGGCTTAGTGTCTTGGCACCGGCCGAGATCGTAGCCTCCGACCCTTTCGTTGTGTCTGCACCTATTGATGGTGTGGTGCGCGAAATCAAGGTCCTGCCGAATCAGCCCGCTAGCTCAGGACTGCTGCTGGCAGAACTCGAGTCGGGTGATCTTCGAGGTGTTCAAGAGGTAGCCGCAAAAGCGCTTGAGGTAGCCCAGGCTGAACTGCGACGTACGCAACAGGCCTCTCTTCTGGATGCTGCTCGCAAGGCTGACCTCGCTATGCTGCAAGCACAGGTCGATCTGAAGATGCGCGAACTGATCCTTGCACAAACGCGCCTGACCAAAACGCAGCTTAGGGCAGATCGTGAAGGGGTTGTTCTCATCGACGACCCCCAGTCCTGGAAGGGTCGACCGGTTCGGGTGGGCGAGCGCATCATGAACATCGCCGACCCGGCACGCACCGAGATCACCATTCTGGTGCCGGTCAAAGACGCGGTCGCACTGGAAGCTGGCAACGAAGTACGGCTGTTCTTAGATACGGATCCGCTGCGCAGCCTGCGCGGAACGGTTCGCTATGTCGTTTATGAATCCACGCTCACCGGCGAATGGCCGGCCTATAAGGTCACCGCCCAGCTTGATCAGGAGGCGGAAAGTCCGCGCATCGGCCTTCGCGGTACGGCCCGTATTTACGGCGGTGAGACCACGCTTCTTTACTACCTGCTGCGCCGGCCGATCACGGTTGCGCGACAGTGGCTGGGGTGGTGATGCAGGCGGCGCCAGCACTTACGCTTCCCGAGCTGCGTGCTGACCTTGCACTCATCAGCAGCAGTGCGGCCGAAGACGGTTCACCCACCTGGCTCATTCATGACGTCAGCCGTAATCGCTATTTCAGGCTGGGGCTTGACGCCTTTCGCGCCATGGGTCACTGGCGTGCTGGCCTAAGCGCTGATGAGTTCTTGAAAATCTGTGCGACTGATGGAGTTGATCTGGACGACACCGACCTCAAGGGTCTGGTGCAGTTCTTAACGCTGAACCAACTCACGCAGATCGCTGATCCCGCGGGCGTTCAGCGCCTGGCGCAGGTTCACCGCAAGGGGCGCCAGCACTGGCTGACCTGGCTGGTGCATCACTACCTGTTCTTCAAGATACCGCTGTTTAGACCAGACGCCTTTCTGGATCGCACCTGGCCCCTGGTCCGAACCATCGTGCGGCCGTCTCTGCTCTGGACGATCCGACTGCTGGGTATCGTGGGCCTATTGATGGTGGTGCAGCAGTGGGATGTATTTCTGGCGACCTTTTTGCACTTCTGGTCCTGGGAAGGTCTTGCCCTCTACGGACTGACGCTTGCGGTGGTCAAATCAGCACACGAACTGGGTCACGCCTATGTTGCCAAAAAGTACGGCTGCAAGGTTGGGGCTATCGGAGTGGCCCTGCTGGTGCTTTTTCCGGTGCTCTACACCGACACCACTGACTCATGGCGTCTGCGCTCAAGCCGCGACCGTCTGCGCATTGTGCTGGCCGGTGTAGGCACCGAAATACATCTGGCTATGCTCGCCACTTTTGCCTGGTGCTTTCTTCCCGATGGCATGTGGCGCAGCGCCGCGTTCTTTGTGGCCACCACCAGCTGGGTCAGCTCTTTGCTGGTTAATGTCAGCCCCTTCATGCGCTTCGATGGCTATTTCGCACTGTCTGATGCCCTGCGGGCTGAGAATCTGCAGCCACGCTCCTTCGCTCTGGCGCGCTGGCATCTGCGTGAAACCTTGTTTGGCCTGGGCGAACCAGAGCCCGAACACCTTGAAAAATGGCGTGCCCGCTTATTCATCGCCTACGCATACACCACCTGGATTTATCGGGCCATTCTATTCATCGGTATCGCCCTTCTCATTTATCACTTCACTTTTAAACTTCTCGGTATTGTTCTGTTTCTGGTTGAGATCGTCTGGTTCATTCTGCTACCAGTCAAAAATGAAGTTAGTCAGTGGTGGCTACGGAGGCAAAAAATCCGATTGAATCGACATACCCTGATCACCGCGCTGCTGCTGGTGGCAATGCTGGCCATCGTGGTGTTTCCGTGGCGCGGATCCCTATCGCTCCCAGCTGTTCTTCAGGCCGGCGAATTCCGCACCGTCTATGCGACTGAGCAAGGGCGAGTCCTTGAAGTACTCGTCAATCAACGCGATGAGGTCAGGCGGGGTGCACCACTCATTCGTCTTGAGCAACCCGAAATCGAGCATGCGCTGATGCAGACCCGACGGGAGCTAGGTCTGGTTGAAGAAAGAATTGCTCGCCAGGTGGGTTCGACCCGTGATCTGCAAGATGCCATGGTCCTGACTCAACAGCGACTTGAGCTCCTTACGCGCCTTGACAGCCTGCTCGAGCGGCGTGCCCGTCTGAATCTGATGGCCCCCATCGACGGTCGCATCAGCCATGTCGAGCGCCTGCAGCCAGGGCAATGGGTATCTCAGAGCGCCCCGCTACTCACGATACGATCGGCACAGGGACTGCGTGTCATGGCATTAGTGTCTGACGAAGAACTCTATAGGCTCGAGCAGGGCGCGAGTGCTGTGTGGATCTCCGATCTGGCCGGCGCCGCCCGCCTTGAACTTAAGCTCGCGCGTATCGATTACGCGGCCTTACAGACACTGCCCTGGCCTGAACTCGCTTCCGATTTTGGTGGACCGGTTCCCACACGCCGAGTCCAGCAATCGCTTCGTCTGGAAGGCGCGTGGTATCAAGTTGAGCTGGTGCCTTTAGATGAAAACCGCGCGCCGTCCCTGCAGCAAACCGGTCGAGTGCTGGTCGAAGCCAAACCCGAAAGCCTGGCGGGTCGCTACTGGCGTCATGCGGCAGCCGTCTGGATTCGCGAAAGCGGTTTTTAAAAGCTTCAAATACCCATGAGCGTTCTCAATCGGATCCAGCAGGTTAAGGCCCGCGTCGACCCTGACCCAGAGAACCCGCTGAGCATTCGCCGTATTGTCATTGTCGGAGGTGGCTCTGCAGGTTGGATGGCGGCGGCAGCCCTTTCTAACTCTCTACACCGAGCGGTACAGATCACCCTGGTCGAATCTGAACAGATCGGCATTGTCGGCGTGGGCGAGGCCACCATTCCCACCATCAGACTGCTCAATCAGACCATGGGCGTCGACGAGCAAGAGTTCCTGCGCCGCACGCAAGGCACGTTTAAGCTGGGCATACAGTTTGTGCACTGGGGACAGCTTGAGCACCGCTATATGCATCCGTTCGGTGTCTTCGGTAAACCCTTCGATACCATCCCGGTCTATCAACACTGGCTCAAGCAGCGCAAGCGCCAATCTGTCGGCACGCTTGACGATTACTCCATGGCTACTGTCGCCGCCCTAATGGGACGGTTCTCCTTGCCTACATCCCGACCCGATCTACTCACATCCACCTTCAGCTATGCGTTTCATTTCGACGCCTCGCTGTATGCCGTCTATCTGCGGGGGCTTTCAGAACAACGCGGTGTCAACCGGGTTGAGGGCATCATCGATAGGGTTCATCTCGATCCGGATACTGGCCATGTCAGGTCAGTGCAGCTCTCCGATGGGCGCACCGTTGAAGGCGATCTGTTTATCGACTGCTCGGGCTTCCGATCGCTGCTGCTGGGAGAGACACTGGGTGTAGGCTACGAATCGTGGTCGCACTGGCTACCGTGCGACCGGGCCTTTGCCATGCCCAGCACTCTTGAAGGAGAGCCTGCGCCGTACACCCGCTCTACAGCGCTGGAAGCGGGCTGGCAGTGGACCATCCCACTTCGACACCGGGTCGGCAACGGCTATGTCTTTAGTTCAGCATATCTGTCAGAGGCACAGGCCGCTGATACCTTGCGCGCGCGCCTGCCCGGAAAGGCGCTGGCCGAGCCGCGCCTGATCAAGTTCACGCCTGGCCGGCGCCACAAGGCCTGGGAGAGTAATGTGGTGGCACTGGGTCTTGCTTCAGGCTTTTTAGAGCCGCTCGAATCAACCAGTCTGCATCTGGTGCATTCGGGGCTAGCGGTGCTGTTGTCGATGTTCCCAAACAAGCAGTTCGTCGAGCCCATGCGCCGAGAATACAACCGCCGATTCGCGCTCGAGATGGAGCGTATTCGTGATTTCCTGGTATTGCACTACACGCTTAACCAGCGCACGGATAGCGAGATGTGGAAATACTGCGCGAATATGACGCTACCGGAAAGCCTTAAA
The DNA here is from genome assembly GCA_039800325.1 of Pseudomonadota bacterium. Classification (GTDB taxonomy): domain Bacteria; phylum Pseudomonadota; class Gammaproteobacteria; order Burkholderiales; family Burkholderiaceae_E; genus SYIM01. The sequence continues at coordinate 69,348 of JBDLQY010000157.1, read as the reverse complement.
GAGCGTATGGAGCTCTTCAGATTCTGCGGGCAAGTTCAAATCGATGATGCCGATTTATTTGGTGCTGAAAGCTGGTTAGCCGTGCATCTGGGCCAGCTTAATTTTCCGCAGACCCATCTACCCCTGTTAGATTTGCGCCGAGCCGATGGCTTGGGTGGGCTCAACCGCCTTCGCGATAGCCTGCGCCGTGAAGCGCAGGGCATGCCGACCCACCAGAATTTTCTTGAGCGCTATCTGTCATTAAGTACCGCGCACTAAAACTTCCCGCGCTTGACCGGCGCATTCTGCATATCGGCAAGCGCGCGCCGCGGCAGCGAGAAACTTACGTCGATAAATGCTGAACCCTCAATCTTTGGGATGGTGCTATCGGCTTCGCGCATGGTGGCGGGTGACTTTTCCAGGGCCTCACCGACGTTGGAAAACTTTCGCAGCTCTTCAACCGGGCGCTCGAAGAACACATAGGTGATCTCTTCGCGATTAAGGCCTGCCGACTCAAATCCGGCAAGCCTCGATTTTCGGTGCGCTACAGATCCGCGCAAGCCTCTGTGATCAAAGCCTTTGCACGCGCACCATCACCCAGCTCGTGGGCCAGCAGCAGGGCTAGCTTGGCCAGCATCAGCGCCTCACGCTGCGGCCCTACCGTATCAATCGCCTCAGACAAGGCCGAATAGAAGCCCTCAAGATCAGCAGGAATGGTGGCGCTCATGAAAGTGCTCCTGCGTGGGGTGCAGTCTGTGGAACACCATGGCCCCAGGCTCGCATCAGCGCCGCCTGGATGATCTCAGGCTGTGCACGGCGCCATCGAGCGGCCACATGCATATCAGGTCGAATGAGATAAGCGGTGCCATCCGTCGCACCGTAAGTCCGGGCCACCGCCCCGTCGGCAGGAAAGCTCAGAACACTCAGCCGCGCCTGAGACGTGACGCCGGGCACATGCCCGAAGCACAACAGCGTGAAGTCAGGCCCAAACGTATCGGAAAGAAAACCTGTTTCGAGTCTGACATTACCGGCCACTGCACCGGGTCTCGCGCCCGAGGCCCAGGTATCGGAATCGGGCGTGACGAGGGCGCTGTCAGCGTAGGTGTACGGCGTCATATTGCGCGGATTGGCGAACTCTCCGGCAAACGGATGCCGCAAAGCCAGTAAAAGCGCGGCGTCGCGCATCAGGGCACCGCCGCGCGTCTGTGGCGTCATAAAACGCGAAGATTTACTCGCGTTTGCGAAAACATCCACGGTGGCGCCGCGTCGCTCAGGCGAATAGCTATTGAGAATGTCGGGGGCTGCATGCCCATTCAGGACGCCCGCCAGCTTCCAGGCGATATTCTGGGCATCTGCCAGTCCGTTATTGAGCCCGCGCACGCCAAAGATGGGCACAACATGCGCGCTATCGCCAATGTAGAAAATTCGGCCATCGCGATAATCATTTAAGGCCAGCGTATTGGCTGAGTAAATACTCCACCACTCAAGATCCCAGGAGTGATTCCAGCCCAGATCTGACAGCACTCCCGCCACCGCCTTGCGAATAGACGGTTCCTTGAGCGCTTCTTCTTCGGACTCATCCGCGCTCAGCTGATAATCAATACGCCAGATGTGCTCAGGCTGCTCGTGAACAAGCACGGTTCCGTTGGGTCGGCTGGCAGGCTCAAACATAGCAAGCCGCTCAACGGGGCGATGCGAGCCCTGCTCTTGCCGATGCATACGAATATCCGCAATCACATAGCGGCCTTCAAAGTTTTCACCGCGCAGGCGCAGACCGCGCAGATTGCGTACCGTGCTTCTCGCCCCGTCAGCCGCAAGCAGCCATTCAGTGGCAAGCTCGTAGTCGCCCGCGGCGTCTTCGATCCGCACGCGCACTGCCTGCTTGTCCTGCATTACCGAGCTCACGCGCGACTGCCAGCGCACCTCAATCAGGGGCTCGCGCGCAACCGCTTCATACAGAAACTGCTCGGTGAATTGCTGCTGGAGGTTGTACATGGGCCGATATTTCTGGTCGGAGCTATCGGGCATCATGAATTGAAGAATCTGTTTGCCACGAAAAAACGAACGCCCGGACAGATAGGGCAAAGCCTTGCGCATGAAGGGCTCAACAGCACCGATGGCTTCGAAAATATGAAAACTCTGCCGGGCTATACAGATGGCGCGGCTGCCATCATTGAAGCTCGCTTTAGCCTCAAGCAACACCGAGCCTATACCGTAACGCGCCAGAGCCAACGCGGCTGTGAGGCCTATCGGCCCGGCGCCGACGATGAGCACCCGCACAGGTCGCGACAAGTTATCGCGCTGCACCGGCGCCGCAAAATGGGGATATGCAAAATAAAGGGAGTCGAGTTCAGATCGACCAGCCGGTCTCATGGCACAGCACCTGGTTTTTGGTTAGGCCAAGTATAGGGTCCAACCCGGGGGCCGGCTATGATTCCTTATCGCGACATAGAGGGGACAAGGCATGTCAACGGTGGTCGGCGTGGTCAGTCAGTCAGAGGTCGTCATCGGATCGGATACTTTACTCATGCAAGGCGAGGTCAAGCTTGCGCAGCACTACGGTAACAACCCCAAGATAGCCGTCGTGGGTGACTCATGCGTAGGCATGACCGGTACCGCCGCTCACTTTGTTCCGTTGATCAAAGTACTTCGCGACCTGGGCGACGATTGTCGACTGTGGGGCGTGGACGAAATTTTTGAGACCTTCACCCGGGTTCACAAGCGACTTAAGGATGATTTCTTTCTCAACCCCAAAAAGCAGCCTGATGATGCCTATGAGGGCAACCATATGTCGGTGATGGTCGCTAACGGCAGCGGAATTTTTGGTGTGTACACGCACCGCGAAGTACTGAGCTTCGAGCGCTTCTGGGCGAATGGCTCAGGGCGCCCCTACGCTTTGGGGGCGATGTATGCGGTCTGCCAGGGCGCCAAGCCTGAACCGTCAGCCGCATCGATCGCGCGTATCGGACTGGCCGCCGCCATGGAGTTTGATCGCGCCACGGGCAGCGGCTTGCGGCTGTACCGATTTACCAAGGGTGCCCGCGTGAGCCCCCAAGAGATAGCAAGCGACTGAGTTTGTCGGTCAAAGTCACCCTTCAATCACTTTGCAGTGCCCTTACTGAGGGGCAACGCGTAGCCACGCAGGCGAAGTGTCAGCGGGTACGCTCATCCACCCAGGGTTTGGCGTGAATCAGCGCATGCACATAGGTGGCACGATGATCGGCCTTGGGCCCGGCGCTAAAGGCCTCGCCATTTCGCTTTCCTAACACCATCTGATAATCAACCGCCAGACGGGCGACAAAGTCGGGTACGGCCTCGTCAACTTCACCCGAATAGGCTCGAAGTGGCGTACGGCTTAGCCAACGATAAGAGGCCGATTCATCGAGCATTTGAACAAAGGCGCCGCGACCCAGCGTCATCTGCTCGATGAATTCCGGCCGCATCATGTCGCGCGGGTCAATCGGTACGCGTTTAAGAAACTCTGCGAAGTCAATCTTGAAATCAAAAAAAGCCTTGGCGGTCGGATAAAACTCGGGCCGCAATGCATCACGTGTCATGCCCGCCATGCCGCGATAGCTTTCCAGGGCAAACAGCATATTGGACAAGGCTGCAGCCCTAAAGCTCGCCTCGTTGGGCCGCGGATTGGTCAGGCCGCGCAATACGAACAGGCCAATATCGACTGCACCTGCAGCCGTGACCGATGCCGCAACGGGAATGCCCTCGCGTTCAAGCTTACGCAACAGAATCATGTTGCTGTAACCACCCTGCGACCAACCCATCGTAGCCAGAGCCCGTGGGCGCTTGCCCTGCTGTTCAAGAAACTTCATCGCAGCGACATACAGATCAAACGTTGACTGCTCAATACTGTCGCGCGCGAAATATGAGTTGGGAAGCGCTGAGTCGCCCAGCCCAAAGTAATCGGCTGCAATCACCGCATAGCCCTGGCCACCAAACTGCGACAGGATTAAACGCGTTTCCAGGGATTGATCAGGCCGCGAGGGCACGCTGTCTTTTTCGAAGACGGTGCCGTGCTGGTAGGAAATCACAGGCAGAGTGGTCGCAGCCGTATCGGGAATCGCCACCAGACCCGATGCCACCACTGAACGGTTACCCATTTCGGGCACCACGGACAGATAACGCAGCCGGTACAACTTGAGCGCATTCACCGGCGTGGCAAACTTGCCCTTGAAGTGCTCATAACCCATGGGAGAGCCCGTGAGAAAGGCCTGCAACTCACCCTGACCAATTTGAGTCAAACGCTCTTGGCTGTAAGTACCAATGAGCTCAGCCGAGAAAACCCTGGGTAGCGATCGATCAGCCGGTGCGGCAGCTGGGGCCGAGGCTGGTATCGCAGACGCCGGAGCATGGGTTTGAGCCTGAGTCTGTACCTGCATTTGTGCCTGGGCCTGAACCGGCAAGATGTGCCCGGTGCCGGCGCACAAGGCCATAGCCGTTAAAAGCTTCGTTTTCAACCGTGTCATGATTCAAAAATTCCTTTTCAGCGACCGCTTGACAGATTGCCAGGGGGTTAGCGCAATTCAGACAGGACGCGCGGTGGGTCGAGTCGCTTCATAGGCCCGAGCAACCCGCAACACCAGGGCATCACCAAACATGGGGCCAACCAACTGCATACCCATAGGAAGACCCGAGACGGTCAGACCACAGGGCACAGTAATGGCAGGCTGCTGGCTGAGGTTAAAGGGGTAACTAAAGGGCGTCCAGCCCAGCATCGATTGGGGTGTCATGGGCTCGGACGCCGGCGTGCGCACTGGGAAAGCCGGCACGGCAACGCTGGGCGTCAGCAACACATCAAAACGCGTCATGAACTGACGCAGATGCGAGCCCAGCTGACCGCGGCGCTGATTCAGTACGTGCAGCGCATTGGCATCCAGACGTTCGCCCTGAAGCGCCTGCGCCTTAAAGTCGGGATCGGCGACTGCCTGCTGCTCGGGGGTAAGCGCCCGCCAGATCTGCCAGGACGTTGCAAACCAGAGCCCCGTGGAAATCTCAAGCGGGTCGTCAATACCCGGGTCAATCGTTTCGACCTGTGCGCCCAACTCGTGCAAAGTCTGCGCGACCCGGTCAAGGGCTGCTGCGATCTCCGGATGCACATGGCGCGCATAGCCAAGCGTGGGCGAGTAGGCGATGCGCATGCCGCGAATTCCATCTTCGAGACCCAGGGTGTAGTCAGTGGGGTCAGGCGGTAGTGAGGTCCAGTCGCGCGCATCGGGTTGCTTGAGCACGTTGAGCATCAGCGCTGCATCGATCACGCTGAGGGTATGCGGCCCCAGATGCGCCACAGACCCAAACGGCGAAAGCGGATAAGCAGGCACCCGTCCAAAGCTGGGCTTCATGCCCACATTGCCACAGAAAGCGGCGGGAATGCGCACGCTGCCTGCACCATCAGTGCCGACCGCCAGGGGACCCAGACCCGCTGCGACCGCTGCGGCTGCACCACCCGACGAACCGCCTGGACTGTGGTCAAGATTCCAGGGGTTACGGGTTAAACCCGTGAGTGGCGAATTGGTTTCACCCTTGCAACCGTACTCCGGTGTCGAGGTCTTGCCCAGCAGCACCGCGCCAGCCTCGCGCAGGCGTGCTGTGGCTGGTGCATCAACATCCCAGGTCTGGTTTGGCGCAATACCGCGACTACCACGCAGCGTGGGCCAGCCACGCGTGAGGATCAGGTCTTTAATAGAGGCGGGCACACCCTCCAAAGCCCCGACTGCCCCGCCCTGATGTCGATACGCCATCCAGCGCGATTCGCTGGCTCGCGCATTGGCGAGGGCTGCCTCGTCGTCGACAAGGCAGAAGGCGCGCAGCTGCGGGTTATGTCGGGCAATCGCCGATAAAACAGCCTGGGTGGTCTCCACAGGAGAAGCCGCACCCGTCCGATAAAGCCGCAACAGCTCATGGGCAGTGAATTGAGTCAGATCCACGATATCTCCTTGCCGATGGGCAGTGACCGCGAGCATAAAATCCATCACAGACGCATCTTAAAGCTCTTGCGAAAAGACTTGATTGCCGCGAATTCTCTGCCCATCATCCACATTCTGCAAAGTACTCGAACGGCGCAAAACCATGGCGACTGAACTGAAACTTGACCGCACTGGCGCTCAGACTTACACCTTCAACGAATCACGCCTGCAAAAGGTCCTCACAGCCCAGACGCTCAATGAAGCCCAACGTATGGGGCTATGGGACCGTATCAAGGACTGGCGAGCGGACGGCGTAAAGGCGGAAGCCATTCGTAGCCTGTATATGTCGGTCGCTGATCCGCAGCAGCACGAGACCCAGCCGATCACGTTGCTGCATCGATTCGAGCGTTTAAAGTCATTGATCGCCGATGATCGCGAGGACCAATTTGTAATTCAGGTCACCGGCGGCATCTCAGAAGGGCAAAGCACCTGGTCGTTCTCGCTCAGCATCGCAGGGACCCCGCTTTATCGCTCTGAAGACCTGAACGACCCTTCGCCTCATCAATCCAGCATCGACTTTAAGCATCATCAGGCCGTTTACGAACTCACCGATACGCTGATCAAGACCACCCAAGACGCTTTGGCTCATCAAGCTGACAACGCGTTGTTGCCCGATCGACTCACAGAGCACATCCAGGTCTTCCTGGGCGGGCTGCGGGAGGCTTTTGCCCGCTTCGTAGAGGTCGGAGACAACGAGACCGCTGAGTCAGCCGCCCTAAGGCGAGTGATCGAACTGCGAAACGATGGCAATCCTGTACTGCGCCGGCTAGAAGAGATGGAAGTCGGCGACAGCCATCTGCTCGCACTGGTCTGGCCTGAGGACGCTGAACGCACTGAGACGCTTGCCCGATTTGAGAGGGCTCGTGAAACCCTTGATGCAGTCGGTGACTCGACCATCACATCAAAGCAATTTAAGGACTCTGTCGAAGAAATCGCCAGTCGATCGTCTGATGAGTTCGTGAAGCAGAGTCTTGCGACCGTCTCTGATAACGCAGACACGCGGACGTATATCAGAGCCCATCTTGATGATGAACTGTTCGGCTCGAAATGTTTCAAGGAAATCATCGGGGGCAAAACCTCGGGCGAATTTCCCACCTTCAAGGCCGTCTTCGAACGCGACGGTATGCGCGTAGAGCTTGAGTTGAGCAATCGCCCAGGTACCAATGGCGAACTACGCGGAGAGTCTCTGCAGACCCTCCTCCAGGAAGGCAACTACCGCAACCTGCGCGAACTCATATTGCTACCTTTCGGGACGCCAAACGACGACCAGATCTTCTACTTCGCCTGGGGATTCGCTCAGACGCTCTCCGCGAAATTCGGCTTTGCAAGCACAGACCTCGTAAAGACTTTCCTGGTTGACCTCAGAGAGCACGGCTCTAAGGACTTGCAAGCTGAGCAATTTGCGAAGCTATACAACGTAAAGCTTAGCAAAACCAATCTGCTGGAGATGCTCATGCGCGAAGAGACGCCCTCTAAATATCGAAGCCCAAAGTCCGCCGATCCAGACGACCCCAGGATTCAACCCGTCTACAGTTAGACCTGTCATCGCTAGGGCAGATTTTCACGCAAAAACACACCCATCCGAATCGGCTCAACGCCCTCCAGCGCGGGTCTTCCGTCGCGTGTATGAGGGCAGAGGATGGAGAATACAAGCGTGGCGCGCCGACTATCCCGGTCCGGCACAGGCGCCCGCCAACCCCGCTAACCTCCATCTGACCAGGCTATGCGATCCTCAACCGACTCCCTCGAAAGCCCTCCCCTGACCTTACTGCACGTCGGTTGCGGGCAAAATCGCAAGAACCGAACCACGCCAGGCTTCAACACCCCCGACTGGCGCGAATTACGGCTCGATATCGACGCATCGGTAGACCCTGATGTCATCGGAACTATGACGGATATGAGCGCTGTGGCGGCCGAAAGCGTCAATGCAATATTTTCAAGTCACAACATTGAGCATCTCTACCCTCACGAAGTCGGCATCGCGCTTGCAGAATTTCTGCGCGTGCTCGTACCGGATGGGTTCGTAGTGATCACCTGCCCTGACCTGCAGTCGGTCTGTGCCCTGGTCGCGCAGGACAAGCTGACTGAAGCGGCCTATCAATCACCCGCGGGTCCGATTGCCCCGCTAGATATTCTTTACGGCCATCGCCCGCACCTGGCGCGAGGCAACCTCTACATGGCGCACCGATGCGGTTTTACGCAAAAACTTCTGGTTGGGACACTGCAGGCCAGCGGCTTCGCCACCGTGGCCTCATTCGCGCGCGGCAAGGCTCCCTACTTCGATCTCTGGGCCCTGGCCAGTAAGTCAGCACGCAGCGACGCTGAGATGAGAACGCTGGCGCGAGCTCATTTTCCGTCGAAGGCTTAACAAGGACCACACAGCTGATAAGCACTGACCCAGCAAGGGTTCCCGCACCGCGATGATTCAGGTGGTACCGTGCGACAGGATCAGCCCGCAAGACTCTGCCGCAATTGACGCTTCAACAACTTGCCACTCGGATTCTTCGGCAGACTGGCTGCGAATACCACGCGCTTGGGCGCCTTGAAGCTTGCCATGTACTGCGTGCAATGCGAAATAACCGTCTGTTCGTCTAGCTCGTGGCCTGCTTTGACCACAATCACGGCAGTAACAGCCTCTACCCATTTAGGGTCGGGCAGGCCAATAACAGCCACTTCGCTCACCTGGGGCAGACGGTAGATCATTTCCTCTACCTCCCGGCTGGCAACGTTTTCACCGCCCGTCTTGATCATGTCCTTTTTACGGTCAACCACAGTGATATAGCCGTCCTCGTCGATGGTCGCCAGATCGCCGCTGTGAAACCACCCGCCTTCAAAGGCGGCCAGTGTGCGCTCATCGTCATGAAAGTAACCCTGCATTAGGTGCGGAGAGCGATGCACAATTTCACCGATTTCACCCGGCATGACATCCTGCATCTGATCGTTCACCACACGAGTCTCAACGTTACGTACGGCCTTGCCGCAGGATCCGGGCTTGCGCAGCTGATCGTCTGGTCCCAGCATGGTCGCGAGAGGCGCAATCTCGGTTTGCCCGTAGAGATTCCACAAGCGAAGCGTCGGTAAACGAGACGCGATTTCTTTCATCACTTCAACTGGCATGATGGAAGCACCGTAGTAGCCCTTTGCTAATCGCGAGAGCTTGGCGGGGTCAAACAGGGGCGAGCGCAACAGGGCAATCCATACGGTCGGCGGGGCAAAAAAACTTGTAATGTCCAACCGCTCGATCATCGGTAACAAATTGTCTGGCACCGGTTTTGCAGTAATCACGTTAGTGCTACCCATATAAATTGCCGGGCCAAAAAAAACGTCAAGTTGCGCGCAGTGGTACAGAGGTAAGGCGTGCAGGGCGACGTCGGCTTCGGCGATTTCCGCGTCAATCACGCAGCTTACGTACTGCCAGAGCACTGCATCGTGGGTCAACATCGCCCCCTTGGGGCTGGCCTCGGTCCCACTGGTGTAAACGATCTGTGCCAGATCTGCGCTCGCGAGTTTCAGCTCAGGTAAGGCCTGGGTACAAGCAGCAAGCTCATAAAAATTGTGCATGTCAGCTGACGGCTCACTTGGGTCTTCGGAAGGCAGCCAGATAAACTGCTTGACCTTCGTATCGAGCTTTGCAGAAGCCCGGGCCAGATCGGCAAGGCCGCTGTCGGTCGCCAGAGTCTGCGCACCCGCGTGTCGGAGAATGTAGGCAACTTCTTCAGCCTTTAGCATGAAGTTGATCGGTACCATCACCGCGCCGCACCGTGCGAGAGCAAATCGAAGCGCCGCAAAACCATGCGAATTGCGAGCGAGTATCGCAACCTTATTGCCTTCTTGCACGCCGATTGACGCCAAGCCTGCAGCCAGTCGTGAAACCAGCGCGTCAAACTGCGTATAAGTCCAACGCGTTGAACCACAAACAATCGCTGTCTTTTGGGGCAAACGAAGCGCCGTGCGGCGTAATGCATCAGCAATGGTCTGGCGGCGGACCACCGAAGGAAGCGCGAGCGGCATGACGACAACCTCAACGGTAAGAAACGCGTTTGAACGCTCATGAACCGAGGTAGCTTGCGAACAGTATTAAGCGATTACAGCCACCCCAGAGAAGCTCTAGGTAAGGCGCTTTCTGCGCCTCGACAAGCGTACACCGCGAAGACAGCGATAGGCAACGGTGCTGCTGGATTTTGACGCTGCTGATTTCTCGGACGCTCTAGGGCGACTGAGCGTTGTCATCCACCCCGGCTCTATTACCCAGACAACTTTCGAATCGACCCGAGGGCGACGTTCTATCGCCGGCTTAGCAAACCAGATCGAATGCTCGAGAGCACATCACCAGTGTAAGTCGGTGTGCCCCACGCGAAGGCCATCAACAAACCATTGCACGCTTGAAAACCCTGCACCGAGGACCACAGTCTGCCCCCGCGTAAACTCAATTTGCGGGGCGGTCAGACGCCAACTGGTAGAGTGAACCAAACGGGTGAGCATTGGGCTGGTTCGGGTCATAGCGCTCAACGACGGGGCTTTCGCACCTGAGGGCGGCATCGATCATCCGAAGCGCCAAATGGGCTGCGGGCGTGTGGTCACCGACCACTGCTTCGACGCGCGAGCGGATACTTTCCAAGAGAGCAAGGCGCGGATTTGAGTGCTGCGGCTGGTCACTGACTGGCGCATCAGCTTCCCCAGGAGGCTGGTCCTGATTCACCAACCGTTCGGCCAGATCTTGCAGCCTACGTTCAGCGATCATATCTGCATCGACACCCACCGTCGCCGCTTTGACATCCTGCAGAACATGATAGGCAATGTCATGCAGACCGCGCTCACGCAGACTCGCCTCGAGCATGGTGACGCCGGTTGCAAAGAGATCATATTCAACCCCCGCACCCGGCTGCCCTTGGAATCCAGGATCGCGATACAAAACTGAGGTCCGCGCATCCAAGCCGGGCGCGACGCCGCCTACAGCACGGGGCATCTTCACCATAGAGCCCTGATCGAATATTTCAAAGACTCGACTCTGCGCGTTGTAGCGGACGTTTTCAGGCTTTATATCGCTGTGTCGAAATCCGTTTTTGGCCATGCCTGCAAGCGTGGCCAGGCTATCTGTGGCGGCCGAGAGTAATACGGTCGGCTCAGGGCGGCCGTCCAGTGAAAGATCGCGGTCTCGCTCCAACACACTTGCAATATCCAGCACAGGCTGGCCAGTCGCCTTGGGCATTACAACGCCCACGCACTTGGGTTTATCACCCGCGACCAGGCGATCGGCGGCCCAGCGTCGAAACTGCTTGCCGCCTGCGACGACACTAAACTGTGTGCTTGCCACGGGCCTGTCCTCATAGCGGGATCGCCCACCCGGGTTTCCCAGGACAGTGGATGCAGCTTCCCGATAGCCACTGCGGGGATCGCCGTTGTCGCTGACACTGCTGAGTTGATGCTTGACGATATAGAAATCGGGCCGAATCAACCCCGGAATATCCGCCCCGATATAGGCTGCAGCGGTCTCTGCCACTTTTGCGAGCTTGCCCTCACGTAACGGATCGAAGCGTAGGGTGTGTGGCCTTGCTTCAAACCGCTTCAGCACACCTTGAAGCGACTCTTTGCCCTGGTTGACTTTAACCGCGTAGGCTATGCCCTGGCCGCCAAAGCCAATCTTTGTGAAGTCTTCACCGACTCCGAGAGACTTCAAAGCTTGCGAATAGCTGGGAGCACCTTCGACCAGCACCCCCGTGAGCCTGAGGCCCGTGTTCACGTGCAGTGGAACCCGCCAGCTGACTGTCAGGGCCAAGCCGAATCCGCGTGGCATTTGCTTGGGTCAGTGCGACCGACCGGAATTGGTCAATGCTTGGGCTCATAGCAAGACGGTGCGGACGTGATAAGACACGATCAGGCCTTAAGGATGGCCGGCATACCCAGTGCAGAGCTCAACTCAGCGCCGGCAGGGCCGCCCGCGGACTCGATGGCGGTCTTCCATAGCTGCAGCAGCGATTGAGCGCGCGTGAGACCCTCGACAATCGCTTTTTCAAGGGACTCTACGCTGGCACCCTCCATCGGCATACGTCGAATCAACGAAAGCTGCTGACTCTCATCGATCGCAGTAACCCACAGGTGCTGTCGACGGCTGATGTGATTTAAACGAGCCAGCATCAGCAGCTGCTCCGAGAGCTGCGCACCGTGCTCAAGGTCAATAGTGCATATCGCAACGGTAATCAGGAGATAGCGCTCGGCGCCGTCGTCAAGCTCATCGCTGCCAGGCTCAATGCGCGCGCGCAGGCCCTGGCTCTCAAATTCAAAGCCTTCCTCGACCTCTTCGCTGGTAACCGGCAGGCCCCCCAGCCGTTCAAGAAAGGCTGCGCACAATGACGAAAAATGAGCTGATGTAGCCAAGATTAACGGTTTATGCAGAGGATTTTTTATATCAGATCATATTATCCCATCTGATTGTGCGGTCGAGGCTATCCGGAATAGAGTCCGAAAGATTCCATTCAAACATGTAGAGGTGGCCGATGAACGGATTCCTCACCCAGATGCTTGCCGATGACGAAACCGCCGGTAATGGCTACCCCTCGGGCGGCGCACTGACCCAGACCGCGATTGACCAGCGTGTCTACGATCTCTACGACGAGTACTGTCATGGTCGGATCGACCGGCGCACCTTTTTATCGCTCGCCGCCGCAGTCACAGTCGGCGGTCTCGTGATGGCCCAGGCGTTGCTGCCGCGTTACGCCCAGGCACAGACGATTTCGTTCACGGACTCCCGCATCAAGGCAAACTACGTCAACTACCCGTCGCCTGGTGGCAATTCCGGCCAGATGAGGGGCTATCTGGTCCAGCCAACTGGCAGTGGGCCTTTCCCAGCGGTTCTGGTCATTCACGAAAATCGCGGCCTCAATCCCTACATCGAAGACGTAGCCCGCCGTCTGGCGGTCGAAGGCTTCCTCGCGCTCGCGCCAGATGGCCTTTTCCCGGCGGGGGGCTACCCGGGCAATGATGATGACGGCCGCGACCTGCAGGCAAAGCTCGACCAGGTCAAGCTTCGCACCGACATGCTGAACGGCGCGCGCTGGCTCAAGGCACATGCCTCCTGTAATGGCAAGCTCGGCGTCACCGGCTTTTGCTGGGGTGGCGGCGCAACCAACCATCTCGCGGTAGAACTGGGAGCGGATCTCCAGGCTGGTGTGCCCTACTACGGGCCGGCCGCGCCGACTGCCGAAGTGCCGCGCATACGCGCAGCCCTGCTGGTTCACTATGCAGCCAATGACCCCAGGATCAACTCGATGCGCGAGGCCTTCGAACAGGCCAAGACCCAGGCAAGCGTGCGCTTCGAGTCGCACGTCTATCCTGGGACGCAGCACGGCTTTCACAACAACTCCACCCCTCGCTACGATGAGGCCGCGGCCAAGCTGTCGTGGGAGCGCACACTCGCCCACTTTCGCAGGCATCTCGCCTGAGACGTGGGCGGGTGTAGGGCGACGCCGGCTTCGGCGATTTCAGCGTCGATAACTGAACGCGCTATGAGCCAGAACCGATTCCGAATTCTTCTGGACGAATTCTGCACTGCGTTGCAGATCCCGAAAAATGTTGACGCCTCGGGTGTTGAATTCGAGGCCGAAGGCTACCGCGTGCTCATTGCGCATGACCCCCGCGATGAGGAACGATTATTCATCGGGGTAAGCGTCATGAATCTGGCAGAGCCTTCTGCGGCCCTGCTCATGGCCTTGCATCAGCTCAACCTCCAATCTCGTTTGGAACACGATTGGGTGATCAGTGTGGACGCAGCCCATTGGCTATCGGTGCACACCCAGAAACCTCTACAGGCCTGTGACGCAGAAGCCTTGCAGGCCCTGATGGTCGAGGGTATCGAAAGGGCACAAGTCCTCAGAAATCTCTGCGAAGCTCCGGATCACGAGGTCCCGTCGGGCCCGCTGGGGGTCCCCGCTATTTTCATTCGGGGCTGAGGTACGACTGTGAGGATCGCAAGAGACGTTAAGTACCCGGTCGAACTTAATAACTCGCCGCTTAGCTCGGTTGACGCCAGGGAACAGCTGCAGTCCATGGCGCGTAATTTGATTGGACGCGATGGCAAGATCATATCCGGCTACCTCAGACTCTCCGAGTGGAGCACCGGCGTCATGGAGGCCGGCGGAGTCTTTGCTTCAGGAAGCCGCCAAATGGCCACGAGTTCGATCAAACTCTTACTCAAGCAGGCTTACGGAAGCCAGCTTGGCCTTGAAGCCGCAAACAAGCTGACTCAAGCCATAGATGCCTATTGCCGCCGGTCGGGAGGAGCCATCGGGACACGCTCCTTTGTCAAGATGATCCAGGCCATCGAGATCAAGCTTGCCAAAGACGACGGTCAGGCCCCTGTCGTAGGCGGGCCGCAAGTCATTCATTCGCGTATTGACCTGGAAGCCTTTGAGGCCGCGAAGACCTCTAGAGAGCGCCTCAACGACCAGTTGAGCAGCCTGCGCACCGAGCTCGGCAGCCCAATTTCTGATGCCTCGCTAGCGCAATTCCAGAATTTGTACCAGCTGATGAAAGACACACCGCGTTCCTTTAAGGCCTTCATTCGGGTGATGTTTCCGAGCTGCTCCGCTCTCAACAAGACACAGGTAACGCAAAGTGTTGACCAGACGCGTACCTTTGCCATGGGGGACGCCGATGGCAGCATGGGGCGCATGGTGTTGCACGCCATCGCCAGCGGTGTGGCAGAGTTGCCCAAGCCAAGCCTGCCCGCTCTGGCGCGATTGATGAAAAAGGAGGTGGAGGCACTCAGTCATGAGAGAGATGAGGAAATTGGGATGGCACAGTTTCAAGCCGATCCAGAGGTGACCCAAGACCTTGATGAGATTGCCGAAGCCTTGGTGATCAAGCCGAACCCGCAGGATGGCAAACCCGCCTGCATCTACCTAGGCGACATCCTGTCAGACCGTTTCACCAATAATCAAGCGGCCATGGCCACGCTTATCTACAAGCTCAGTGGCATAGACCCCCTCAACACCCACGAGCAAATAAACACGGGTGTCCGCTTTATTGCGGGTAACCACGACACCCGTCCCCTGATTAACCGGAATGGTGATGAGATTTATGCGTCACAAGCTGATCGTTACAAATTACAGACGGGCGCCAACGCAGTCAAAAAGCTGAGCTGGCACGAGTACCAGGCGTTGCTCTTGAACTGTTTTCAGGCTGCCGACTTTAGCGCCGGGGTGTTGACGACTCACAACGGCGTGGTGCGCGGCCCAGGGCCTGATGAATATCTGGTGGCGGTGGCCATGACATCCCATCAATTTGCGGATCGTCTTGACGCTCAGGGAGCGCTTGTCAAAGGCACAAGTTGCATTGTGGCTGACAGCCCGGATCAATTGGCGCAACGAATGAACGACGCGTTTAGGGAAAGGATTAAATTAGGCTTTATCCATGAGTCGGTGTCGACCGACTTTCGGGCCAATGATGAGCACATGACACCGGCGGCACTCAAATTCGATCACATACCGGGTTTTCGGCAACTCCACGGTCATGATGCGTCAACGAATGAGACTCACCAAGGGGTCACCAATCTCAATGCTCGCGGCGCCGAGGGCATCGCCCTTTATCTGCCCGTGGGTTTGGTCATTGATTGATCAGCTGTCATTAGAAGACAAAACATAGTGTTGTGAAAATGTTAGGAATAGTATCGAAATAAGTCGCACGATTGCCATGTACGACTCCGAATTAATCTATGTGTTTTTCGTCGCAGTAGATCGTAGTGCGGTTATTAAGCGCGGCATCATGGTTGTTGATGAAGCGGGCGCCCCATCGTATCCAGACCCTGCCGCCCCTCGTCATCGTTGTCGTGTAACACGACAACGCGTGTCAATTGACCAAGGGCCTTGCGCCTTTGGTTAATCGCTCGTTACCCGACGATCCCCCACTGAACCGCTGGCGTGTTTAACTTTGTCGACAGGTCTCGAAAATAGTTCTCTGCCAACGTCGGCGGGGTATCCTGCGGAACCTGCCAGTTGCCGTTCACATCGCCCTTAAGAACCGCCACCAGGTTTACAGATGTGTAGTCATCCGGCTGACCTCGACCCTGACTGCGTTGCCAAGCCAGCAACCGTTCATAGACTGCGACCGCAGCCTGTAGCGTGACGATGGGTCGGTCGTGACGCTTGGTCTCGGGCAGATTCAGTCGCAGATAGGTGAGCTTGGCTCGAATGACCGTGACTTGCCTGTACTGGAGGAACTTGATGTCGCTGGGTCGGATGAAGGCATTGACCATAAAGCGAATCAGCCACGGGAGATCCCGAGCGATCCTGCCATAGCGATCTACACTGCCCTGTGCTCGACGGCTTCGGGCAGTGACCTCCACAGCGATGCGTTGTCCCATCAATCGTCGGGCAGTACGCACCAACAGTAGATACTCGCCCACCGAGAAACTGCCGCGCGGTTTGCTCGAGACCTTGATGGGTGGGAACTTAGGAAGGGCCTTCAGCCGGCCCACGCCCACCGCGTAGTGAAGGATCTTCCTGACGGCCACCAGATGCTGCTGGATGGTGACGCTGCTGAGTTCTCGTTTACTGAGCAGTTGGATGTAGTCGCTGACCTGCTGATAGTCGAGCCTGTCCACGGGCACGGCGCCGAAGAAGGGCAGGATGTCTTTTTGTAATCGATTGCGGAGGATGGCAAGACCCTCAGCACTCAACTCACCACGCTCGACCCTGCCCTGTTGGAATGCCAATGCGGCCTGTACCGGTTCAACAGATTTGTTGGGCTCTTCACCGTGATTGCGGATGTGTTCGCCGTAGAGATCGGCGACCTTAATATGGAAGAACTGTTTGGCAGCGCTGGTCGCGGCCTGCTTGTTGGTAGTCTTGAGGCTCTGGGACGATTGATCGTTGTTGTCCACACACCTCGTGGTAACAAAACCCGCCTGATCTCGGCCCGTAAAGCCAGCAAGGGCGAATCGGAACAATACGATGCGTAAGAACTACGATTTCTCAACGGCTCAGCGCGGCGCTGTCATTCCGTCGAAGGGTAAAACCCGAATCACGATCATGCTCGACGATGACGTGCTTGAATACTTTCGCGCCAAGGCCGAAGAAGAGGGAAGCGGATACCAGACGATGATCAACGCGGCGCTGCGGGTCTGCCTGGATCAGTCGAAGCGTAAGACCGCCGAAGGCAAGCCGCTCACCGTCGCGGTGCTTCGCAGAGTGCTTCGGGAAGAGTTGCGTCAGTAGTCGAGGGTCTGAGGCCACGAGCCAGCCAAGCGTCTATCCCTTGCGGGGTGCGAAGCGATTGCCTAAGCTCACTCGGTAGAGTGTGGCGTGCCACAGTACAGATCCTGTTTAAAGGTTGGAAGTGACATGACCACCCGTCTGGACGTTCTTGAAGCCGAAGCCCTCAAACTCGCAGCGGCCGATCGGTCGTACCTGCTCGAGCGGCTGATTGTCAGCCTGGACGCAGATCCCGAAGTTGAGCGGGCCTGGACAGAAGAAGCAGACCGACGAGAAGCTGAATTGGCATCGGGTTCCGCGTTCGAGGTTTCCGGAGCAGAGGTCGTTACTCGGTTGCGAGCACGGCTCTCGGCGTGACGTTTTTTCTACATCCTGGTGCCGAGCGCGATATTGCAGAGCGCTTTTCGCAGAGAGCCCAAACTTGTTGTTCAGGTCGCTAACGAGGCTCGGCGGAACAAGGGCGCTAAAGCCGGATTGTTTTTGAATTTAATGCCAGCGTCCCACAGGTCTACAGCCTGCTGCATGTTGAGCCAGCTCTCAGGTGTGCCCCCTACAGCGCTAGAAATGCGTATGGCCATTTCCGCAGTAACTGCCTTCTCTTCGTGCAGTAACTGGGAGACAGTTTGTCGGCTGACCATGAGGCGATTGGCCAGCTCGATCTGAGTCCAACCAAGATCAGGCAATACATCCTCGCGCAACACCGCGCCTGGGTGCGTGGGCTTGCGATCAGGATTTCTTAGCGACTTCATCAGTGGTAGTCCTCCAAATTAACGTCAACGGCTCAAAAACGGTCCAGCCCCAAGCTGTCAATCAGCCACGGCCCAAGCGTAAAGAAAATTGACGCTGACACCACTCCCCAGCCCATATACCTGCCAATCAGAGTAGCGAACCGCAGACCTTGCTACAGCAGCGTTCAAAGCAAAGGACGCTTAATGGAACCAGAGTTGGCACACCCCGTCCACAGCCGAAGGAAGCCCCCCGAAAAACAAAGCCCCGCGAGCCGAACGATCCTGCGGGGCATCAATGACTGACCATCGATGAATTGTTGGTCGGGGTGAGCGTTCGATGCTCCAGCCTCTACGTCCCGAACGTAGCGCTCCACCCTCGGCCGTCTGACCGAACCGCCTGCGCAAACGCGCCTCGATTCAGTGGCTGCGCTCCCCAGGAGCTAGGCCGATGTAGGCCTCTATTCCGTCGGTTTCGAGCTCTTCCAGCGCCACCCTCAGCGCTTCTGCGTCTGATACAAAGAGGTCATCCCAGACTGTCGAATTGTTGTACTCGTCGACGACCTCCAGCGTCCAGTCGGTATCGGGCATCCGATAGATCTGGATTCTTACGCTCTTACCGTCAGCGCGATACGTCTGCTGTAGTGGAGACAAGATCAAGTCACTTTCGTCGTACATCGTGTTCACTGCCTCCCGAAGATAAATTATTACAGCCACCCTCTTCTTCGCCAACCCCTTGCGAAAGCGCAGAAATTTTTACCGAGCGCCAGCATCTAACATTGCGCTTTTTTGTATATTTTCATAATATACATCAATGATTAACTTTGATCGCATCCTTGGGTTCGAATGGGATCCGGGCAACAGACGCAAGAGCGAGGTCAAGCACGGGGTGAGTCAGGTCGAGGCAGAGGAGGTCTTCTTTAACCAACCCTTGCTGATCAGCATGGACAGCGCCCACAGTCAGAATGAGGCTCGCTATCTGGCGCTAGGCAAAACCAACCAGGGGCGCGAGCTCGCCGTCGTCTTTACGCTCCGCCAAGAAGAAACATTGATCCGGGTGATTTCGGCGCGCGCTCAACATCGCAAGGAGAGGCTGATCTATGACCAAGTCCGCACGTAACGTGAAACCAATACCGAAGTTTCGCTCCGAAGCCAAAGAGCGTGAATTCTGGGAGTCGAAAGACAATGACGCGACTCAATACTTTGACCCGTCCAAAATGGTGGTCGCTACGTTCAAGAACCTCAAACCATCGACCACAAGCATCTCGCTGAGGCTGGCGGACAGCTTGCTAGACGGAATTCGCCAACAGGCGAACAAAATGGATGTGCCCTACCAGTCGCTGATGAAAATTTGGCTGACCGAGAAGTTACGAGAGCAGATAGCCCAGGAGGAATCCGTCAGTAAATGAATGCCTGATGCCCTCCGTCGCCAAACGTACAGGTGCATTGGCGAAGCAGGCGAAGGGATCAGGTGTAGCAAACCTGGCCGCCCGCGGCAGCCTTCGCTGGTGTCATTGACCGCCACATTGGAGCCACTTCGTGATCGGATGATTGGAGCCAGTCCGTGATCGCTTAATGGAGCCAGTTGGTGATCGGTGCAAAGGAGCCAGTCCGTGATCGGTTAATGGCGCCACCGCGTGATCGCCTAATGGAGCCAGCGACAGGGGAGCGCTTGGGCATTTCGGTTTTCCTTAACTGGCCATACTCGCCGCCCACTTTGAGGAGGGCGGCAGATGGCAAACCGGAGAATCGAGATGCACGAGTATCAAGAGGCGCTGTATCGGATGCGCCTAGGTCAGACCGACCGAGCAATCAGCCGCGATAGCATCCTGGGGCGCCGCAAGGTGGGCGAACTCAGAGCGCTGGCGGCCCGTCAGGGGTGGCTTGCTGAGGAATCGCAATTGCCTTCGGCTGCGCAGATCGTAGCGGCGCTGGCTTGCAGCAAGGGGGTAGGAGCGGCTGGCGTAGGGTTGGTGCGCCGCTCCAGCGTCGAGCCGTTTGCCGAGCGGATCAGGCAGTGGTTTGAGCAGGGCGTTCAGGGTGCAGCGATCTACGCCGCGCTGGTGCGCGAGTACGGGTTCACCGGGCACTACAGCTCCGTTCGCCGGTTCCTCGACAAGCTCAAGGGCTTGCGTGTCGAGCCGACGATGATCCTCGACTTCGCACCGGGCGAGGCTGCTCAAGTGGACTTCGGCGCGGGGCCGATGCTGGTCGACTCAGACAGTGGCACCGAGACCCGCACCTGGTTGTTCGTGATGACGCTGTGCTTTTCAAGGCATCAATACGTTGAATTTGTCTTCGACCAAAGCGCCGAGACCTGGCAGCGGTGCCATCATCGCGCGCTACGCCACTTCGGCGGCGTGCCGTCCAAGATCATCATCGACAACCCCAAGTGCGCGATCACGCGCGCCGTCATCGATGATCCCGAGGTGCATCGCGCCTACGCCGAGTGCGCACAGGGGTACGGCTTCATTGTCAGTCCATGCCCGCCAGCTGATGCGGCCAAGAAGGGGATTGTCGAGTCGGGGGTGAAGTACGTCAAGCGCAACTTCCTGCCACTGCGCACCTTCCGCAACCTGGAAGACCTCAACCGGCAGGCTCTGGATTGGGTGATGACTGTCGCCGGGCGACGCACGCACGGCACCACCCGCCAGCAGCCACTGGTGCTGTTCGAGCTCGAGCGCGCGAGCCTGAAGGCGTTACCGCCACGCACCCCCGAGGTATGTTCCTGGGCGCGTCTGAAGGTTCACCGCGACACCCATGTCCAGTTCGACTACTGCCTGTACTCCGTGCCGTACCGGCTGATCGGAACGGTCACGACGCTGCGCGCCACCTCCCAGCAGGTGATGATCCTCAACGACGCTCACGAGACAGTAGCCGTACACCCGCGAGGCCAGCGTCGCGGCCAACGTTTCACCATTGACGATCATCTGCCGCCATCGGCCCTGGCCTGGAAGATGCACCACCCCCAGTACTGTTTGGAACGTGCCCAGGCAATCGGGCCAGCGTGCGCGGCGTTGGTAAACCGAATGTTCGGCGATCGGGTGCTGGATCGGTTGCGCGGGGTGCAGTCGTTACTGCGGTTGGCTGAGCGGTTCGGCAAGGAGCGGCTGGAAGCCGCGTGCGCGCGGATGGGCGACGTCGATACGGTTTCCTCGCGGACCGTTCGCGTGATGCTCGAGAAGGGGCTCGATCAGGTGCCGCCCCCGCCGCCGCCGACTACGAGTCCGGTCTACCAGGGTAAAGCGCGCTATTACCGCGGCAAGCAGTCTGCGTCCGGCTCGACCCTTCACTGAGGAGCGCACACGATGAATTCGTTTCCCGAACTCGGTTCGATGCTGCGCACGCTGCGGCTATCCGGCATGCTCGACAGCTTGGAGGTTCGCAATCGCCAGGCTCTGCAGGAGCATATGGCACCGATCGACTTTCTCACGTTGCTGCTGGGCGATGAGATTGCGCGGCGCGAACAGCAGCGACTCTCGGTGCGCCTGCGGCGTGCCGCCTTTCACAGTGCCAAGACGATCGAGCAATTCGACTTCGAGCGCACGCCCGGGGTCAGTCGTGCCAGCGTCAACGACCTCCTCACCTGCCGCTTCATCGGCGAGGCTGCGCCGGTACACATCGTCGGCCCGGTCGGTACGGGCAAGAGCCATCTCGCGCAGGCAATCGGGCACCAGGCAGTCAGGCTCGGCCACGAGGTGCACTTCGCCACGCGGTCGCAGCTGTTTGGCGCGCTCAACCGCGCCCGCCTATCGGGCGTCTACGAGCGGCGGATGAAGATGCTGGCCAAGGTGACGCTGCTGATCATCGATGACTTTGCGCTCAAGCCGATCGCCTCGCCTCACGACGACGATTTGCACGAGATCGTGGCCGCCCGCTACGAGAAGTTGCCCACCGTGATCACTAGCAACCTTGCGGCCGATGAATGGCAGGAGGCGTTCACGAACAACAAGATATTGGGTGCTGCAACCGTCGACCGACTCCTGCACGGCGCTTACTGCATCGCGCTCGAGGGGCGCAGTCAGAGAAGCCCGCGCGGCCAGCAAACCGACCCAGAAACCGCAGCGCCCTCCGCGCTGCCCACAGCGTCAAAACCGGGGCCCGGAAAACGGCAAAAACCGTGATTCGGATTTCAACCGAAACAGGGCAAAATACGCCTGCCGAAATGCCCGGATCGCAGCCCTGAACTGGCTCCATTAGATCCGATCACGGGTGGCTCCATTAGACCGGTCGGTGACACCTTGCGGGATGCCAGCGAATTGCCTAAGCTCAGGAAACAGTCCTCCGCCTGGAACCGTCATGATTGAACGAATCACTATCGATCCCAATGTCTGCCACGGCAAACCCTGCGTGCGCGGTCTGCGCTATCCGGTCGAGGTGGTGCTGCAGTGGTTGGCCGCAGGCATGACGCCGCAGGAGATCATTGACGATTACCCTGACCTTGAGCTGGCTGACATTCATGCGGTCTTGGCATTCGCGGCGCGCTTATCGCGCATACGACACATCGAGCCCCTTGCAGCGTGAAGTTCCTGATCGATGCGCAGTTACCGCGGCGTTTGGCGCGATGGCTGAACGATCGCGGGCTCGACGCAATTCATACCTTTGACCTGCCCTCGGGAAACGCATCGACGGACCAAGCGCTGATTGCTCACGCTGACCTGGAAGGCAGGTTTATTGTGACGAAGGACGATGATTTCGTTCAGTCCTACATTCTGAACGGCGTACCGGCGAGGCTTTGGTTGATTACGACCGGAAACATCCGTAATGACGCGCTCGAATCCTTGATCGATCGACACTGGGCCTCAATCCATGCAGCGCTGGGCAATTCACGTTTCGTAGAGCTCAGCACAATCGGTCTTGTGGTCCACGATTGAAGTTAAGCACAGACCTCTGGAGAAGAGGCTACTTGGCCCTGTAGCAAACCTGGCCGCCCGTCCTGGCCCACGCTGGCCAGCAGGCTCAGAAACGGTCCAGTCCCAAGCTGTCAAGCAGCCACGGCCCAAGCGTAAAGAAAGTTGACGCTGACACCACTACCCAGCCCATATACCCGCCAATCAGAGTAGCGAACCGCAGACCTTGCTACAGCAGCGTTCAAAGCAAAGGACGGTGAGTGGTATCAGGGTTGGCACACCCCGTCCACAGCCAAAGGAAGAACCCAGAAAAAACAAAGCCCCGCGAGCCTAAGGACCCTGCGGGGCATGAATGACTGACCATCGATGAGTCGATGGTCGGGGTGAGAGGATTCGAACCTCCGGCCTCTACGTCCCGAACGTAGCGCTCTACCAGGCTAAGCTACACCCGATTTGCGCAGCCTTTCTTGAGCATCTGACCGAACGGATTGGGTCGTCAAAAATCCTTGCAACATGTAACCCAACGGGTTACGATCAACGAGTGATCAAATCGTTCGCTCACAAAGGACTGGAAAAGTTCTTCCTGCAAGGCAGCCTTGCTGGCGTGCAGGCTAAACATGCAAAGCGTTTGCGTCTGATCCTGGCCCTGTTGGATCAAGCCAGGAGTATTGAAGACATGGCGGCTCCGGCCTTGCGTCTGCACCAACTTAAAGGTGAGTTGGAGGGGCTGTGGGCGGTGACTGTGCAAGCCAACTGGCGGGTCACATTCCGGTTTGAAAACGGTGATGCCCAAATAGTGAATTATTGGGATTACCACTGAAAGGAGCGTGCAAGATGGCGACCATGTACAACCCACCGCATCCCGGTGAGATTTTGTCTGAGTTGTGGATTGAGCCGATGGGGATGAGCATCACGGCAGTTGCGAAGAAGCTGCATGTGTCGCGAAAGACTCTGTCTGAAATTGTCAATGGCAAGGCGGCCGTGTCACCGGAAATGGCATTGCGTTTGGAGTTGGCGTTTGGCAAAAGTGCTGCCAGCTGGCTGGGACATCAGGCTGCGTATGATTTGTGGATGCTGCAGGGGCGGCGTGCCGAGCTGGGCGTGGAGCCCTTGGCTGCTGCATAGACTTTCATGCGCGAGAAGCACCACTGAGCTGTGCGAGTCGCTAACCCGGCTACTCAGCGCAGAAAAAACGAAACCCACCGTTGCCTTGCGCAATCAGCGGATTTGCGAGAAGAGTCTGCCCCAGCACCCGACCTTGCCACCGGGAGCTGAATCCAAGCCAGACAGCGCCCCAATGACCAGCGATTGATCCGACAATTTGCACTCCCGATACAAATCGGGTTGCCGGAGGCGTCTAATGCGACTGAAGACCGTGACTGGAAAGTCAGGTAATTTCGCGGTGATGCGATGTTTCATCCGCCAACCATGACGCCAAAAGACAATCAGCATCTGCGACAACTGCTCGAGTTGATCGCGCACAATCAGCTCTAACACGTCCAGGTCCTCGATTCATCCGGGCAGATCGTCTTTCTGAACGAGGCGTCGCGGCAAGCCAGGCGTGCCGTGCCGGGCGCGGATGAGTCGACGCCCGGCGTCTTGTTGCATCCGGACGACCGTCAAATTGCATTTGACGCGTTGCATAAGCTGAGAAATAGTCAGCGCGACAGCCACGAAGTCACGGTCAGGCTCAAGCAAGCCGATGGCAGCTACCGCTGGTTTTTCGCCCGCGCCAAGGAGCTGCGGGATAGCTCGGGTGATACCGGGTTGGTGTTGGTGACCCATTTCGATGTTCACGACAAGGTTTTGCTGGAGCGTGAACGCGACGAGCAAAAACAGGCGCTGGCCGCGCTTCGAAATGAAAGCCGGTTCAAGGCAATCAGTGAGTCATCTCTAGATCTGATCACGATTCTTGACCGGCACGGCGTGATTGTCTTTCGAAATGCTGCGGCGCTTGCGTTTGCGGACAAGTCCGACCTGGGTGAGCCGATTGGGAATCTGATTCATCCAGACGACCGTGACCGGATCCGCCGGCAACTGATGGACGTAGTCCGCACCGGGGGAGTCGCACGCGACCGGGTCAAGCTGCTCGGCCATGATGGGCGCGTTATCACGTCGGATGCGATTGCGGTACCGCTCCGTTTGTCAAACGGTGATGTGGATGGCGTGCTGATCACTCATCGCGACATCACCGAGCAACTGGCGCGCGAGGAGAAGGACAAGCAGGCTGCGATCGCTGCAGCCCGAAACGAGGCGGATCAGCAACTCGGTGCGCTGCTCGGGAAAAGCCTGATCGGTGTGGTGAAATCTGACCTGCAAGGGATTATCCAGGACGTCAATCCCGCAATTTGTGCGATGAGCGGTTACACACGGGAGCAAGTGCTGGGGCGCAGCCTGCTGGATTTTGCTGACCCCGAACACCACGCGGCGATGAGAGAAACCCTGGAAGCGATAAGCAGGGGAGAGGCCTCTCGGGAAACTGCGATCCGTGCGGTCCGGCATGCCGATGGCAGCACCTTTTGGACGGCTGGTCATACCGAGCCGGTCCGTAATGTACAAGGCGATGTTGTGGGCAAGGTGCGCTTCGTGATCGACGTCACACCGCAAATGCTGGCCGAACGGGCACTGGCCGAGAGCGAGGCGAAGTACCGTCTGATCACTGAAAACCAGACTGAATTCGTGCAGTTGTGGAATGCCGACGGCACACTGGTGTTTGACAGCCTATCGCTGCTTCGGCTCCGTCACGAGGATCACATGATCGATCGTGTGATGGCGGACCCGGAAACGACCCTGATTCATCCGGACGATCGCGAACGCCTGTGCGAGCTGTGGGGCGATATGGTCGCAACTGGCCGGCAAACGCGGTACGATGCCCGCTGGGTCTTGCCGAGCGGTGAAATGCGCTGGGTCGAGGCAAGCGGGCGCGCGATACTGGGGCCAGACGGCCAGGTCGACAAGATACTGACGGTGAATCGCGACATCACCGACCGCAAGCTGGCCGAACAGCAGCGCGAGCAGGCCCGGTTTGCCAACGAGGCCAAGAGCCAGTTTTTGGCCAAGGTCAGCCATGAGCTGCGCACGCCGCTGAACGCGCTGACCGGCTACGGCTACCTGCTGGGGAAAACCGGACTGGACACACGCCAGAGCGCATATCTCGAGCAGATCACGGCGAGCTCGCAACAGCTGCTGGGCCTGATCAGCGATGTGCTTGATCTGGCGCGCATCGAGGCCGGGCAGCAGAGCGTGACGCCAGCCCCGTTTACGCTAGGCGCCTTGCTGGACAGCGCGCTGGACGTGGTGCGACCGGCTGCGCAGGCAAGTGGCATCGAGCTGGTTTGCGATGACACCAGGCATCTACCGCAGCAGCTGGTTGGTGATGAGGGCTTGATCAAGCAGGCGCTGCTCAACTACCTGTCCAACGCGGTCAAGTTCACCGAGCGCGGCCAGGTGCGGCTGCAGGTGCGGGCGCTGGCTGACGGTCCGGCGACAGGGGGCAGCTCACATCTGCGCTTTGAGGTGCACGATACCGGAGCGGGTATTGCGCCGGACAGGCTGGGCGAGCTGCTCCAGCCCTTCGCCCAGTTGCGGGCGGACAAGCGCGGCACCGGCCTTGGGCTGGACATCACCCGGCGGATCGTCGAGTTGATGGGTGGTGAGGTGGGCGTGCACAGCACCCTGGGGCAAGGTAGTTGCTTCTGGTTTTGGGTGCCGCTGGAGCTTGAACATCTGCCGTCTGCGCAAGCGCCGACCGCGCAGCCGCTGACCCCGCAGGCAGCGGAAGAATCCCCGGGCGAGCTTGCGGTCCAGGCGCTGAGTGCACGCCACGCCGGTAAGCCGATCCTGGTGGCCGAGGACGACATGATCAACCAGGCCTTGATGCGGCTGATGCTGGAGCGAGCCGGGCTTGAGGTTGCGATCGCCGGCGATGGCGAGCAGGCGCTTCAGATGGCCCGGGCAGGGCACTACGCCGCGGTGCTGATGGACCTGCAGATGCCGCAGATGGACGGTATCGAGGCGACGCGGGCGACTCGCCAGTTGCCGGGCTGGCAGCAAGTCCCGGTTGCGGCGCTGACAGCCGATGTGTTCACCGAAACCCGCGAGGCTTGCCTGGCGGCGGGCATGAGCGAGTTTCTTGGCAAGCCGGTCGATGCCAACAAGTTGTATCCCTGGCTGCTCAGAGTGCTTGACGCGGAACAAGCGCACTAAACAAAAAACCCACCGTTGCCTTGCGCAATCAGTGGGTTTGCGAGAGCAGTCTGGCTGAAAAGTCTGCAACCATGGATTCCGATGTCGATGCGGTTTAACATATGCGCATCGTTAAATGCGCATAAAGATTGCTATGCCTGCCACACAAACCGCTCGACGCATGCGCGCCGCAATGCCAGGTAAACGCGCGACAAATTTGAGCTTGAGTAGTGATGTCCTGGACGCAGCAAAGCATCTGGGGATCAACATCTCCCAGGTCTGCGACAACTATTTGCGTGAAGTCGTACGCCGTGAGCAGGAACGCAAATGGCGCGAGGATCACGCCGATTTCATTGCGGCCTATAACGCCACCATTGAGGCAGAAGGCCTGCCGCTGGATGAGTGGAAAAGCTTCTGATGGCGCGCTTTGATGTCTATGCCAACCCTGGCAATCACGCCACCACCACACCGTACCTGCTGGATGTGCAGAGCGATCTGCTCGATGGCCTGGACAGCCGCATGGTCGTTCCGCTTCGGGGTCTTAACACCTTCCCGAAGGTCAAGTTATCAACTCGCTTGACGCCCATTTTCAAGATCAAGGGCGAGGACTTTCTGCTTGAAACACCGAAAATGGGGGCCGTACCCCAGCGGGTGCTGAAAGCGCCCGTGGCTTCGTTGGCTCAGGATCAGGACCAGATCACAGCCGCGCTGGATTTCTTGTTTCAGGGTTACTGATCGGCAGACTAAAGCGTTTCTGTTTGCATTCATGCGCTCGTGGCCGATGAAGCTGAACTTTATTTCGTTGGAAACGCCACAGTCGAGAGCTTTGAGTAGCACAGTGACCACCTAGCTACTCAGCGCAGAAAAAACAAAACCCACCGTTGCCGTGCGCAATCAGTGGGTTTGCGAGAGCAGTCTGGCGTGACCAGATTGGTCGGGGTGAGAGGATTCGAACCTCCGGCCTCTACGTCCCGAACGTAGCGCTCTACCAGGCTAAGCTACACCCCGAAACCTGACCCTTATTGTAGCAAACCCGCCAGAACACCAGCGCCCGTTGTGGTAACGACTCACCATCGGCTGGGATTGATGCGACCAAGGTATCGCCTATTTTGCGGGTCATACACAACGCCCTCGCCCTCGGCCAAAAACAGTCGTGGCAGGGTTGACCCAACCTGACTCCGCGTCAACGTCTGTGCGTGACCGACGTAGACATTGTTTTTTTCAGACGGTGTGCGCGAGAAAAATCCAGTGGAGGGCACGCTTTGAAGCTGCCGCTCAAGTTCGGTCAGTCGATCAGATCCAGGTCTAAGCACCATCCAGTCGACGGCTATCACCGTACCGAAGGCCAATCGCGCGGTTTCTTCGCAACGACAGACCACACTGGCATACACGTCGCCGACCGGAATCTGGTGCTCACGAAACTTCTCGCCAATCAGCTTTGCCTGCTCACGACCCAGTTCGTTCAGAGGTCGTTGCGTCGTGCAGTCGCGCAGATTCTCATTGGGCGGGTTGACCTTGTGCGGATCAGCGCCGTCGGTGATGCTATGGCGAAAAAAAATGGTGTAACCACCTTTTTGCAGAAGCTCAATAAATTCTTTTCCATGCTGCGGCCAAGCAGGCCCCGCAAGCAGTAGCAAGAGCGTAGTCAACAAGCCTCTAAACATATGACAGCCTCTAAAGTCTTTGCCCCAGCTTCAAGGCTACGCGATACCCGCCCGTTTATTTTTAGCCGACAACCCAGCCGGGAGCCGATCGAACATGCCCGGGTGATTAAGCATTTGAACCTGACTGCTCAGAAATCACAGTGAGCACCTGCTGCAAGACCGCACCTTCGCCGTCTGTCGGGCAGCTTGAGCCATCAACCGCTCAGTGCCCATAGCCTGACCAAGAACTTGCAGCTAGGTGACCCGCAGACGGGTCTGACGACAGGCAGGAACCCTGTAACGCGAAAGCTTGAACCCCCGCGCAAGCCGCAACAGTCTCAAGGCTACCAGGACATCAACGTCGAACCCAATCAGCCCTCCCAGGTAAAACGGAGCGATCGCAACAAGGTCTATCAAGGCATCGTGGGTGGACGTGCAATCCCTGACTTTTTCGCCGATCATTGCAAGCACGGTAGCCAATCGCGACCATCCGAGTCACTGCACAGACACGACAGGGGCCAGCCTTACGCGCTGTGGGCTAGACTTCTGCAACTTACAGGGAGATTCTCAACATGATCCGTCAAGCCTTATTCACCGGGCTGATCTCAGCGGTCGGTCTGATCATGGCCAGCCAAACATCTTCAGCGCTGGCGCAGGACGCCTGGCCCTCGCGTCCGGTCAAACTTATCAGCCCCTTCCCGGCGGGCGGCACCAGTGACGTCATGGCCCGCATGGTGGCCGAGGCGCTCACCAAAGAACTCGGTCAGCCCGTGGTGGTTGAAAACGTAGGCGGCGCGGGTGGGGTCATCGGTACCGCGCGCGGCGTCAAGTCTGCCCCCGACGGCTATACGATCATACAAACCGGTGTGGGACAGAACGCGGTTGCCCACGGCCTTGAGCCCAAGCCCACGTATGACTCGATCAACGACTTCATCCACATCACGCAGGTGCACTCGGGGCCTAATGTGCTGCTGGTGCATCCCACCGCCCCGTTTCAGAGCTTTGCCGAATTGTTGGATTACGTAAAGCGTAATCCCGGCAAGATCAATTACGGCTACACCCTGGCCGCCTCAGGCCACATGGCGATGGAGCTGCTCAAGATTGAAGCCGGCAAGTGCGCACCCACGGCTCAGGGCTGCAAGCCTGGCTTCGACATGGTGGGCATTCCGTATCGCGGTGGTGGGCCCATGATGATTGATTTGTTGGGCGGCGTCTTTCCGCTGATGTTTATCAACCAGGACGTCGCGCTGCAGCATGTGCGATCGGGTAAGCTTAAAGCCATCGCTGTCTCAAGCCTGCAGCGCAACGCGCTTTATCCAGACGTACCGACCATCGCCGAGAGCGGTATTGCAGGCTTTCAGGCTTTAAGCTGGTCTGGGCTGTCACTGCCCAAGGGCACGCCGCAAGCCATTGTCGACAAGCTTGAGACCACTATGAAGAAAATCATGACGTCTGCCGCGATCAAAGAGCGCATGGAGTCGGTGGGCTTTGTGATCCCCGAGCAAGGCTCGGCAGCCTACACACGCTTTGTCCGCTCTGAGCTCGAACTGTGGACGCGGGTCATCAGCACCGCTGGCATCAAAGCCAACTAAGCCCGCGTACTGAAGTTTGTCTTGATCAGGCCCTTGCGCACCCCGTGGCCCTTGCGTATCCCGGCGCCGCCGCGCGTCCGCCGCGGCGCTGAGTCAGTATCTTTGGCGCCGCGCGCACGGTTCAACTCACTGATGGCCATCGCCTGGGCTTGTGTAGCATCACTGTGCGTGGCCTCACCCGTCTTCGCCCAGACGCCGACGAAGGCAGAACGAGTCCAGCCTGAGATCATTGCCGAGGGTCTTGAGCACGCCTGGGCCCTGGGCTTTTTACCGGGCGGCCGTTTTCTTGTCACCGAGCGGGTTGGGCGTCTGCGTATCATCGAAGCCGATGGGCGCATCGGCGCCCCGCTAGCAGGCTTACCCCGTATTGATGTGGGCGGACAAGGCGGCCTGCTTGATCTCGCTCTGGACAATAACTTCGAGCGTAATCGCACTCTGTTTCTTTGCTTTACCGAACCCGGCGAGGGCGGTAACAGCACGGCTCTGGCACGCGCTGAGCTCAGCGCTGACGAGCGCACGCTCAATCATTTCAGGGTGATCTTCAGTCAGCAACCGAAGCTACCCGGTCGACACCACTTCGGCTGTCGCATTGTTGAGCGTGCTGACGGCACGCTGATGCTCACCTTGGGCGAGCGCTTCAACCGCATGAACGACGCTCAACGCCTGGACAATCATTTGGGCAAGCTGGTGCGTGTGCACAAAGACGGTCGAGTACCCGCCGATAATCCCTTTGTGGGTCACGCGCAGGCTCGCCCAGAAATTTTCAGCCTCGGACACCGTAATCCCCAGGGCGCCACGCTTGATTCGCAGGGCAGGCTCTGGATTCATGAGCATGGCCCACAGGGTGGCGATGAAATCAATCTGCCGCAACCCGGCAAGAACTATGGCTGGCCCGTGATCACCTACGGCGAGCATTATGGCGGCGGCAAAATCGGCGCGGGTATCACTCACGCGCCAGGCCTTGAGCAGCCCATTCATCACTGGACGCCTTCGATCGCGCCTTCGGGCATGGCCTTTCTCAACAGTGACCGCTACGGTGCCGCTTGGCGCGGCAGTCTGTTTGTAGGTTCGGTGAAGTTTGGCTTTCTGACGCGTCTGGTCGTATCGGACACAAACGTGATTGGCGAAGAACGGCTGTTGCAGTCCATTGGTCAATGGACGCGTGATGTGCGCCAGGGCCCTGATGGTCTTATGTACGTGCTCACCGATGCGCCCAACGGTCGCCTGATTCGGCTAAACCCCGTTCGACAGCCTTGAACGTCGCGTCGGCTATGCGAGCGCTTACAGGGCCCACCACGATACAGATTGCTGCTTCGCTCGTCCTCACTCTGTTGCTAGGCTGGGCTTGTCAGTCACAGGCACAGCCTCGTCTGCGGGTGCAACTGCACTGGCAGCATCAAGCCCAGTTTGCCGGCTTCTATGTTGCGCAGGCGCGGCGTCACTTTGAGCGCGAGGGCCTTGTAATTAACGTCGTTGAAGGCGGCCCCGGAATCGATCCGTTTGCCCGACTTAAAAAGGGCGAGGTCGACGTAGCGGTGGGTTGGCTTGGGAACGCACTGATGCATTCGCGTGAGGGGCCTCGTATCAGGCACGTCGCGCAAATCTTTGCTCAACCAGGACTTGGGATCGCCTGCAGAACGAGTTCAGGGGTTATTCGGCCGGAAGATCTTATGGGTCGAAGCGTCGGCGTGTGGAATCTGGGCGATCAGCATGTTGTGCGTACATTACTCAAATCCTATGGAGTCGACCCATCCAAGGTTCAGCTGCTTGAGCAGGCGCCTGGGGGAATGGACCTCATCAACGGCAAAGTGCCTTGCGTCAGCGCCATGAGTTACAACGAATGGCCCAGACTGCAGTCTTCTGGCATTGATCCCGTAGACCTGCGCTGGATCGATCTGCAACGCAAGGGAATCGAACACATCGAAGACGGGCTGTACGTGCTGTCAGATCGACTCGTGTCAGCCGAGTTCCGCCAGCAACTGGTGGGGCTGATACGCGGACTGGCCAAGGGCTGGGATGACGCTCGCAGTGCGCGCGGCCTCGCGCTGGACTCGCTGGCCTCACAAAACCCCTCGGTTGACCGACAACATCAGCAACAGATGCTGGCAGGCGTGATCGAGCTGCTGCCGACCGACTTGTCGCAGTTTGGCCTCTTAAACCTCGCTCGCTTTGACCGTCAATTCGCGCAGATAGCCGCCAGCGAAGGCGCGCTACCGCCCGAGGCTAAAACGCTTTGGACCTTTAAGGTGATGCAAGAGGTGCAGCGCAGCCACGGTCGCTTGCCTACCCTGTCGGCCCCGGCACGTCATGCGCTCGATCAGGTCATAGGCTCCACGCCCTTCCTAGCCGCGATTTTTGCGGCGATTTTGGTATTCGGATGCTCAGGCGCGCTGAGTGGCCTGCAGCGTGGGTTTGGACTGTGGGGCTGCCTGGTGCTATCGCTGACCACGCCTCTGGGAGGCGCGGCGCTTCGTGATGTCATCATCGGTGGCGAACGTCTGCCGATTGCGTTTATCGTTGACCCAACGCTGCCCATGGCCATCACCGTCTGCACGGTGCTCATCATTGTCATCTCGCGTCGTATTGCGTCCGTGACCCTCTCACGATGGATTTCCCCCGCCGAAAGAATTCTGGGTCTGGCGGGCTTATCGATTGCTGCCGCCTACGGTGCCTGTGTGGCTCTATCGTCAAGCCTGCATTGGTTCTGGGCGCCGATTCTTGCAGCGGTTTCAATCAGCGGCGGCGGCATTCTGCGCGACATCTTGCTGGGCCAGGCGGCTCAGTCGCTGCGCGGGGCCTTTGCGCTCGAAGAAATCGCCATTGTTATCGCGCTGGTGTTAGTTGCGGGTCTGCTAGTCGCCAATCAGTTTGAGCACCAGATCTGGCTTGTGTACGCAAGCCTTGCGACCAGCATCGCGGTCGGCGCTTGGGTGCAGTACCGGGTATTCGTGCGCTTAAAGCACTGAAGCGGGTGCCCCAGTCGGGAATAGACTGACTTTGGACAGTCGCCAACGATAATGTCAGGTAAATCCCCCCTCGGAGTCAGCCGTGCTTAATCGCCGTCATTTTTTGGGCGCTGCCATTGGTGGCGCATCAGCCTTCACCCTGTTTCCGGTCTGGTCACAAAACCCAGCGTCGTTCGGCGCGCCCACGCTACCCTCACCTGGCTTTCGAAAAACCCGTATCGGCGAGATGGATGTCATTACCGTCAACGACGGTATTTTGCGCAGGCCCCTGGGGGCAGAGTTTGTCCCAGGAATCGCCATTGAACAGGTTCGTGGACTGCTGGCCTCGCAGGGCCTGTCAACCGACTATGTTGATGTGCCCTATACGCCGTGCGTCGTCGTGAAAGATGGGCAGCGATACCTGTTTGACGCGGGCTTTGCCGATAACGGTCCGCCCTCGGCCGGCCGCCTGGTGGCCAATCTGGCCGCGGCTGGGCTCTCGCCCGATGACATCCATCATGTGGTCATCAGCCATTTCCACGGCGATCACATCAGTGGCTTGCGGCGCAAAGATGGGTCTCTGGTTTTTCCGCGCGCCAAAGTGCATGTGCCAGCCCCCGAACATGCGTTCTGGACAGACGAGGCGCGCATCGCCGCTGCGCCGCCCGCGATGCGGGGTGCCTTTGATAACGTCAAACGTGTCTTCGGCACGATGCCCGCAGACCAGCTCGTCAAATTTGAACCCGGCCGCGAGATTGCACCTGGCATCGAATCGGTAGCGGCTTTCGGCCACTCGCCGGGTCATACCGTCTTCGTGATGCGCTCGCAGGGGCAATCGTTTGCCTTCGTCGCCGACATTACCAATGTGCCGTCCTTGTTTGCACGGCGACCCGACTGGTCGGTGGTGTTCGATATGAACCCCGAGATGGCGCGTCAATCGCGCCGCCGCATCTTCGACATGCTGGTGAAGGAAAAAATGCCTGCCGCCGGTTTCCATTTCCCCTTCCCGGCTATCGGCACCATCGAGACCATCGATGGTGGCTACCAGTTCAAGGCGATGGGGTGAGGCGGGGCTGCACGATATAAATCACCATCGCAGCCCGAGCGTCAGCATAGAGAGCAGCGGTTGGTCGGTCCGGTTGGCTGTTACTGCTATACCGGCCTCTGCTCTATCACCCCAACGGTGGGACAGGCCAAGACTAAGATTCTGACCATTCACTGTCTGAATCCACGCAGTGGTCGACAGAAACGTCATTGACTGCCGAACCGCGGCTGCAGTCTGATTGCCGAGTCCGAGAAGGGTCAGATTTAAACCGGGTAGTTTCTCTGGCGCGAAGGATAGCGACCAGTGCCTGGGCATTGAAAGCGTTTTAGAAGTGACGCCATAACGGCCTGTCAGAGCGGGTAGCTCACCCGGTATGAGGCGGCCATTTTTTTCGACAACCTGATAACGGCGCTCTGAGTAATGAATACTGTCGAACCGTAGCCGTGAAAGTACGTTATTCACGCCAAGCGTCACCGCCCCCCCTGGAACCTGCATGCCAGCGTCAAGGTTCAGGCCGAACCCGTAGCCTTCGTCGGGCCTATCCCGTTCAAGCGGTCCGTAGGAACGCGTACCAATTCGGTTCAGTGTCCCCCTCAGTGAACTCTGAGTACCCTGCGTCTCGAGCAAAGCATCGACTGAGCCCGTCTGAAATTCACGCACCAGATCGAAATACCCGGCCAGACTCAGCCAAGCACCCTGCAAAGGCAACTCTCGCCGTCCAGAGAGTTGAATACGGGTCGCGTCGAGATCGAAAAAACGCCCCTGGCCAGCGAAAACGCCCGGCTTGTCGTACTCGACAGTACCCTCTTTTTCGGCGCGCGCCGCAACGTACAGTACATTGCCGTTGCCCGAGAAATTAGCTTCTCGATGGGCGCTGACTGAGAGCGTTAGGGGCTTAAATTCTGTGACAGCGGCCGAGAGTGCCGTTTCACTACGATAGGCGGCCCACACATTCTGCGGTGACTCTCGAAGCCCGTGACCTAACCAGTGCTTGGCATCAATCAAGCCACGGGTGCTATGGGCCTCGGTTTTGTGAGAAAGCGACCAGGAACTCAACGGCTGCGCCAGTGAGTTCACGGAAATTAAAAGCCCTGACGAAACCGCCAGCACGCCTCTGCAGGCATACTGGCGGCATCCGGCCAAAAGACTAGAGCAAGGAATAATAAGTTCCGTCGATCTCAACTACGCCGTCTTTGATCTTCCCGACGACAACGCCTTGTGCATTTTTGATTTCGCCTTGAGTCTTGCCGCCGGCGCGGGTAAGCGTTCCCGTGTACAACCCGTCGCCCGACTTCATGGACATCTTATCGGTGCAGGCTACATAGCCCGGGCCAGCATCGATGCACCAACGATTTGAGGGGCGAATCGCAGGAAAGCGCTCTGGCGCGCTTGTGGTCGCCGACAGCGACGCCTTATTGCCCGAAGCGTTAATGTCGATCGTTGCCTTAAAGACTTCGTAGGTTGGACGTTCGAGACCGATCGATAAAGAGACATGCTCGCTGACCGCAAGCGTCAGATTCAGTACACCGCCCTCGTAGTTCGAAGCCGATACTGCTTTGAAGGGGTCGTACGGAACACTACGGTCAAATGAAGCAGCAATCGAGAGTACCCCCTCTGAGCGCTGAGACGCCAACAGGCCGAAGTTCAGGTCCTGAACAACGTCACTGTAATCCTCAAAGATATTTGAGTAGAACGGCGTCGATCTCTTGAAAGTGTGAACACCCGCGTTCAGCCTACCCGCCAAACGGTCCCCCCAAGAAGTCGACACCGCCAGCTCGCCTTTGACGCGCCAAATCTCAAGGGAAGCGGTTCTGCTGCTCATGTCAAGATCAATATCCTTAAGCTCAAACTTAACGAATTGCGCGTCGGGTTTGCTCCAGGTTTTCTCATCGAAGACCTCAAGTACGCCGCTCATTTTTCCTTTCTTGGGCCACTGGTCGTTATCAGACGGTACCACCAGAGTAACGTCTGCCACCTTGGCAACATAAGGCGGCTGTGCGGCCGACGTACTCAAAGAGGAACTGTAAGGCGTCAGAACCACAGAGCCCTTCTTGGCGGTGACCGTGTACCCGCCCTCAAAAGATCCCTCGCCGATCACCGTCAAGGACGTTGTGAAATCAGACCCTGGTGATGGACTCTGAAGAAAATCGTACGAACCGGCGGGACCACCTGGGGTCGGCTTGATCTGGTTTGCACCGGTCGATATCGTAGGACAGTAGAGTTGACCCGAAGTGAATTTGCACCGGCCTTTGATACTGTCGAAGAGATACTGGATCTTGCTCACAGCATCACTGGCGATCCGCCCGTAATTCTGCTCGCCATACCGACTGTCCAGGTTCGCTTCCAGGGTCTCTAGGCGCGTCTCGGCAGCGACCAAGCCATCCCTCAAAGCCGTGACAAAGCCCTCGATCGAAGTCGTAGCAGCCAGCTTAATCTCAGTCGTAAAGTTACGAGATAAGTTTTCAGTGGCCGTTGCTGCGGCAAAGGTCTGAACCCGCCTAAGGACTCTATCGAGGTCGGTCGTCTTGATCTTGTCGACTGCACTGCTGACTGCGGTTTCACCGGCGGACAGCACCTTGGCATTGAAAGTGCGCAACGCATCGGTATCTAGCGGCTTGCCGTCTGCCGCGTTGAAGGTAACCTTCGAGCCATTGATCGCCACCGTAGCCTGCTTGGACATACCTTCTATCGCGCAGGTGATCGCAGACTTGGCGCACCCGGTCGGCGAGGCTGCACCCTTGAGCAAACCCGCATTAAAGGTCATGAGTTTTATCTGGTCAGCATTAGCGACCTCAGCAGTCTCACCCGTCCCAGTGAACAAACGGACCGGCGGCTTCACCGTGAACGGATCAACAGGCGCCAACTGCCTGACTGCCTGAGCGGCACCATTGAGAAGTTCGGACGTAAGCTTTTTGTCCGTAGACGAATTCATGGCAATCTGCACAGCCGACTCGCTGTGCATGGACACCATCGCCGAAGCAGCTTTTTCGTCGTTCAGCACGAAACCTCGTAACGGTGGCATTTCACCGACCGGCCGCCTCTTGAGCCGGCCATCGGCTTCATACTCATCCTCGGCCAGCATCTGAGTGTTGGAGTTCGCTTTTACTTCAATAATCACGGGGCCCGCAGTTGGCGGAATCTTCAGCACGTAATCGCCGACGTCATCTGTCTTTGTGGTCGCAAGCGGAGTTGACGCAGCAACGCCGTTGACCAGTGCGTAAGCCGATACATCTGCGCCAACGAGCAGGCCTTTATAGGCTGACCCTGATAGATCAATTGTGCCTGGAGCTTGGGCCGGTGTCCCACCGCCACCACCGCACGCTGAAAGTAAGGCGGCGATCACTCCGCCTAAGGAAACCCCGATAAACTTGCGCATAGGAGACCTCCAAAAGTAACTCAGGACTTAACCCGAAAACGCAACTAATCGTAACACTAAACCGACTAAGCACGTCGGCGCAGGCGTTTCGCGAGCCCCCATTGGTATTAACTCGCTTTGACTGATCGTTTGGGGAAGGCTTAAGTTTCTACGTCATCCGACGATCCCAAAATATCGAGACACTCACTTCCGCTCAATTCGGACCATACTCATGAAATTGTTTGGGTTTATCGCGCCCCGTGTCCTCTTAGTGGTTGCATTCGTGGGCCGAGCCCTCGCTCAGGCCGAACCCGACTGCATCGTGGCCGAATTCCGAACCCTTGCGCTTGAAACCCATGATCCCAACCAGCGCGACGCGCGCGCCCAGGACTGGATCAAGAAAAACGCCCAGTCGTGTTCGTTGGCCAAAATCAATTTTATCGGGGCCAATAGAGCCGCCTGGATGGGCAGCGCCGATAACCCTCGCCTGGCTGGCATGATTGACGTCGTAATTGAGGCCAAGCTGTCCGAAAATCCCGCCCTACTCTCGCAACTGTCAACGCTGTATGGGCCAGGGCCGTCGGCATCCCCGCCGAGACAGCCCACCTCGATCTCAACGACCGATCTGCGCAGACCTCAGCCAGCTCCGGTCATTATTGCTCCGCCCGCGGCCGGCCCAGTCATTCTGCAGCCACAGATCAATCGCTGATCGCGGCGCCTACTGCACCCGCTCAATCGCGTAGCGCGTGAGTTGGTGCAGGGCCTCGCCATACTGCGGGGCCGTAGCGTTTGTGAGCATGCCGTCAAGAGCCGTACGTGCCAGCCCGGCTTCCCGGCTGGCCATCTGCCGCGTGTACTGCAGAGCGCCCGTGCGTCGAATGGCCTGCATGACGTCTGCGAAAGCGTTGCCGTCGGCCTGCTCAATAGCCCGGCGCACGAGGCTGCGCTC
This sequence comes from Pseudomonadota bacterium, assembly GCA_039800325.1. Taxonomy (GTDB): domain Bacteria; phylum Pseudomonadota; class Gammaproteobacteria; order Burkholderiales; family Burkholderiaceae_E; genus SYIM01. The sequence goes on along the minus strand of JBDLQY010000157.1, from coordinate 30,895 downwards.
GGCCTCGTCACCCTTGGCCAATACATGGATGAGGGGCAGCGTGGGCTTGCCTTCGCGCAGATCATCGCCAATATTCTTGCCGATATCAGAGGTGCTGCCCTCATAGTCGAGCACATCATCGATCAGCTGAAAGGCCGTACCCAGATGCCGTCCGAAGGCTGCAGCCGCAGCCTCGGCCTCGGGCGTTGCCCGGGCCAGCAGCGCACCCAGATGAGAGGCTGCCTCAAATAGTCGCGCCGTTTTAAAGCGGATAACCTGAAGGTAGCGGGCTTCATCGGTGTCGGGGTCATTGCAATTCATCAGCTGCAAGACTTCGCCTTCAGCGATGACATTGGTAGCGTCAGCCAACACACGCATGACACGCATGTCGTTGATGCCCACCATCATCTGAAAAGCCCGCGAATACAGAAAATCGCCAACCAGCACTGAAGCGGGGTTGCCGAAGGCCGAATTGGCCGTTTTACGCCCGCGCCTGAGCTCTGACTCATCAACCACATCATCATGCAGCAACGTGGCCGTATGAATGAATTCGATGACCGCCGCGAGTTGATGGTGGTGGCGGGCGTCATCGCCATAGCCCATGGCCCGCGCGGTTAGCAGCAGCAGAACCGGGCGCAGACGCTTGCCGCCCGCGCCGATGATGTAATCGGACACCGCATTGATCAAGGCCACGTCCGAGCGCAGACTATCGCGAATGACACGGTCGGTGTCTGCCAGTTCGGCCGCCAGTGCCGGAAAAAGTTCGGACGGTTTCATAAGCATGGGAAGTTTCTGCGCTGATTATACGGTTCGGGCGCTCATCCGTCCTTATCTTTGACGCTGCAGCCAAAAATCGACATAATGTGCGGTTCTCTCCCAATCATTAAAGGTTTGTCCATGTACGCGGTTATAAAAACCGGAGGCAAGCAGTACAAAGTTGTCGCCGGCGACAAAATCAAGGTAGAACAGATACCGGCGGACATCGGAGCTGAAATCACCATCGACCAGGTTCTCGCGGTGGGCAGTGGCGACCAAATTTCGGTCGGCGTGCCTCTGGTGGCCGGGGCTAGTGTGTCAGCGAAGGTGCTCTCTCACGGTCGTCACGACAAAGTTCGTATTTTCAAGATGCGCCGTCGCAAGCACTACCAGAAGCGGCAGGGTCATCGCCAGAACTACACTGAAATTCTGGTGAGCCGTATTGCGTCGGCATTGGGCGAAAGCACTGCGCCGGCTCCCGCAGCTGCTCAGGAGTAATCCCACATGGCACAGAAAAAAGGCGGCGGCTCTACGCGCAACGGTCGTGATTCGCAACCCAAAATGCTGGGTGTCAAGGCCTACGGCGGCGAAACTGTCACGGCCGGCTCTATCATCGTTCGCCAGCGCGGAACCCAGTTCCATCCAGGCGAAAACGTCGGTATTGGCCGCGATCACACCCTGTTTGCACTCATTCCTGGCAAGGTTGAGTTTATGGTGAAGGGTGTCGAGCGCCGCCGTACCGTCAGGGTGGCGCCCCTGCAGTAAGCGGCTTAAAACCCGCCCCCCGCAGAAGCCCCGTTAGCGCGGGGCTTTTGTTCTTCTGCCCCTTCTGAAGCGCACGGTTCAAGTATGAAATTCGTTGACGAAGCCCGGATCGAGGTGTTGGCCGGCAATGGCGGCAACGGCATCATTTCGTTCCGGCGCGAGAAGTACATTCCACGCGGAGGCCCCGACGGCGGCGACGGCGGTCGCGGTGGCAGCGTATGGGCCGTGGCAGACCGCAATATCAACACGCTGGTCGACTATCGCTATGCGCGCAAACATCAGGCACGCAATGGCGAACATGGGCGAGGCTCTGATCAATACGGTGCCGCAGCCGCTGACGTTTGGCTACGCATGCCAGTCGGCACCCTGGTCTATGACGAGGACACCGGCGAACTGATGGCTGATCTCGCTCATCATGCCGACCAGGCGCTACTGGCCAAAGGCGGCGATGGCGGCTTTGGCAACATTCACTACAAGTCCAGCACTAACCGGGCGCCACGCAAAGCGACCCCCGGACGGCCCGGCGAGCAACGGCGCCTTCACCTGGAACTGCGCGTTCTGGCCGATGTGGGTCTGCTGGGCATGCCCAACGCGGGCAAATCGACATTCATCGCGGCGGTGAGTAACGCCCGACCAAAGGTTGCCGACTACCCATTCACTACGCTACACCCCAATCTGGGTGTGGTACGTCTGGCGCCCGAGAAGAGCTTCGTGATCGCTGATATTCCAGGACTGATCGAAGGGGCAGCCGAAGGCGCTGGTCTGGGACTACAGTTTCTGCGTCATCTGCAGCGCACCGGCTTACTGCTGCACATCGTCGACATGGCCCCCGCAGACCCGGATGCTGACCCAGTGCGCGACGCCCGCGCTATTTTGAAAGAATTGCGTCAGTACGACGTCAGCCTCTATGAAAAGCCGCGCTGGCTGGTACTGAACAAAATCGACATGATCGCGCCTGAAGAGCGGCAGGCACGTGTTGCCGACTTTGTCCGCCGTCTGCGCGGGCGTGGTCGTTCGGCTCTGCCTGTTGATGCCAATCGCGTCTATCCCATCTCAGCGCTTACACGCGAGGGCTGCGAGATGCTGTGCTTTGCTATCTACGAGCATCTTCAGTCATTGCGCCCCCCCGAGCACACCGACCCCGATGTTCGTTTTGACGAAAATCGCGCCGGCCATGAAGATGTATCGTCATGAGTGATGCGCTTACCGACGCTCTTTCGCTGCCCGCGGGTGCGCTGCTGCGCGTGGTGCAGGCGGCTCAGCGACTGGTACTCAAGGTCGGATCAAGCCTGGTTACCAACGAGGGTCGGGGTCTCGACCAACAGGCCATCACACGCTGGGGCAAACAGATCGCGGCCCTGCGGGCCATGGGTAAAGAAGTTGTGGTGGTGTCGTCGGGCGCGGTGGCCGAAGGCATGAAACGTCTGGGCTGGGCCCGAAGACCGCGCGAAATGCACGAGCTTCAGGCGGCCGCCGCCGTTGGGCAGATGGGCCTTGCCCAAGTCTACGAAAGCTCCTTCGCGCAGCACGGACTGGCGACTGCCCAGGTGCTGCTCACGCATGAAGACCTGGCTGACCGACGCCGTTATCTCAATGCGCGCTCGACGCTGCTTACCCTGGTTCGGCTAGGCGTCGTGCCCATCATCAATGAGAACGACACGGTGGTCACCGATGAGATCAAGTTTGGTGACAACGACACACTGGGCGCACTGGTCACCAACCTGATTGACGCTGACGTTCTCATCATCCTCACCGATCAGCAGGGCCTTTTCACCGCTGACCCACGGCAGGATCCATCCGCACGGCTGCTGCAGGCTGTGCGGGCCGATGATCAGCGACTCGATCGCATCGCCGGCGGTACTGGCTCTACGATCGCCCGCGGCGGCATGCTGACCAAGGTTCTCGCAGCCCGCCGTGCTGCCACCGGCGGCGCACATACAGTGGTCGCCTCGGGCCGCGTTGACGACGTGCTGCAGCGGCTTGCGCAGGGCGAAGCCATCGGCACCCAGTTTATTGCCGACACGCCTCGCCTGGCAGCCCGAAAGCAGTGGATGGCCGATCACCTGCAACTGCGCGGCTCGGTCACGGTCGACGACGGCGCATGCCGGGCGCTGGCGAAAGACGGTCGCAGCCTGCTGCCGATTGGTGTTCTGGAAGTAAGCGGTGACTTCGAGCGCGGTGAGGTGGTCGCCGTCCGCGATGAGGCAGGTCGCGAAGTTGGCCGTGGTCTGGTGAACTATTCTTCTTCAGAGACCCGGCGTATTCTGCGCAGACCAAGCTCTGAGATTGAGTCGATTCTGGGCTTTATCGAGGAACCCGAGCTGATTCACCGCGACAACTGGGTTCCTCGTTAGACGAGGGCTATCTGACGCCCTGATAACCGGGCTCGTGGTGCCTGGACACATTAACGGCGTGACAGGGCCGGGTCAAAGCGTGGATTAAACCGGTCTTCGAGTGGTTCAAACTCAAGGGCATCGTCGGTGCCCTCAAGTGTTTCGCCGTCTTCATCAAGCACAAAGCTGTCAAGCGGGCGTACGCGGCGAAAGTCGCTGAAGAAACGTAATCCGTTACGACAGTTGGCTTCCATGCGGCGCGCCGCCTCTAGCGCCAAACTGGGGTCAACGATCAAGAGCAGCGAGTCAGGCAGGGACTGCTCGTGATCAGAGCCCTGATTGGGCATCGCTGGCTCATCGTCGGACACGTCGTGGGTTGCGAGCTGAGCTTCGAGCGTCATGATGGTCTCCCGTTGTGAACACGAAAAGACCAGTATCGCCAAGCACGCGCCGCCACACTGCGGCTTTCGTCACAGGCTATATTTGGCCCGTGACATGGATCACAATTGGCTTACATCTGTGGTCTCACATGACCGCGCCCAGCTGCCAGGGCACGAACTCATCATTGCCCATACCCAGAGCCTCGCTCTTGGTCGCCTCGCCGCTGGCCACCCGCAAAATAAGTTCAAAGATTTCGCGGCCCTTCTCTTGTACGCTGACGCTGCCGTCAATAATGGGCCCGCAGTTGACGTCCATATCTTCCGTCATGCGCTCGTAGAGTGCGCTGTTGGTCGCCAGCTTGATCGAGGGCGCTGGTTTACAGCCGTACACCGAGCCCCGCCCCGTCGTGAAGCAGATAAGATTGGCGCCGCCCGCAACCTGCCCGGTGGCCGATACCGGGTCATAACCTGGCGTGTCCATAAAGACGAAACCCTTGCTGGTGACCGGCTGGGCATATTCAAAGACATCAGAGAGATTACTGGTTCCAGCCTTGGCGACTGCGCCCAGCGACTTTTCAAGAATGGTGGTCAGACCGCCCGCCTTATTTCCCGGCGAGGGGTTGTTGTCCATGCTGCCCTCGTTCTTAGCCGTATAGGCTTCCCACCAGCGGATACGGGCGATGAGCTTGTCGGCCACAGTCTGCGAAACCGCGCGACGGGTTAGCAGATGCTCAGCGCCGTAAATTTCTGGGGTCTCAGACAGAATGACGGTTCCGCCATGGGCCACCAGCAGATCACAGGCCGCGCCAAGCGCCGGATTGGCGGTAATGCCCGAATAGCCGTCAGACCCTCCGCACTGCAGCCCGATGGTGATGTGGCTGGCAGGTAACGGTTCGCGCTTAACCTGATTGGCCTTAGGCAACATGGACTTGACCGCCTCAATGCCAGCCTCGACGGTCTTGCGCGTACCACCGCTGGTCTGGATAACCAGGGGCTTGAGCAGGGTACCCTCGCCCAGACCCTGAGCCTGGAAGAGCGCATCCATCTGGTTAGCTTCACAGCCCAGGCCGATAATGACAATACCAGCGAAATTCGCATGCCGCGCGTAGCCTGCGATGGTTCGCTGCAGCACATCGATGCCCACGCCGTTGGTATCCATGCCACAGCCCGATGAGTGCACGATGGGCACCACACCGTCGACGTTGGGATAGTCGCGCAGCGCCTCGGGCGTGAAGTGCTGGGCCACATACTTGGACACCGACGCGGAGCAGTTGACGGTGGACAGCACGCCGATGTAATTGCGGGTGGCCACGCGCCCGTCAGCGCGCCGAATACCCAAAAAACTGGCTTGCGCAGCAGGCTTCTCAGTGGTGCGAAGGTCAACACCCACCGCGTAGTCGCGTTCGAACATTTCAAACGCCAGGTTGTGCGTGTGCACATGGTCGCCCGGCACGATATCGGCGGTGGCAAAGCCGATGATCTGGTTGTAACGCTTGACAGGCTTACCTTTGGCGACGGCTCGTACCGCAAGTTTGTGACCTGCGGGAATGGCGACGCTACAACTGACGCCTTCATCATCAACCCGCGTACCCGCCGACAAAGGGCGAGCGGCGATGACGACATCATCGTACGGACTGAGGCGAAGCGTGGGGCGGCGAATAAGCGAAACAGGCTGAGTCATGGTGGGCGCGGTTTGTCAGGGGTACAAAAGGTTTGGCAACCACAGAACGATCTGTGGCACGAAGGTGATGAGAATAAGCGTGGCGAACAGCGGAATGGTCCAGGGCATGATGGCTATCACAGTGCGCTCAAACGACAGCCGCGATACCTTGGCCAGCACAAAGATAACCATACCGACTGGGGGCGTCAGCAATCCGATCATGAGATTAAGCACCATAACCAAGCCGAAATGAACCGGATCAATGCCCAGCTTGTTGATGATAGGCATGAATACGGGCACCAGAATAGTGATGGCTGCAATGGTTTCCATGAAGCAGCCCACAAACAGTAGAAATACATTAGCCAGCAACAAAAATACCCAGGGGCTGCTGCTGATGGACAGCACCCACTGCGCAATTTGCTCGGTGACCTGAGTGGTGGTGAGCACCCACGCGAAGATTGATGCTGCGGCGACGATGAACAGCACCGTAGAGGTCGTCTCGATGGTGTCCATCGAGATCTTGACCAGCATACGAATATTGAGAGTGCGATACCAGACAAAACCCAGAAACAGCGCCCAAGCCACCGCAGCCACTGCCGCTTCTGTCGGCGTGAACAGCCCCGAGGCCATGCCACCAATGAGGATGACGGGCGTAAGCAACGCCATAAAGGCTTCGAACCGCATCAGGCGGTCAACCACCAGCACGACCGCGAGCGGAATACCAAACTTCATCAGGCCGCTGAGCTCTTGATTGCCCCACAGATAAAAGAGCACCACCGCGGCCATGATGACCGCCGCCAGTTCGACAAACGCACGGCCCATACGGGTCCATGAAAAAGCGATGTCGGCCCCGTATTTGCGCACGTGGGCGTACCACGCCACCATGCACATCATGAATACCGCCATGACCGCCCCGGGCAGAAACCCGGCCGCAAAGAGCTTACCGATGGACGCGTTAGCCTGCACGCCGTAAATCACCATGGGCAATGATGGCGGAATGATGGGTCCAAGCGTGGCCGAGGCGGCCGTGATTCCCACCGCGAACTCAGTGGGGTAGCCATGATCTTTCATGGCCTTGATTTCGATGGTGCCCAAGCCACCCGCATCAGCCACTGCGGTACCTGACATACCCGAAAAAATGACTGAACCCACCACATTCACATGGCCAAGTCCGCCCTTAAGCCAACCCACCAGGGCCAGAGCAAAGTTGTAGATGCGATTGGTGATACCAGCCGAGTTCATGAGGTTGCCGGCCAGAATAAAAAATGGCACGGCCAGCAGCGGAAAGCTGTCGACCCCGCCCACCATGCGATGGATGACCGTCAGCGGCGGTATGGTGCCGCTGATCCAGATGTAGACGAGCGAACCCAGCGCCATGGCGATGGCAATGGGAATGCCGGTGGCCATGGCGGCTAGAAACGATCCGAAAAACAGGCTGTTCATTTCAGGGCCCCCGATGCGGACTGGGCTCGAGCGCCGGCCTCGGATGCAGTCGGTTCGTCATCGCCACTGGGACGTTCAAGCAGACTCCAGCCGCGTCGCCAATTGATGATGGCAAGTCCTAAAGAGCGCCAGGTCATCAGCACAAAGCCTGCGGCCACGAGCGCATAAACATACTGCATAGATAAGTCGACCACCGTCATGCTGAGGTTGGCCATGCGCGGCACCAGAGCGATCGCCAGCCAGCTGGCGTAAGCCAGAAATAGCACCCGGATGACGTCGACCGCCGTGGACAAGACCCGCCCCACCATGCGGGGCAGGTAGCGGTAAACAAATTCGACGTGGATATGCGTATTGCGCCGCGCCCCCATCGAGGCGCCCAGAAAGGTGACTACGATCAGCAGGTAGCGCGCGATTTCTTCGGTCCAGGCGGCTGAATCGTTCAGTACATAACGCGTAAAGAACTGATAGAACACGGTGAGCGCAAGCGACCAGAAAAACAAGAGCGTCAGCCAGTCTTCCCAGCGGTAATCGCTGAGATCGATGGGCGCATCGGTGGCATGAAAATGCCCCGAATCGTCGAGGACCGGATCGCTATCTTGAGGGGCGCTCATGGGGGTTTCGATGCCTTGAAGCCGCACAAACTAAACCGAGGCAAGTGGCGACGACTTGCCTCGATCGAGCCCGGGCCTGGGTGTTACAGCAGGGCCCCAGGGCCCGGGGAGACTGCATGCAGTGCAGGGATTACTTGATGGTCTGAATCTTGTCCCAATCAGCCTTGTTGTAACCCATGGACTCCATCGGCACAGACTTCAGCACAGCCTGTTGGAAACCCGAGCGATCGACCTCGGTTACCGTCAGACCTTTTTTGCGAAACTCGTCGACCAGTTCAACCTCGCGCTTGAGAATTTCAGCAGTGCCTTTGGCAGCCGCTTCAAGCGTAATTTCGGTGAACAGTTTTTTCTCGTCAGCCGTGAACTTCTTCCAGATATGCGGCCCCACCTGAGTAGCCACGGCGTCAACGATGTGGCCCGTCAGGATGATGTGCTTTTGCACCTCGTAGAACTTCTTGGCCTCAATAGTCGGCAGCGGGTTTTCCTGCGCCTCAACGGTACCGTTTTGCAGTGCCAGGTAGACCTCAGCAAACGCGATCGGCGTGGGGTTGGCGCCGCAGGCCCTAGGCGTTGCCATGTAAGCCGGTACGTCGGGCACGCGGATCTTGAGGTTTTTCATGCCCGCGCAATCTTTGAAAGCACGATTGGATGAGGTGTGACGCGCGCCGTAATACGTCATGGACGTGATGTGGACGCCGGTTTTTGCCTCATAGCCATCGGCCAGTTCACGGAAAGCGGGGCTCTTGGACCAGGCCACCAGATGGTTGCCATCACGGAAAGTGAACGGGTAGTAGCCCACGCCAATACGCGGAAAACTGCGGGCAGCAAAGGACAGGCCCGAGATGATGATGTCAACGGTACCCAGTTGCAGGCCCTGGTTGATGTCAGTCTCTTTGCCCAGCGACGAAGCTGGGAAGACCTGAATTTCATATTTGCCGTTGGTGCGTTTTTTAAACTCATCGCTCGCCCAGACCGACCAGCGGTGATAGGGCTCAGACGCCTCATAGACATGCGCCCACTTGAGCTTGGTCTGCGCTGCAGCCGGCAGCGCCGAGGCGGCAAAGACTGCCGCCGACATCATCAGAGAAGCCACTAGTTTCATGTTGTCTCCTTGTTTAGATCGACGTGTGATGGATAGAAAAATCAACCCGGTACCAGTTGTACTTTCATGCTGCGGCTTTTGTCACGAGCGCGCTCGATGGCCGCCGCAGCCTCGCGCAGCGGATACTCGCCAGTGATGACCGGACGAACATCGACCCGGCGCTCGGCAATACTGCGCACCGCCAGATCAAAGACATTGCCAAAGCGGAACGAGCCCCGCAGATCGAGCTCGCGCGCCATGATTTGGTTAGCCATCAGATGCAGTCCGTCAGCCGGCAAAGTACCCACCTGCACAATGATGCCACCGCGACGTACGGTCTCAATCAACGCAATAAGCGCCGAGCCAGCGCCAGAGACCTCAAAGGCGACATCGGGTTCGCCCGTGACATCAGACAGCTTGCCCTCGGCCGGTAATTTGTCGATTCGGACCGTGGCGTCAGCACCGCACTGCCGTGCCACATCGAGGGGATGATCAACCACATCAGTGACCGTTACATGGGCCGCACCGGCCAGCCGAACCGCCAGCACCATCATGCAACCGATGGTGCCAGAGCCCGTGATGAGCACGCGCTTGCCCAGCAGGTTTCCAGCGCGCTGCGCCGAGTGCAGCGCTACCGCCAGCGGCTCGGACATGGCAATTTCGCCCAGAGAGACATCGGCATCCACCGGAACACACTGCGACTCGGGCATTACAAAAAACTCTCGGAACATGCCCTGTACGTGCGGAAACACGCTGGCGCTGCCCAGAAAACGCATATTGCCGCAGAGATTCTCGCGCCCCTCACGGCAGCCTGGACAACGGCCACAGGGTCTGGAGGGATTGATGGCAATGCGATCCCCGGGCTTGACGCGACTGACCCCGGCACCGACGGCATGCACCACGCCCGAGGCTTCATGCCCTGGGGTGAGCGGCTCGCGAATTTTGAAGTTACCCACACGTCCGTGCAGGTAATAATGCATGTCGGACCCGCAAATGCCAGCGGCGCCCAGTCGCACCAGAACCTCTCCAGCCTGAGGGACCGGCGTTTGCACCTCATCGATTCTCAGGTCAAGCGCACCGTGCACCTTGCACTCGAGCATGTCTGTCTCCGTGATTGATGATGGTCTGATTGGCAGGTGAATTTGATGTTAGCACGCGACCTGGGCGGCTACCCACCGGGTACACTCGCGCCCAGTCTTCAGCCTGAACGCCCAACCGTCCATGACCGACCCCCAGTGCGCAAACCGTCCATACGATCGCCTTTCGTTATCGACGCTGGCGCATATAGCGCCCATTATCCAGCGCCCCGCCTACACGCCCAACCAGGCAGGCATCGGCGTGCTTCATGTGGGCGTGGGTAACTTTCACCGGGCTCACCAGGCGGTGGCTTTTGACGACGCCCTCAACCGGGGCGACTCTGCCTGGGGTATCTGCGGCGTCAACCTGCATAGCCGAGCCGTGTGCGATGCTCTGCGGGCGCAAGACGGTCTCTACACACTCATTGAACGCAGTGAAAGCGCACCCAGACTACGCGTGATCGCAGCCCTGCGCGAATGCCTGCTGGCCGGCCAGTCGCCCGAAACAACGCTGGCCCGGCTGGCCGATCCGCGCATTCGCATCGTCTCGCTCACCATCACCGAAAAAGGATACTGCCTGGACCCGCAAGGCGAGCTTGATCGCTCGCAGGCCGACCTCGTCGCAGATCTGAAAGCCGCCCCACATGCCACGCCTCGCACCGCACTGGGCTGGCTGGCCCGCGGACTGGCCAGGCGGCGCGAACAGGCGCCCGACGCGGCCCTTACCCTGATGAGTTGCGATAACCTCTCCGCAAACGGAAAGACCCTCAAGCGAGCACTGCTCTCCTTCGTCGCAGCCCGCGGTGACGCGGCCCTCGAGCGCTGGCTTGAACAGCAGGTGAGCTTTCCCTGCTCTATGGTCGATCGCATCGTACCGGCAACCACCGACGCCGATCGTGAAACCGTACAACGCGTCGCAGGGCTGACCGACGCGTGGCCCATAAGCACCGAACCCTTCACACAATGGGTCGTCGAGGATCGCTTCGCCGCAGGCCGACCCGATCTGGCCGCCAGTGGCGTACAACTGGCCGACGACGTGAGCGGCTGGGAGGACATGAAGCTGCGTCTGCTGAACGCCGCCCACTCGTTGATCGCCTACACGGGGTTGCTGGCCGGACTTAGCACGGTTGATCAGGCGATTGCCCATCCGGCCCTGCGCGCCGCGGTCGAGCAGTTATGGGATGAAGCCATCCCGACTTTGCCACGCACCATGAAACCACTGGCAACTGACTACTGCCGCGAGCTTTTGATCCGTTTCGCCAACCCGGCTCTTGCGCATCGTACCGAGCAGATTGCCGCAGACGGCTCCAAAAAAATTCCCGTACGCTGGCTGCCTACAGTGCGCCAGCGTCTGGATCAGGGCCGCACGGTTGGCATCCTGGCGCTGGCCCTGGCGGCCTGGCTGCAATGCCTGCGCGGCGCATCGGCGGGCATCTCCGTAATCATCAAGGACCCTCAGGCGCAAACGCTGGCAAAGCGCCTGGACTCGATCGGCACCGACCCGAAGGCATTGGCTCATGGGCTACTCAGCTACGAGCCCGTATTTGGTGATCTGGGTCATTCGCAGGAACTGGTCAGCGCGGTGGCCGCCAAGCTGCACACCATCAACAAGGCGGGCGTACTGGGTACGCTCAACGAGGCTACGATTCGCCCATGACCGATCAGACTCCTTCGCCCGCGCGCCGGGCGAGCCTGCGGGTGTTGGGGCGCCTAGCCCCGTTTCTCGCGCCGTATCGGCTGCGTCTGCTGGGCGCAGGCACGGCGCTTATGGTGGCCGCCGCCGCAACCCTGTCGGTCCCTCTGGCTTTTCGTCAGCTCATCGATCATGGTTTCTCGGGTGAAAGCTCGGTACATGGATATTTTCTGGCACTGCTCGCCCTGGCGGTTGTGCTGGCCGCGGCGACAGCACTGCGCTTTTACAGCGTGTCTTGGCTGGGCGAACGCGTCACTGCCGATCTGCGAAGGGCTGTCTTCGGATCGGTGCTCAGGCAGGATCCGGTGTTCTTCGAAACGCTCAAGTCGGGCGAGGTACTCTCCAGACTAAGCGCGGACACCACGCTGATTCAGACGCTTGTGGGCACCAGCCTGTCGCTGGGGCTGCGCAATAGCCTGCTGCTGACAGGCGCGCTGATCATGATGCTGATCACCAGCACCACCCTGGCGCTGGTGATCATTGGGCTGCTGGCACTGGTGGTGCTACCCATTATTGCGTTCGGTCGGCGTGTGCGCCGCCTGTCACGTGACAGTCAGGACCGCGTTGCAGATGCCAGCGCTCTGGCCGGTGAGACCCTGGGTGCCATCCAGGTGGTGCAGGCGTTCGGTCGTGAACGCTTCGAGACCGAACGCTTTAGCGAAAGCGCTAACCAGGCATTCGGCGCGGCCGTACGACGCATTCGCGCTCGCTCAGCCCTGACCGCACTGGCTATCGTGCTGGTCTTTTCGGCCATCGTATTTGTGCTTTGGATGGGCGCGCGTTCAGTCATTGCAGGCGACATGAGCGGCGGACAATTGGCGCAGTTCATTCTGTATGCAGCCATTCTGGGCGGCGCCACCGGCGCCATCGCCGAGGTACTGGGCGATATTCAGCGCGCAGCCGGCGCGACTGAACGTCTGCTTGAGCTGCTTGAGTCAAAGCCGCGTATTGCATCGCCCGCGCAAGCACGGACTAGCCCCGTCTCGGACCCCAGGGGCGCCTCGGTGCAATTTGAGTCGGTTGCCTTTCACTATCCCTCGCGCCCTGGCCAGGCGGCACTGGCCTCGATGTCGTTCACTATTTCGCCGGGTGAGACTGTGGCGCTGGTCGGCGCCTCGGGTGCAGGAAAGAGTACGGTCTTTCAACTGCTCTTGCGCTTTTATGACCCGCAGGCGGGCGTCATCCGCCTAAATGGCGTAGACCTGCGCGAATGGCCGCTGGCCGATCTGAGGAACACCATCGGGCTGGTCGCGCAGGACAACGTCGTGTTCTCAGCCGATGTTCGTCACAACATTCTCTACGGTCGTATGCAGGCGAGCGAGCCGGAGCTGGTGGCCGCTGCGCATGCCGCCCATGCGCATGAATTCATCGAGCAGCTCCCCCAGGGCTATGCCACACCGCTGGGTGAACGCGGTGTGCGCCTATCAGGCGGCCAGCGGCAGCGCCTGGCGATTGCCCGCGCACTGCTGCGCGATCCGCCGCTTCTACTGCTGGACGAAGCCACCAGCGCTCTCGATTCGGAAAGCGAGCGAGCAGTTCAGGCCGCGCTCGATCGCGCGGTCGGTGGCCGCACAACGCTGATCATCGCGCACCGCCTCGACACGGTGCGCCGCGCTGACCGCATCATGGTGCTTGATCAGGGCCGCGTGGTTGAGAGCGGTTCGCATGAGGCACTGAGCCAGGCCGGGGGCGTCTACGCTCGACTCGCGGCACTTCAGTTCGACGCCCGCCGCTAAAGTACGCTACCCTTACGCGCCTCGAAAAACGCGCCACGGCGCATCAGTCCTGTTCGGAGATTTATCGTGGTTGCTCGACTTGCCGGAAAGACCATCATCCTCACCGCTGCCGCACAGGGCATGGGCCGGGCGGCTGCGCTGGCCATGGCGCGCGAGGGTGCTCATGTCATCGCCACCGACATTCGCGAAGATCTTCTCGATACCCTGGCGGCGCAGGCGCGCGCCTCGGGCGGCTCGATACAGGCGCATCGACTGGATGTGACCCGCGATGCCGACGTGGCTCGTTTCATGGCCGATATGCCAGTCCCTGATGTGTTGTTTAACTGCGCTGGCTACGTGCATCAGGGCAATGTGCTGCAAACGACCGATGCCGACTGGGACTTCAGTTTTTCGATCAACGTGCGCTCGATGTTCAGTACGATTCGTGCAGCCCTGCCGCGCATGATCGACAACGGGGGTGGCTCTATCATCAACATGGCCTCGGTTGCGGGCTCTATCAAGGGTATTGCCAATCGCTTTGTGTACGGCACCACCAAGGCTGCCGTCATCGGGCTGACAAAGTCGGTGGCTGCTGACTTTGTCAAACAGGGCATTCGCTGCAACGCCATCTGCCCCGGAACCGTCGACACGCCCAGCCTGCATGACCGCATGGCACAGCTGGGCGACATCGAAGAGGCGCGCCGTATGTTTGTCGCCCGCCAGCCAATGGGGCGACTGGCCACGGCCGAAGAAATCGTACCGATTGTCGTGTATCTCGCCAGCGATGAAAGCTCGTTTGCCACGGGCCAGACTTTCATCATCGACGGCGGTATCACCATCTAACTGTCGCTTTCGTTCATTCCGCTCAAACTCAAGGAGACCGAGCAAGATGAAACTCGTACGCTATGGCAACCCCGGCAAGGAAAAACCCGGCCTCATCGATGCCGACGGCAAACTGCGTGATCTATCCGGCGTTGTGGCCGACATTGGTCCAGCAGCACTGTCGTCTGCAGTGTTGGCCAAAATTGCAAAGATCAAGACGGCCAAGCTGCCGCTGGTGCGTGGCAAGCCGCGACTGGGCTGCCCGGTCTCCGGTTCGACCAAGTTTGTGGCCATCGGCCTGAATTACAGCGACCACGCAGCCGAAACTGGCAATCCCATTCCCAAAGAGCCCATCGTCTTTCACAAAACCCTCAGTTGCATCCAGGGCCCCAACGACGACATCATGCTGCCCAAAGGCTCGGTCAAGACCGACTGGGAAGTTGAGCTGGGCATTGTCATCGGCACCCAGGCTCGCTATGTCAGCAAAAAGAACGCTCTGTCCCACGTTGCCGGCTATGTGCTGGTCAACGACGTGTCAGAACGCGAGTGGCAGATCGAGCGCGGCCCCACCTGGGATAAGGGCAAAGGATTTGACACGTTCGGCCCCATCGGTCCGTGGCTGGTGACGGCTGACGAGGTGCCCAGCCCTCAAAAACTCGACATGTGGCTGGACGTCAACGGCGAACCCCGCCAGCGCGGCAGCACCAAGACCATGATCTTCGACTGTGCAACCCTGATTGCCTATGTCAGCCAGATCATGACCCTGAACCCCGGCGACATCATCACCACGGGTACGCCACCCGGAGTCGGCATGGGCATGAAGCCTCAGCAGTTCCTCAAGGCCGGCGACAAAGTCAGTCTGGGCATTGCAGGACTTGGCGAACAGCACGCCAAGATCGTGAAGTTCAGCCTTAAGAAGTAAATGACCTGAGCGCAGACTCAATCAACGAACGGCCGCGATCAAGCGGCCGTTTCGTTGAGTGGACCTGCAAGACGTTCAGCGCGCCAGCCCTGCGGGCGTCTTGCTGCCCTTGTTCACCGGATAATCGGGGCGACCGCTCTTCATCCAGTTGACAATATTCATGGCCGCTTTGCGGCGCAATTCAATCTCGGACTCAACCGAGTAAAAAGCCGAGTGCGGCGTAAAAATCACCCGCGGATCAGACAGCAACGGATGCCCGGCGGGAACCGGCTCAACTGGTAGAACATCCAGGCCCACGCCAGCCAGATGGTCATCGGCTACCACGCGAGTGAGTCCATCAATATCAATCACTGCGCCACGGGCAGTATTGACGAGATAAGAGCCCTTCTTCATACGGCGCAGTAGCGACTCACCCACCAGCCCCCGGGTGCCGTCGTTGAGCAGGCAGTGGATGGAAATGGCATCCGCCTGCTCAAAGAGTTCTTCCAGACCCACGCGCCCCACATACTGAGGGAAATCACCGTCAATGAGATTGGGATCATGGGCAATGACACGCTTGAAAATGGGCTGAGCGTAGTGCGCAAAGCGCTTGCCGATGCGGCCCAGGCCCAACACACCAACCGTCAGATTCTGCGTACGGGGAATACGCCCCACCGTGGTGTAGTGCCAGTTGCCGGCATGGATATCGCGGTCATAGCGACCCAGACAGCGGATAACCGCCAGCGTCATCGACAGCGCGTGCAGCGAGACTTCACCCACACCGTAATCGGGCGAATTGGCCACCCACACCCCATGGCGCTCGGCAGCGATCGCGTCAATGGTGTCGTAACCCGCGCCGATACGCGAGGCCAGTCCGATGTTGGGACAGGCCTTGAAAACAGCCTCGCCCACGGGTGCATACTGCACCAGAAGCGCGCTGCAGCCCGCGGCGTGGCGGATCACGTCTTCGGGGGTGCGGCACTGGGCCTCGAGCAGCTCGATGCCGGCTTCGCGAAAAATGCCGCGCTCGAGCGAGATATCGAGCATGTCATGGTCGGTAAACAGCACTTTCATCAGATGGCTCCCCTCAAGTCGCGCGCGGTTTGAAAGCCGCGATTATGCCGAAACAGTGACCGCCTCATCGTGCTATGGTTTCGGCCTTTCTCCACCTGACTTTCTGGAACGCCAAGCCATGAATGCGATTGATCTTAAAGGCCGCGCGGCGGTGATCACCGGCGGCGCCTCGGGTATTGGTGCCGCGATCGCGGCCCGCTTTGCCGCCAGCGGTGCCCGCGTGGCGCTGTGGGATGTAGACACCGCGGCTGCACAACGCACGGCAGCAGCACTGCCGCCGGTGGCGGGTGCCAGCCACCAGGCCATTCAGGTCGATGTCACCGATGCACAAAGCGTACAGGCCGCCGCCGACAAGACGGTCGCTGCATTCGGACGCATCGATATTTTGTGTTGTAGCGCCGGCATCACGGGGCCCAATAAGACCACCTGGGAGTACGAACCCGAGGACTGGCGGCGCGTCATGGACGTCAACGTCAACGGACTGTTTCTGTGCAACCGGGCTGTGGTGCGCGAAATGCTCAAGAACGACTATGGTCGTGTGATCAACATTGCGTCGATTGCAGGCAAGGACGGCAATCCCAATGCGCCTGCATACAGCACCTCAAAGGCTGCCGTCATTGGACTGACCAAATCGCTGGGCAAAGAAACCGCCAAAACCGGCATCCGCGTCAACTGCATCACCCCAGCCGCAGTACGTACGCCCATCTTTGATCAGATGTCTCAGGCACATATCGACTTTATGCTGTCCAAAATCCCCATGGCCCGCTTCGGCCTGGTCGAAGAAATCGCCGCCATGGTGGCCTGGCTGGCCAGCGAAGAATGCTCATTCAGCACCGGTGCGGTCTTTGATCTGTCCGGCGGCCGGGCTGTTTACTGAATCGATTTAAACGGGAGGGCGCCTGCCCATGAGCCAATCTGCATCTGCGGCGGGCTCGCCGCGCTATCAGGCCGGTGATCTGCGCCGCTTTGCGCAGGCCATGCTGGCTGCCGCCGGCATGGACGCCAACATGGCCACCGAAGTGGCCGATGTGCTGGTTGAAGGCGATCTTCTGGGTCACGACACACACGGCCTGCAACTGCTCGCACCCTATCTGCGCGAGCTCGAGCAGGGCAAGATGACGCGTTCGGGCGCACCGACTGTGATCGCCGAGCGACCCGCTGTGGCCACCTGGGATGGCCAAAGGCTGCCAGGCCCCTGGCTGGTTAGACGGGCCATCGCGTGGGCACTGCCGCGTGCTCGGGTCAACGGTACAGCCGCAGTTGCGATTCGGCGCAGTCACCACATTGCCTGCCTGGCCGCTTACCTGGAAGAGCCTGTGCGCCAAGGCTTTTTTGTGTCGGTGGCCAGCTCGGACGCGGCGTCGGCCAGCGTGGCCCCGTTCGGCGGTACGCAGGCCGTCTTCACCCCCAATCCGATCGCCGTGGGCATTCCCACCTCAAGCGATCCCATCATGATCGACATCTCAGCCTCGATCACCACCAACGGCATGACCACCCGGCTACGCGACGCGGGCCGACAGGGCGAGCACGCCTGGTGGCTCGACGCGCAGGGTCAACCCACTCGGGATCCCACTGTGTTGTTTGCCAATCCGCCAGGCACGATATTGCCCTTGGGTGGACTCGACGCCGGGCATAAGGGCTACGGACTTGCTCTCATGATTGAGGCCCTTACCGGTGCCCTGGCAGGTCGTGGCCGGGCTGATCCGATTGAGGGCTGGGGCGCCACGGTCAATGTCCAGATCCATGATCCTGCGGCTTTCTCCGGACTAGATGCCTTTACGCGACAGACCGACTGGATTACCGACGCCTGCCACCGCTCAGCACCGCGAGTGCCCGGTGTTCCCGTGCGGCTGCCTGGCGAACGCGGTTTAGCCCGCAAACAAGAGCAACTAAGCACGGGCGTCGCGCTGCATCCAGGCATCATGCCGGCGCTCACGCCCAAAGCGGCTGCTCTGGGTGTCGCATTGCCCCCGGTTGTCGCCTGAGCATCTTCACTCGCACCCTCTGACTGTTGGAGCCTCCAAGCCATGAAGGTCCCCGTACTCCTGATGTGCTCATTGCACGCACCCACCCAGCAGGCGCTTGAAGCCACCTACGAGGTGCACCGCTACTACGAAGCTGCTGATCCGAAGGCCTTGCTCGCGAGTCTGGCTGGGCGTTGCGAAGTCGCGGTCACCAGCGGTGGCCGTGGCATTGAAGCGGCAGTCATGTCGCAGCTGCCTAGACTAAAACTGGTGTCGTGTTTTGGTGTGGGTGTCGATGCCATCGATGTCGGTCATGCGCGTGCCAACGGCATCGCGGTCACCAACACGCCCGATGTTCTCACTGAAGACGTTGCAGACCTGGCCCTGGCGCTTGTTTTGGGCACCATTCGGCAAATCCCTCAGGGTGACCGCTTCGTCCGAGAAGGGCGCTGGCTTAAGGGTGGCATGGCGCTCACGCACAGCTTGCAGGGGCGCCGCGTGGGCGTGATCGGACTGGGTCGCATTGGAGCCGCCATCGCCAAACGCTGCGCTGCCTTCAATACCGAGGTCGCTTACTTCGGGCCACGCGAAAAACCGGCTAGCGGTTATCGCTGGTTTAATGATCTGATCGCCATGGCACAGTGGGGCGATGTGCTGATCGCTGCCTGCCCGGGTGGTGAGGCTACCCGTGGCCTGGTCTCACGCGAGGTACTAACCGCGCTGGGTGCGCAGGGCATGTTCGTGAATATCGCCCGTGGTTCAGTGGTTGACCAGACGGCGCTGATTGAACTGCTGGCTGCCGGCAAGCTGGGCGCAGCAGGCCTTGACGTATTCGAGCGCGAACCGCAGGTGCCCTCTGAACTCATTGCCATGGACCACGTGGTGCTTCACCCCCATCAGGGAAGTGCCACGCACAGCACCCGAGCCGCGATGGGCAAATTGACGCTGGACAATGTGGCCGCTCACGTGGCGGGCAAACCCCTGCTGACGCCGGTATAGGCTGCGCCCGATTCCGGCAGAAAACGGGCTAATTCTTCAAGGGCCTGACGATAGACCTCACGCTTGAAATCGATAACTGTGTCGAGCGGGATCCAGTATTCGTGCCAACGCCAGGCGTCGAACTCAGGGTGCCCTGAGGCGCGAAGGTCGACATCGGTGTCTCGCCCCAGCATGCGGATGAGAAACCAGATCTGCTTTTGCCCCCGATACTGGCCACGCATTTCGCGACGGATCCATTGCTGTGGAACATCGTAACGAAGCCACTCTCGTGTGCGTCCCAGCACACGCACATGTTCGGGCATCAGGCCCACTTCTTCCCGCAGTTCTCTGAACATGGCCTGTTGCGGTGATTCACCGCGCTTGATTCCGCCTTGCGGAAACTGCCAAGCATGTTCTTTGATTCGTTTGCCCCAGAAGACCTCGTTCTGGTCATTGACCAGGATGATGCCGACGTTGGGGCGGTAGCCTTCGCGATCGAGCATTGCCGCACCCATGATCTCTTACAATGCGATCGATTATATCGGCAGGTGGCCGCCGCTTGCAGCCCCTTTTGTCCACCCTTTGGGTCCTTCTGCAGTACTCGTTTGTCCCCACTGTCCATCCCTACCGCGGCCACGCCGCCCATCGCCATGAGAGCAACCCGTTTTCACATCGCAACCCTCAAGGAAGCCCCCTCTGACGCCGAGATCATCAGCCATCGGCTGATGCTTCGAGCAGGGCTCATCCGCAAGCTCGCCGGCGGCATTTACTCATACATGCCGATGGGACTGCGCATTATTCGCAAGGTGGAGGCCATCATCCGGGAGGAGATGAACCGGGCGGGCGCCATCGAGTTGCTGATGCCCGTCATCCAGCCGGCTGAACTTTGGATGGAAACCGGGCGCTGGGAGAAGTACGGACCCGAATTGATGCGCGTGAAAGACCGGCACGGCCGCGATTTCATCGTGCAGCCGACCTCAGAAGAGGTCATTACCGACATCGCACGCCAGGAAATCCGCAGTTATCGGCAGATGCCCAAAAATTTCTATCACATACAGACCAAGTTTCGCGACGAACGACGCCCGCGGTTCGGCGTGATGCGGGGACGCGAATTCACCATGAAGGACGCCTACTCGTTTGATCGAGATCGCGACTCAGCGCTGGCCAGTTATCAGGCCATGTATGAAGCGTACAGCGCCACCTTTAGTCGAATGGGACTGCGGTTTCGGGCGGTGGCCGCCGACACCGGCGCTATCGGCGGCTCAGCCAGTCACGAGTTCCAGGTCATCGCCGACACCGGCGAGGATGCCATTGCCTACTGCCCAGACACCGACTACGCAGCCAACATCGAGTTGGCCGAGGCCATAGCGCTCATGCCCACACGGTCACAGGCCGGCCAGCCCCTGCAAAAGACTGCTACACCGGGTCGGGCCCGCTGCGAAGAGGTCGCCAAGCTGCTGGGTCTTCCTCTCGAACGCACAGTCAAATCGCTGGTGCTGGCCGTTGACCATCGCGAACCGCTTAAAGACGGCGATGACACCGGCGGCCAGGGTCGCGTCGTGTCCACGGATATCTGGCTGCTGCTGGTGCGGGGCGACCATGATCTGAACGAGGTCAAAGCAGGCAAGGTGGCCGGTCTTGAGGGCTTTCGCTTCGCCACAGAAGCTGAAATCCTCGACCACTTTGGCACACCCCCAGGCTACTTGGGTCCAATCGGTACCCGCAAGCCTGTTCGCGTGGTGGCCGACCGCACCGTTGCCAACATGAGCGACTTCGTATGCGGTGCCAACGAGGCCAACTTTCACTTCACCGGCGTGAACTGGGGCCGCGATCTGCCTGAGCCCGTCGTCGCCGATATCCGCAACGTGCGCGAGGGCGACCCCTCGCCCGATGGCGGCGGCACACTGGCCATTCAAAGGGGAATCGAGGTTGGCCATGTGTTTTACCTGGGCACCAAATACTCAGCGTCCATGAACGCTAACTTCATCGACGAAGACGGTGTGGCCAAACCGATTGAAATGGGCTGCTATGGCATTGGGGTCACGCGACTGCTGGGTGCCGCTATCGAGCAGAACCATGACGAGCGCGGCATTATCTGGCCACGCTCCATTGCGCCGTTTGAAGTGGTGATTGCACCCCTGGGTATGGACCGATCCGCGGCAGTACGTGAGGCGGCCGAGCAGCTTTACGCGGCCTTAACCGCTGCCGGCGTCGACGTCCTGCTGGACGACCGCGGAGAGCGCCCCGGTGCGATGTTTGCCGATTGGGAGCTCATTGGCGTGCCGCTGCGTGTCACGGTCGGTGAGCGCGGCCTGAAAGAGGGCAAGGTTGAACTGCAGCCGCGCCGCGCCCGCGAACCCCAACTGGTCGCCTTAGAAGACGCGGCTGCTGCAGCGGCAAGTCTTCTGGCCCACTGCTGAAAGGTCCCGCCAGATCGGCCCGTCAGAATTTGGCTAGGCGCTGACCAGGACTTTGCCTGGGTTCATGATGCCCAGGGGGTCCAGCGCGTCTTTGATACGGCGCATAAGGGCCATCTCGACGGGCGATTTATAGCGGGCTGCCTCATCGCGACGCAGCTGGCCCAGGCCATGTTCGGCCGAAATCGAGCCGCCGAAGGCCACCACAGCGTCATGCGTGACGCGATTGATGTCGGGCTGAAGCGCGAGAAAGGCCTGCTCATCGGTGGGCCCAACGGGCGGCGATACGTTGTAGTGCAGATTGCCATCGCCCAGATGACCGAAAACCACCATGCGTACACCGGGAAAGTATCGCGCGAGCTGCGCATCGGTATGCTCGACAAACTCGGCGATGCGCGAGATGGGCACCGAGATATCGTGTTTGATGTTCTTGCCTTCGGCTGCCTGCGCTTCAGAGATGTTTTCGCGCAGGGCCCACATGGCACGGGTCTGAGCAATTGAGGCACTGATAGCCGCATCGCTGATCAGTTCGGCGCCAACCGCCTGCTCAAGCAGCGACTCGAGCTGCAAACGGGCATGCGCCTCATCGTGCGCGTCAGAGCACTCAAGCAGCACGTATTGCGGGCTGGCCGAAGCCAGCGGCAATCGACACTGAGGAAAGTGCCTGAGCACCAGCTGCAGGCACAGCTCGGACATCAGCTCAAAGGCGGTCAGCGATGCGCCCAGGCGTCTTTGCGCGAGCTCAAGCAGCCCGAGAGCAGCCCGCGGCGTATCGAGCGCAACAAACGCGGTCAGCCGGGCGGCTGGCATCGGAAAGAGCTTGAGCGTTGCTGCGGTGATGATGCCCAGCGTGCCTTCGGCGCCAATAAAGAGGTCGCGTAAGTCGTAGCCGGTATTGTCCTTGCGCAGACCCCGCAGGCCATCCCAAAGTTCGCCCTGAGCGGTGACCACTTCAAGGCCCAGGCACAGCTCGCGCGTATTGCCATAACGCAGGACCTGAACACCGCCCGCGTTGGTCGATAGATTGCCGCCTATGGTGCAGGAGCCCTCGGCCGCCAGGCTGAGCGCAAACAACCGATCATGGTCAGCGGCCGCACGCTGCACCTCAGATAGCACGCAGCCAGCCTCAACCGTCAACGTGTTGTTGATGGTGTCGATGGCACGAATCCGTTTGAGCCGGGCCAGCGACAGCACCAGCGCATGACCCGTATCGTCGGGGGTCGCCCCACCGGCAAGTCCGGTGTTACCACCCTGGGCGACCACGGGCACGCGGTGGGCTGCACACCAGCGCACCACCGCGGCGACGTCAGCCGCGCTGTCGGGTTGCGCCACAGCCAGGGCTCGCCCGATGTAACGCTTGCGCCAGTCAGTCACGAAAGGGGCGATTTCGGACGGATCGGTAATAAGCCGCCCCGAGAACGCTGCGCGCAGGGTGGACAAAGCCTCAACCGGGGAACCGGGATGATTCATAAACGCTCCTAGCGCATGCCGGGAAACGCGCCGCGCAGACCGCGCAGCATCTTAGCCATGCCGCCCCCACGCATTTTTTTCATCATGGACTGCATCTGCTCAAATTGATTGAGCAGACGGTTGACGTCCTGAACCGGTACGCCTGCACCCGCGGCAATACGCCGCTTGCGAGAGGCCTTGATGAGCTCAGGCTTGGAACGCTCGGCCGGCGTCATCGAGCAGATGATGCCCTGCATGCGGCGCATTTGTTTCTGCGCCTGGTTCATGTCGGCGCCCGCGGCCGCCTGCTGTAGTTGCGCGGGCAGTTTATCCATGAGCGAACTAAGCCCACCCATGCGGTTCATCTGGCCAATCTGGGCTGCAAAATCGTTGAGATCGAAGCGATCACCGGTCTTGAGCTTATCAGCCAGCTTCTTGGCCTCTTGCTGATCGACCATCCGGTTGGCCTCTTCGACCAGCGAGACGATATCGCCCATGCCCAGAATGCGGTTGGCCATGCGCTCTGGATGGAAGCTCTCGAGGCCATCGAGCTTTTCACCAACGCCTACGAACTTAATCGGTGCGCCGGTCACGGCCTTGACCGACAGGGCGGCACCCCCACGCGAATCACCATCGAGCTTGGTCAGCACCACGCCGGTCACCGCAATGGTCTGACCGAAGGCGCGCGCCGTATTGACCGCATCCTGCCCCTGCATGGCATCGACCACCAGCAAGGTCTCGATCGGCCTCAGTTCGGCATGCAGGGCGGCGATCTCCTGCATCATGGCCTCATCGATGCTCAGGCGGCCCGCCGTATCGACCAGGAGCACATCGTGATAGTGAGTACGTGCCCACTGGAGCGCCGCGCGCGCGATGTCTTGCGGCTTCTGTTCCGGGCTGGAGGCAAAGAAATCAGCGCCCACCTGTTCAGTGACCGTGCGCAGCTGGTCGATCGCGGCGGGACGATAGACGTCACACGAGACGGTCAGCACCTTTTTGCGCTGGTGTTCGCGCAGCCAGCGGGCCAGTTTGCCCACCGTGGTGGTCTTGCCCGCGCCTTGCAGACCAGCCATCAGAATCACTGCCGGAGGGGTGGTGGCCAGATTGAGCTGGGCATCTGCCCCACCCATCAGGTCGGTGAGCTCGCGGGCGACCACGCCCACCAGCGCCTGACCAGGGGTGAGACTGCCCACGACCTCCTGGCCCATGGCCTTATCGCGGACGCGGGTGATGAAGTCGCGCACCACCGGCAGTGCCACATCGGCCTCAAGCAGCGCCACGCGGATTTCGCGCAGCATCTCCTGGGTATTGGCTTCGGTCAGACGCGCCTGCCCCCGCATTGTCTTGACGACACGGGCCAGGCGCTGAGAAAGCGTATCAAGCATGGGGGCTGGGTTACACTGAAGAATCGTGATGATTCTACTGTTTATCGTCTTTGCGCTCCCGGCGCTCTTATATCTTGCCTCCTGGCGGGCCGGCGAACGCCTGGCCGCCCCCCTCATGATCGCCGCACTGGCCCTGCATGCAGGATCATTATTTCTGGCCGTCAGTGGTACCCAGGGCTGGCGATTTGGATTTGCAACGGTGCTGTCGGCGACCCTCTGGATTGGCGTCACGGTGTTGTGGTTGGAGGCCATCAGCGTACCGGTACGGGCGCTACGCGCCATCGTTCTGCCGCTTGCTGCGGTTGCGGTGCTTCTACCCCTGCCGTTTCCCGGAGCTGAACTCGGTGCTCGCGCGACAGCGCCGCTTTTTGTACCTCATCTGGTGGTGGGTACCCTCGCCTACGGTGTGCTCGCACTGGCCGCACTGCATGCTTTGCTGATGGCGACGGCCGATCGGGCGCTGCACTCGGGCTCGAGCGATGCACGGGGCCCGCTATCGCGTCTGGTGGATGATCTGCCACCTTTGCTGGCACTTGAGCGCATGCTCTTCCGGCTGATCGCGGTCGGGTTTCTGTTTCTGACCTTAACCGCGGTCAGCGGCATTCTGTTTTCTGAAGAAGTATTCGGGCGTGCGCTGCGTTTTGACCATAAGACGCTATTTACCCTAATCTCCTGGCTTGTATTCGGTCTGCTGCTGCTGGGACGCTGGCGTTATGGCTGGCGTGGGCGCACGGCTCTGCGGCTGACGTTCGGCGGCTTCGGGCTTCTGATGCTGGCCTATGTCGGCAGCCGCTTTGTTCTCGAAGTCATTCTTTCACGCTCCTGACCTCGAGCACCTTTGCTGACTACTCTTCAGAGCGCATGGGCAAAATTCTGATCTGGATCGCGGTCGGTGCGGCCGCCTGGCTGGCCTGGAAGCTCTATCAGACCAGCCGGCGACGTATCGAGCAATCGCATCGTGCCGCGCCGGGCACGGATAAGCCCGCGCAACCGGACCCACAGGCCTCGCCCGAGCGTATGGTGGCGTGCGCGCATTGCGGCGTGCATCTGCCAGCCAGCGAGTCGGTCAGCGACTCAGCCGGCCGGCCTTTTTGCAGCGCAGCCCACCTAGAAGCGTCCAAACGGCACTCCTGATGGACCGTCAAGTCGGGTGGCAAGAGCCGGGCGGCTGGCTGAGCCGGGCGCGGCATATCGAATCTCCAAATCAGGACGAGCGCCCCCCGGGCATGTCTGTTGACCTGCTGGTCATTCATTACATCAGCCTGCCGCCGGGGGTGTTCCGGGGCGACGCCATTGAGCGGCTTTTCACCAATCGCCTGGCAGGGCATGAGGATCCGCGCCTTGCATCGCTGAGCACGCTGCGGGTATCGACGCACTTTCTCATCCGTCGCACCGGTGAGCTGATTCAATTTGTTGGCACCAACCGCCGCGCCTGGCATGCCGGTGAGTCGCGCCTTGGCGAGCGCACGCGGTGCAACGACTTTTCTATCGGGGTCGAACTCGAAGGCGATGGCGAGCACAGCTTCACGCAACGGCAGTATCGGCGGCTTGCCTGGCTGGTCAAGGCATTGCGCGAACGGCATCCACTCGCGTTGATTGCCGGCCATAGCGATATCGCGCCAGAGCGCAAGCAGGACCCTGGCCCGCAGTTTGACTGGCGCTGGCTGATGACCCAACCCAGCGCTGCGGCGCTGGTCAGACCGCCGCCTGCGCGGCCGCGCTAGCACAATTGGGATATCCCCTAAGCCGCGATATCAGTTCTACCACAACCCCCAACAATCATGCGTTTCTACAGGCCAAACTGGCGTGTAAAGCGCACCGTTACTGGGTTCGTAGAGCGCGAATCAGACTGCATGCGCCCTGCCGATCAAGACGACCCTCAGGGGTATGGGTCAACCGTATTTCCGGGCTTGCTTGCGACCGACCCAGACCACTAGAATTAGTCCCCACGGATGTCTTTGACCCCACAGGTAGTGCCTTAAGCCTTTACCCGTGGGATTGCTCATCGAGGCTAACTCACCCAAAGCCAATCACCCAATTCGTACGCGTAGCTACCCGGATCAAAGCGCTTCACGGCATGACTTCGGGTGGGTCATGCGTTTTTATTCACTGAAACCGAAACCCAGTTTTTATTCATCGACCCGCAACCGCGCAACCGAACACTGTGCCAAATGGGGAGTGAGCCGATGATTTATGGAGGAAAAAAATATGCAAAGGCTCGCTGAACGCGCGCGGCCGGCAGGCCAGCCGGTTCTTTCCACCAGCCAGGCTGGCCCGGAGGATGCCGCATCCGCCAGTACTGAGCGCTATGCGCAGTTCAAAATCATTCGTCGCAATGGGTCGGTGGTCGGTTTCGAGCCCAGCAAAATTGCAGTCGCACTCACCAAGGCCTTTCTGGCGGTCCATGGGGGACAGAGCGCGGCATCAGCACGCGTACGCGAACTCGTCGACAAGCTTACCAGCGCGGTGGTCAGTGCCCTCACACGCGGCAAATCCGGTGGCGCTACCTTTCATATTGAAGACATTCAGGATCATGTCGAACTGGCGCTGATGCGCTACGGCGAGCATGAGGTCGCGCGCGCTTATGTGTTGTACCGCGAGCGCCGCGCCCAGGAGCGGGCAGCCCGCCAACGCGAATCCGGAGAGCCAGCGCAACCCGTACTGCACGTCGTCGACGGTGACAGCCGTCGCCCGCTTGACGCAGCAGCATTGCGCGCACTCATCGATTCCGCCTGTGTGGGTCTGGGCGAATTTGTCAGCGGCGAGGCCGTGTATGTCGAGACCATCAAGAACCTGTATGACGGGGTTCCCCTTGAAGAGGTCTACAAGTCGGCCATCCTGTCGGCACGCGCCCTGATCGAAAAAGATCCGGCTTACAGCCAGGTCACGGCGCGCCTGCTGCTGCACACCATGCGGCGTGAGGTGCTGGGCGAAGAAGTTGGTCAATCCCAGATGGCCGAGCGCTACGCCGAGTACTTTCCACGTTTCATTCGGCAGGGTGTGCAGGCCGGACTCATCGACGAGCGATTGCAGCAGTTCGATCTCGCTCGCTTGGGGGCTGCGCTTGATTCAAACCGCGACCTTCAATTCACTTACCTGGGCCTGCAAACCCTCTACGACCGCTATTTCCTGCACATTGATGAGCGGCGCATCGAACTACCCCAGGCGTTTTTCATGCGGGTCGCCATGGGATTGACCATCGGCGAGATTGACCGCGAGACGCGTGCTATTGAGTTCTATGAGCTGTTGTCGACGTTCGACTTCATGAGCTCTACGCCCACCTTGTTTAACTCGGGCACACAGCGCTCACAGCTGTCATCGTGCTATCTCACTACCGTCTCGGACGACCTCGACGGAATCTATGAGGCCATCAAAGAAAATGCGCTGCTGGCCAAGTACGCGGGCGGCTTGGGCAATGACTGGACACCCGTGCGCGCACTGGGCAGTCACATCCGGGGTACCAACGGAAAAAGCCAAGGTGTGGTGCCCTTTCTGAAAGTCGTTAACGACACCGCCGTCGCCGTCAATCAGGGCGGCAAGCGTAAGGGAGCGGTCTGCGCGTACCTTGAAACCTGGCACCTCGACATCGAAGAGTTTCTCGAGCTGCGCAAAAACACGGGTGACGATCGGCGGCGCACGCACGACATGAACACCGCTAACTGGATTCCTGATTTATTCATGAAGCGGGTGGTCGAGAACGCTGAGTGGACGTTGTTCTCGCCCGCCGACTGTAGCGACCTGCATGACAAGTTCGGGACTGAGTTCGAAAAAGCCTACCTGCGCCATGAAGCCCGAGCGGCCAGTGGCGATCTCAAGCTTTATCGCAAAGTGCCCGCCGTGCAGCTGTGGCGCAAGATGCTGTCAATGCTGTTTGAAACTGGGCATCCCTGGATAACGTTTAAAGATCCCTGCAACCTGCGTAGCCCCCAGCAGCATGTAGGCGTTGTTCACAGCTCGAATCTGTGCACCGAAATCACGCTAAATACCAGCGATACCGAAATTGCTGTGTGCAATCTGGGCTCGGTCAACCTGGTGGCACATATGCGTGAGGAAGGCGGTCGCTGGGTACTCGACCATGACAAGCTGCGCCGCACGATCAATACCGCCATGCGCATGCTGGATAACGTCATCGACATCAACTACTACGCGGTGGGCAAAGCGCGCAACGCCAACATGCGTCATCGGCCGGTGGGTCTGGGTATCATGGGCTTCCAGGATTGCCTGCACCTGATGCGCACACCCTACGCCAGTCAGGCCGCTGTCGAATTTGCTGACACCTCGATGGAGGCTGTTTGCTACTACGCCTACTGGGCATCAACCACTCTGGCGGCAGAGCGGGGTCGGTATTCCAGCTTTAAAGGCTCGCTTTGGGACCGTGGCATCCTGCCGCAGGATTCACTCAGACTGCTGCGTGAAGCCCGCGGAGGTCATGTCGAGGTCGACGAGTCATCCACTTTGGACTGGGACGCGCTACGTGCCCGCATTCGCGAACACGGCATGCGCAACTCCAACTGCGTGGCCATCGCGCCCACCGCGACCATTTCCAACATCATCGGCGTGTCGGCCTGCATCGAACCCACCTATCAGAATCTGTATGTGAAATCGAATCTGTCGGGCGAGTTCACAGTGGTTAACGACTATCTGGTGCGAGATCTCAAACAACTGGGTTTATGGGACGAGGTCATGGTCGCCGATCTCAAGTTCTTTGATGGCTCCCTTGCTCGGATTGATCGTATCCCAGCCGAATTGCGCGAGATTTATGCCACCGCCTTCGAGGTCGAACCCCAATGGCTGGTTGAAAGTGCATCGCGTCGACAGAAGTGGATCGATCAGGCGCAGTCGCTCAACATCTATATGGCTGGCGCATCGGGTAAGACGCTGCACGATACCTACATGCTGGCGTGGTTGCGTGGCCTGAAGACCACTTACTATCTGCGCACCATGGGTGCCACGCATGCTGAGAAGTCCACAACGAATAAAATCGGACAACTCAACGCAGTGTCAGCAGACGGTGGCACAGCTGGTTTCTCTTATGCAGCCGCTGGTGGTGGCGCACTGAGCAGTGCCAGTGCGGCGGTTGCCGATTCAGTCGAAGCGATTGCACCAAAGTTTTGTGCAATCGATGACCCCGAATGCGAGGCCTGCCAGTAGCCGAACTTGATGCCGCAGGGTTTTGTTTAAAAAAGGCCTGCAGCACATCTAGAAATTGATTGCAAGCGCTTTCTGATGCACGTAAGATTCGGGCTGTGAACAACACCCGAATCTCGCGTCAACACAAGCAGTTACCGTGACGTATTGAAGCGAGACTTGAAATGCTTTCCTGGGACGAACCGATTACCGCTAAACCGCCAGTGCCGATGCCGCGTCAAGCGGCTCTCACAGACGGATTTATCAGCAGCCTGGACGCTGGTCTTGCTGATACTGACTCGACTGACGAGACCTCCGCGCGCCGCAATTCCGCTTCGCTGGCCGCGCAGAGTTCGCGCCGCGTGCGCGTCGAAGACAAGCGCATCATCAACGGTGGTGCCGATGTCAACCAGCTGGTCCCCTTCAAGTACAAGTGGGCATGGGAAAAGTACCTGGCCACCTGCGCCAACCACTGGATGCCGCAGGAAATCAACATGAGTCGCGATATCGCGCTCTGGAAAACGCCAGGCGGACTCACCGATGATGAGCGACGGCTGGTCAAGCGCAATCTCGGCTTTTTTGTCACGGCCGATTCGCTGGCCGCCAACAATATCGTGTTGGGTACCTACCGTCACATCAGCGCGCCCGAGTGCCGGCAATTTCTGTTGCGCCAGGCCTTCGAAGAAGCCATTCATACCCACGCCTACCAGTACATCGTCGAGTCATTAGGTTTGGATGAGGGCGAAATCTTCAACGCCTACCACGAGGTCAAGTCTATTCGGGACAAAGATGAATTTCTGATCCCGTTCATCGATACGCTTACCAACCCCGACTTCGTGACTGGTACGCCCGAAAACGACCAGAAACTTTTGCGCTCCCTGATCGTGTTTGCCTGCCTCATGGAGGGCTTGTTCTTCTATGTAGGCTTTGTGCAGATCCTGGCGCTGGGACGTCAAAACAAGATGACGGGTGCGGCTGAGCAGTACCAGTACATCCTGCGCGACGAGTCAATGCACTGCAATTTCGGCATTGATCTGATCAATCAGATCAAACTCGAAAACCCCCATCTGTGGACACCCCAGTTCCGCGAAGAAATTCTGGGTCTGTTCCGCCGTGCGGTTGAGCTCGAATACGCCTACGCTGAAGACACCATGCCTCGCGGCGTGCTGGGTCTGAATGCGCCCATGTTCAAATCGTACTTGCGCTTTATTGCTAATCGTCGTTGCCAGCAGATCGGCATCGAACCTCTGTTCGCCCAAGAAGAAAACCCCTTCCCTTGGATGGCA
>JBDLQY010000156.1:0-3107 GCA_039800325.1 Pseudomonadota bacterium | reverse complement strand
GCCTTGTCCCTGTTTGCCATGATGTTGCTCACATTCTGTGACGTGGTCGGGCGAAAGTTTCTGGGCGAATCGATTGTGGGAAGCCTTGAACTCACCGAGCTGCTCATGCTGGGGGCTATCTTCTTTGCGCTGCCGCTGGCCTCTCTCAAAGGTGAGCACGTGGTGTTCGACCTGCTTGACGTCTTTCTTCCCCCACCGGTTCGTAAGCTGCAGGGCATCATCTCGAATGTCTTCTGCGCGTTGCTAATGGCTGGCGCCGCATGGTTGGTCTGGCTGCGTGCTTTGCGCATCATGGAGGACGGCGATCAGACGGCGCAGTTATCGATTGAGCTTGCGCCTTTTGTGGTGCTTACCGCACTGCTGTTACTGGCAACCGCGATCATGCATCTGGTACTGGCGGTTACCGATCACCGGGTGCCGCATTCGCATCTGCCTGGTGTTGATGAGCAGAGAGCCGCGCAATGACCGAAGCGATGCTGGGCTTTGCAGCCATGTTTTTGCTCATGTCATTGCGTATCCCCATCGCGTTCGCCATGGCCGCTGTCGGCCTGGTGGGGATGGCTTTGATGCGCTCTTGGCCAGCGGCGTTTTCGTCCACCGCGACTGAGATTCTCGACGTGGCGAAATACACCCTGTCGGTGGTGCCGCTCTTCGTCCTTATGGGCAATCTGGTCACTCGCGCTGGCATGTCGCGTGAGCTTTATCAATCAGCGTACGCCTTCATAGGCCACAAGCGCGGCGGACTGGCCATGTCCACCATTCTTGCCTGCGCGGGCTTTGGTGCGATCTGCGGATCGTCGATTGCCACAGCGGCCACCATGGCTCGGGTGTCCATGCCCGAGATGCGACGTTTTGGTTATGCCGACTCTTTTGCCGCGGGCTCAATTGCGGCGGGCGGCACGCTGGGCATTCTGATCCCACCTTCAGTCATCATGGTCATCTACGGCATCATGACTGAGCAGAGTATTGGCGCGCTCTTTGCAGCGGGTGTCATTCCGGGTGCACTGGCTACGGGCTTTTACATTGCTGCGGCCTGGTGGGTTACGCGGCGCAGACCCGAGTTGGGCCCCCCCGGCGAGCGCACCAGCTGGGCGGGTCGCCTGGCAGCGTTGCGCAGCATCTGGGGCGTGGTTGTGCTGTTTGCCATTGTCATGGGTGGCATGTACGGCGGGTTTTTTACGCCCACTGAAGCGGCCGGCGTGGGTGCCATGGGTGGATTTGTATTTGCGTGGGCGCGCGGCAGGTTAAGTCTGAGCATTCTGACCGAGACACTGATTGAGTCTGCACGAATGACCGCGATGCTGTTCACCATCGTGATTGGTGCTTCGCTATTCGCCAACTTCATCAACTTCACGTCCATGCCAAGCGACCTGCAGGCTTTTGTGCAGCAGTTCAATATTTCGCCCATGGCTGTGGTCATCGTCATCTGTCTGATTTATGTGGTGTTGGGCACGGCGATGGAGTCGCTGTCCATGCTGCTGCTGACAGTGCCGATTTTCTTTCCGCTCATCACGCACCTGGGGCTTGACCCCATCTGGTTCGGCATTTTGATTGTGTGCGTCGTCGAAATCAGCCTGATCACACCACCCGTGGGTATGAATATCTTCGTGCTGAGCAGCATGCTGCCTGATGTGCCTACCACGGCCATCTGGAGAGGGGTCATGCCCTTCATCGTCGCAGATCTGTTTCGTCTGGCGGCCCTGATCGCGTTTCCAGTCATCACCCTGTGGCTGCCGCGGGCGCTTAACCTTTAATCATAGTGCGTGTTTCGGAACGCCTGATATGAGTCTTCCGGTCGTCGGTTTTGTGGGTGTGGGTGCCATGGGTGCGCCCATGATTGGGCATCTGCTGGCTGCAGGCTACGGCGTGCAGGTCTACGCTCGACGCGAAGAGGCGGCTCGCGAGGTAGTCGCCAAAGGTGCGCGCTATTGCGAATCGCCCGCGAGGGCTGCGCAGAGCGCAGCGGTCTTCTGCACTAACGTTACCAACACTGCCGATGTTGAAACGGTGCTGTTTGGCGACCAGGGTGCGGTGGAGGGCCTTGGTGCAGGCGCCATCGTCATCGACTTCTCAACGATCTCGGCCGAGGCGACGCGCGCTATGGCGCAGCGCCTCAAGGCAAGATCTATTCAGATGTTGGATTGCCCGGTGTCTGGCGGTGAGAAAGGCGCGCGCGAGGCCAGCTTGTCCATTTTTGCAGGCGGCGAAGCCGAGGTGCTCGATTGCGCGCGGCCACTGCTGCAGACCCTTGGCAAAACTATTACCCATATCGGCGGGCACGGTGATGGGCAGGTGGCCAAGGCCTGCAATCAGATGGTGCAGGTGGTCAATATTCAGGGTATTGCCGAGGCGATGTTGTTTGCCCAGGCCAATGGTGCCGATCTCACACGGGTGCTGACCGCGCTGCAGTCAGGCATGGCATCCAGTCGCATGCTGGACCTCATGGGGCCTAAGATGGTGGCACGCGATTTTGCGGCCGGCATCGAAGCCCGCCTTCACCAGAAAGACTTTGCCCTGGTAGTGGCCATGACCCAAGCCTTGGGGCTGGCACTGCCGGCGGTATCAGCCACCTCGCAGCAGCTCAATGCCCTGGTGGGCAATGGCTGGGGTAGAAACGATACCTCATCGCTGTTGCGGGTGCTTGAGGGCGCTAACGGCAAAGCTGCAGAACCGCATTAAACATGGCGCTGCCCGGTCGGGCCAGATCGTCACAGACCGTGAAGTGATTGTGTCCGGGCATCGCGATGTCAGCGCGCAGCACCCTCTTCCATCGACGCCCTATCAACGCATTCTGGCGCAGAAACTCGCTGCTTTCGTCGCCACCCACCGAGGTCACCAAAGGCGCGCGGGTGGCGGGCGGCATCAGTGCGGGGCTTAGCCGAGTAGCGCTTTGCGCGTCCAGTTTCAGATCTACATTCAGAAAAGGCGTTTTGGCGATCGGATTAAGGTCGAAGAGGCCGCTGATGGCATAGCCGCCTTTCAGCAGATCGGCTGGCAGATCATCGGCCCATTGCGACCAACGTGCAGCCAGCATCATGGCGGTGAGATGACCGCCTGCGGAGTGGCCGCCGACGGCGATGCGTGCGCGATCAAATCCCAGCTGTCGC
>JBDLQY010000155.1:0-19792 GCA_039800325.1 Pseudomonadota bacterium | reverse complement strand
ACCTTGTCCTCCCAGGTAGTGACCGTGCCCAGAACCATGTTTGGGTTCTGATAGTGCACCGTATTGCAACTGACGCAGCAATAGCGCTCCCGGTTGTCGCCAGGGGGAATCGCCAGACTGACTGTGTGGCCGCAGGCAGAGCAGTGTTTCAAGTTGATCTCGCAAAAGCTTGTTGCCAGTGTATCAAGTCAACGACCAGCGGCGCACGCGTCGCGTTGCGGCGCTCTCTTCAGTCTGTTACTATCGCTTTCTTCCGACGCGGGGTGGAGCAGTCTGGCAGCTCGTCGGGCTCATAACCCGAAGGTCGCAGGTTCAAATCCTGCCCCCGCAACCAAGCTCCAGGTTCTTCGTCAGTATGCTCAACGTCTTTCGGGCGTTGAAGCTGGGTTGTTTGTCCAGGGCCGCTGCCAGCGGTCATATGCCCCGAAGAACAATGAATTGCAGTCGGCGACTGCAACCCGGTTTGATGGCTCATCTTGGGCTCGATCTGTGGTTCGCCTGCTGCGTCGGATCTGTCGTCTTCGGAAAAGCCACCCACTGCCGATGGAAAATCAGGAAGCGA
This sequence comes from Pseudomonadota bacterium, assembly GCA_039800325.1. Taxonomy (GTDB): domain Bacteria; phylum Pseudomonadota; class Gammaproteobacteria; order Burkholderiales; family Burkholderiaceae_E; genus SYIM01. The sequence continues at coordinate 19,230 of JBDLQY010000155.1, read as the reverse complement.
TTCTTATCCTCGAAGCCGTATTGCTCAGTGCCCGTGAGCCCCTGGGCATCGCTGACTTGCGCCGGGTGTTCGACGACGAGATCAGCGCGGATGCCGTGCGTGCTCTGTTGGCCGAGCTTGCCGAGAGCTGGCAGCAGCGAGGACTGCGGCTGGTGTCGGTGGCCTCCGGCTGGCGTTTCCAGACAAGTCCCGAGCTCGCGGTCTACCTTGATCGTCTCAACCCCGAGCGGCCTCCTCGCTATTCGCGCGCGATCATGGAGACCTTGGCCATCATCGCTTATCGCCAGCCAGTCACTCGCGGCGATATCGAAGAAATCCGAGGCGTCATGGTGTCGACCTCGGTGGTCCGAACCCTTGAGGAGCGGGGCTGGATCGAGGTCATCGGACACAAAGATGTTCCAGGACGCCCCGCGCTGTTCGGAACGACCCGTCGGTTTCTCGATGATCTGGGGCTCAGTTCGCTTTCGGACTTGCCTGCGCTCGAGGGAACTGGGCAGGCCACCATGCTGGCCGAGCTCGCAGGGCAACATGTGATTGACTTTGACCCACCCTCTGATGCTCAGGCAGGATCGTCACCGACCGGTGAAGCCAATGCGATCAGTGCTGCGACAACCGATCCGCAAGCGGGTGCAACGCAGGCCGATTTGAGTCCGACTGACGACATTGAGGTGGCCGTGCTTCAATCGATTACCGAGCAGACAGACGAGGCGCAGTCCATGGCCGGGGCGTCTTCCAGTGGGCTGGTTATCGATACGACGGCTCAGCCCGGCGAGTTGACAGACTCGGCAGCGGTAGGTGGTACGTCACCCACCGACGGACAACAGGTACTCAACCAGGGGCGAGGCGAGTCTTGAGCGAACATGATCACACCGGTGAACCCGGGGGCGGCAATCCCGACGGCGCAGGGGGCGAACGTCCTGCGGCTGATGGCCAGGATAAGCGCGCGCGCAGCCCATTTCGTCGACGTCGCGGAGGGCGTCGACGCGCCCGTCCCGGTGAGGATAGACCCGCTCAGGCCGATGCGGGAGTCTCCTCTGATGCGCGGGCGGATGATCCGACTGATGGACGGACTGACACGCGCGAAATCGCGGTCCGTGCCGATGATGGGGCAGACCTCCCTGTGTATGCCGCAACCGCGCCTCTGGGGCTCGATGCGACTGACCCGCGCCGCCGTCCTCCCGCGCTGGCCGTGCCGATCGATGATGACCTTCCCAAACTGCACAAGCTCCTGGCTGATACAGGTCTGGGCTCGCGTCGCGAAATGGAAGAGCTCATTATCGCGGGACGGGTCTCCGTCAATGGTCAGCCAGCCCATGTGGGCCAGAGGATCGGCCCCAACGATCAGGTTCGCGTCAATGGCCGGCCGATTCGTCGCCCGGCAATGCCGCTACCTCCGCGAGTGTTGCTCTACCACAAGCCCTCCGGCGAGATCTGCACAAGGGACGACCCTGAGCATCGGGCGACCGTGTTTGAACGACTGCCGCGCATCAAGGGAGCGCGTTGGGTGGCCGTGGGTCGCCTGGACTTCAATACCGAGGGCCTGCTGATTTTCACCACTTCAGGCGACATCGCTAACCGCCTCATGCATCCCCGCTATGGCTGGGAGCGTGAGTATGCGGTGCGTATTTTGGGTCGAATCGATGACCAGGCCAGACTCGCATTGCTCGACGGCGTCCTGCTCGACGACGGCCCTGCACGTTTCAGTCAGATTGATGAGCTTGGCGGCGATGGCGCCAATGCCTGGTACCGGGTGGTCATCTCGGAGGGACGAAATCGCGAGGTGCGCCGCATGTTTGAAGCGGTTGGGCTGACGGTCAGCCGCCTTGCGCGCATTCGATTTGGTCCGGTGGCACTGCCCAGGGGTTTGTCGCGTGGGCGCTGGGTTGAATTTTCACCAGCTGAAGTTCAGGCCCTTCAGGCCCTGCTGCGCGAGGCAGCAGTTCAGGCGGGTGAGGGTGAACCCGATCGTCCCGCGGTCCGTGATCGCGACGACGATCAGGACGACGCTCGCTTCGATGATGAATTCGACGACGATGATGATGAAGATCCTGCCGACTCTATCGGTAATCGCGCAGAACCCGAGCCCGAAGAGCGTGGCCACGACGCACGGCTCGATGATGATGAGTGGCAGCCCAGCACGCGTGATGCGCATCTCGAAGGAATTACCCGGCAGGTTCGCAAGGGCGATGGCGGAGGTCGTTCCTCGGGTCGCGCGCGCCGGGCGCGGGGCAATGCGGGCTCTGGGGTCGGCTTTGTCGGACCCATGGATTCAATCGGCGGACCTCCTGGTGCGCCGGGCGGCGGTCGAAGCCGCAAGGGACCTGAGGGGGGGCGGCGAGGCGGTGGTCGCCGCTCAGCAGGGCCGGGCTCTTCACCCGAGACCGGCGGAGCGCGTGGTCCAGGTCGCGGTGGTGGTCAGCAGGGGCGCGGTGCGGGCCCGGGTCAGCGGCCGGGTGCAGGCAATGCGGTTCCCGGCGGCTCCGGCGGCGGGGCCGGCAGGCCGATGTCCGGTGGTCGGCGCCGTGGGCGGGGTGGTCGAGGCGGTTCGGGTGGCGGTGGTAGCGGTGGCGGTGGCGGCGGTGGCGGTGGCGGTAGCGGTGGCGGTGGCGGCGGTGGCGGCGGTGGCGGCGGCGGCGGCGTGGCTGGGGCATAAGGTTCAAGCCTCCGCTTGCACACAGCTGACCTCCTTCAGGCTATAATCGCAAGGTTTAAGCGCTAGTGTTTCGGGCGTGCGATCTGACGAGTGCTAAAGGGCGGTAGTGCTACGGGCAATGTAGTGCTCGGGCGTTGTTTTACCCGGCGGCGTCATGGTTGGCAGGCGAGATATCCGGCGTGCTCAACAAAATGGGCTTTCAGGCCCATTTTTTTTTCCCGTTGTCGGGTGTGGCAAGACCTCAGTGGAGAGTACGGATTGATCATGCCGGTAGGTCCGGTTCAGGTGGTCGTCGAGCAGGCGCTCGGTGGCCTCGGCTATGAACTGGTTGAACTCGAGTTCGGCCAGAGAGGGCTGCTGCGCGTGTTCATCGACGCACCTGAGGGTATCCGGCTTGAAGACTGTGAGCGCGCCAGTCGCCAGCTCAGTCATGTGCTTACCGTAGAGAACGTTGACTACAGCCGCCTTGAGGTGTCATCGCCTGGGGTTGATCGCCCCTTGCACACGGCGCGAGACTTCAATCGCTTTGCGGGCGAAGAAATCACCGTGCGCCTGCGGTTGCCGCTGGCCGGTCGACGCAATTTTCAAGGAATTCTGAGCGTCGAGCCAGACGGTCAGTTCGGGCTGACCTGGCGCGATATTCCCGCCGAACCAAAGCCGGGTCGGCGTGCTGGCGGAAAGCCCACCGGGCGCGCGAAGACTGGCCAGTCCAGTCCTGCTTCTCGCGCCGGTGCAGCAGGTGCCCCACCAGACGATACGCCCCCCGGCCAGAAGCTGGTGTTTTCCCTGGATGAAATCGAGCGGGCACGACTGGTGCCCAAGCTGAAGTTTTAGGAGTTCGTCATGAGCCGAGAAGTGTTGCTGTTGGTCGATGCGCTGGCCCGCGAAAAAAACGTTGCGCGCGAAGTCGTATTCGGTGCGCTTGAAAGTGCACTCGCCTCGGCGACCAAAAAACGCTTCAAGGAAGAAGTGGACGTACGCGTGGCCATCGATCGTATGAGCGGTGACTACGAGGCTTTTCGGCGTTGGCAGGTGGTGCCCGACGGAGAGCTCGAAGACCATGACGTGCAGATCATTCTTACCGAGGCGCGCAAGCAAATCGCCGACCTGCAGGTGGGCGACTTCATCGAAGAAGAGCTCGAGCCAGCCGAGCTCGGGCGCATTGGTGCGCAGGCAGCCAAGCAGGTAATCCTGCAGCGTATTCGGGATGCCGAACGAGAGCAGATCATCGATGACTTTCTGGCCCGCGAAGAGCCAATTCTGTCGGGTACGGTCAAGCGAATTGATCGCGAAGGCGCCGTCATCGAATCAGGCAAGCTCGAGGCCCGCCTGCCCCGTGATCAGATGATCCCCAAAGAAAATCTGCGTGTCGGCGACCGCGTGCGCGCGCTTGTACTCAGGGTTAATCGCGAGGGACGCGGGCCGCAACTCATCCTGTCGCGCACGGCGCCCGATTTCATTCGATATCTGTTTGCCAACGAGGTGCCTGAGATTGAGCAGGGGCTTTTGCAGATTAAGGCTGCCGCGCGTGATCCGGGTGTGCGCGCCAAGATTGCTGTTCACACTACCGATCGGCGTATTGACCCCATTGGCACCTGCGTGGGTGTGCGCGGCTCGCGCGTTCAGGCGGTAACCGGTGAACTAGCCGGAGAGCGCGTCGACATTGTGCTGTGGTCCGATGACCCCGCCCAGTTTGTGATCGGCGCACTTGCGCCGGCCAACGTATCGTCCATCGTGGTCGACGAAGACAAGCACGCCATGGATGTGGTTGTCGATGAAGACAATCTGGCGCTTGCCATCGGCACCGGCGGGCGCAATGTGCGTCTGGCCTCAGAGCTGACAAACTGGCAGATCAACATCATGACTCGCGAAGAGTCGCAGCAAAAATCCACTGCCGAGCGCGGCGCGGTGCGCGACGTGTTCATGTCGCGTCTCGATGTTGATGAAGAGGTGGCCGATATCCTGATCGAAGAGGGCTTCACCAGCCTCGAAGAAATCGCCTACGTTCCCATCAACGAGATGCTCGAGATCGAGGCCTTCGACGAAGACACCGTTAATGAGTTGCGTGACCGTGCACGCAATGTCCTGCTGACCGAGGCCATTGCAACTGAAGAAAAGCTCGGCTCAGCGTCTCAGGATCTGCTCTCCCTTGAGGGCATGGACCGTGCCCTGGCGGTCAGGCTGGCCGATGCTGGCGTGCATACCCGCGATGACCTGGCGGAATTGGCGGTCGATGAGCTGGTAGAGGCTACGGGCCTTGACGAGCAAAGGTCTCGCGATCTGATCATGAAGGCACGCGCCCATTGGTTTGAGAGCGAGCAGGCCTGAGAGAAGGAATTACCGGTATGGCAACGACGAATGTAGCGAGTTTCGCCACCGAACTCAGAATGCCTGTCCAGGCGCTGCTTGAGCAGCTGCGCGTGGCGGGTGTTGAGAAATCAGGCGCAGACGATCCGATCACCGAGACCGACAAAGAGCGTTTGCTCGATGCTTTGCGGCGCGCGCACGGCGGTGGCACCGAGGCCCCCAAGAAAAAGATCACGCTTACTCGGAAGCAAACGTCCGAGATCAAGCAGGCGGATGCCACGGGCAAGGCCCGTACCATCCAGGTTGAGGTTCGCAAGAAGCGAGTCTTCGTCAAGCGCGAGGCGGGCGAGGGCGAGGCGGCGTCCGCCGTGGCTGCGCCAGTGCCGACGGCTCCGCCCATCGACGAAGCCCAGTTACGCCTGCGCGATGAAGAAGAGCGTCGCCAGCAGGAGCTGCTTGAGCGGCAGGCGGCTGAACTTCGTGAAAAGCAGGAGCGACTTGAACGCGAACGTATCCGGGCCGAGGAGGCAGCCGCTGAGGCTGCGCGGCGTGAGGCTGAAGCTCTTCGTGAGCAGGAGAGGTTGGCTGCCGGCCGCGCGGCTGCCGCGGTAGAGCAGGCTGCACAGGCCTCCGCTGCTGGGCAGCCGTCAGCGTCTGATGCTGCTACTGACGCCGGCGCGCGTGCCACCGAAAAGGTTCGTGCTGAGGCTGAGGCCAAAGCGGCGCACGAGGCCGAGCGAGCCTCTGAGGCGCTTCGTCGCGCCGAAGACGAAGCCCGCTTGCGCGGTGACGCGCGGCGACGCGCTGAAGCCGAAGTAGCTGAAATCAATCGACTAATGTCTGCCTCCCGCAGACCTGCCGCGAAGCCAGTTCCCGAAGCGCCCGCTCCGGTAGTGACGCCGGCCCCGGCTGCTGCGGCACCGGCGGCGACAAGCGCGGGAAAGCCTGGCGTGTCCGGCACACTGCACAAACCAGCCGCGGCTGCGGGGCGCCCCGCAGCCCCATCGCCAGCCCCTGCGGGCGATGGCGCCAAAAAACATGTTAAGTCCGAGAAGCTCTCTTCGACCTGGTCTGAAGAGGCTGCTAAGAGACGGGCTATTAAAACCCGCGGTGATTCGAGCGGTGGTGCAGCGGGTTGGCGTGGCCCCCGTGGTGGTGGCGGGCGTAGTCGCGACCGAAATGTCGAGGCTCAGGTTGTAGCGCCGGCGCCCGCTGAGCATGTGTCACGCGAGATCCACGTGCCCGAAACGATCACAGTGGCCGACTTGGCGCACAAGATGTCGGTGAAGGCCGCCGAGGTCATCAAGACCTTGATGAAGCTTGGGCAGATGGTCACCATCAATCAGGTGCTCGATCAGGACACCGCCATGATTGTGGTTGAAGAGATGGGCCATGTAGCGATGGCCGCTAAGCTCGATGATCCCGAGGCCTTTCTCGAGCAAAGTCCCGAACAGGGCGAGAGCAAATCCCGTCCGCCGGTGGTTACAGTGATGGGCCACGTTGATCACGGCAAGACGTCGTTGCTGGATTACATCCGCCGCGCGAAGGTCGCCGCAGGCGAGGCTGGTGGTATCACCCAGCATATCGGTGCCTATCATGTCGAGACACCGCGCGGTGTGGTCACCTTCCTCGATACCCCGGGTCATGAGGCCTTCACGGCCATGCGTGCGCGCGGCGCCAAGGCCACTGATATCGTCATTCTGGTGGTTGCTGCTGATGACGGCGTTATGCCGCAGACGATAGAGGCTATTCGCCATGCCAAGGCGGCTGCGGTACCCATCGTGGTGGCCCTCAACAAAATGGATAAGGCCGATGCGAATCCCGACCGTGTCAAGCAGGAGCTCGCGGCCAACGAGGTAGTGGCTGAAGACTACGGTGGCGATGTGCCGGTGGTACCGGTATCGGCCAAGACCGGTATGGGTATCGATGAGCTGCTAGAGAATGTGCTGCTGCAGGCTGATGTACTTGAGCTCAAGGCGATTCACGAAGGTTCAGCCAAGGGGTTGGTGATCGAGGCTCGACTGGATAAAGGCCGTGGTCCAGTGGCGACCGTGCTCGTGCAGTCGGGTACCCTGCAACGGGGTGACGTCATCTTGGCTGGCTCTGCCTTTGGTCGTGTTCGGGCCATGCTCGATGAGCGCGGCCGTCCGGTGGCTGTGGCGGGACCCTCGATCCCTGTCGAGATTCAGGGCCTGGCTGAGGTACCGGCGGCGGGAGAAGAAGTCATCGTGCTGGGTGACGAGCGCAAGGCCCGTGAGATCGCCCTGTTCCGCCAGGGCAAGTTCCGCGACGTCAAGCTTGCCAAGCGGCAGGCCGCCAAGCTTGAGACCATGCTGGAGCAAATGGCTGAGGGCGAGGTGCAGACGCTTCCCCTCATCATCAAAGCTGATGTGCAGGGTTCGCAGGAAGCCCTGGCGCATGCCATGCAGAAGCTCAGCACCGAAGAGGTCAGGGTACAGGTGGTGCATCAGGCGGTGGGCGGTATCACCGAGTCCGATGTCAACTTGGCCATGGCGTCTAAGGCGGTCATCATCGGCTTCAATGTTCGGGCTGATCAGCAGGCTAAGCGTCTGGCAGAGGGCAATGGCGTAGACATCCGCTACTACAACATCATCTATGAAGCGGTCGACGAGGTGAAGGCTGCCATGGCGGGCCTGCTGTCGCCTGAAGAAAAAGAAGAGATCGTCGGATTGGTCGAAATCCGGCAAATCTTCCGGGTTTCGAAGGTGGGCACCATCGCCGGTTGTATGGTTCTCGAGGGCCTGGTTCGACGCGGATCCCGTGTGCGACTGCTGCGTGACAACACAGTCATCTGGACCGGTGAGCTTGATTCGCTCAAGCGCTTCAAGGACGACGTGCGTGAAGTCAAAGAAGGCTTTGAGTGCGGTCTGTCGCTACGTGGCTACGATGACATCAAAGAAGGCGACCAGCTTGAGGTCTTTGAAGTCAAGGAAGTGGCGCGAACCCTCTAATGGCCAGCAAGAGACCTTCAGGTGCTAACCGGTCGACGCGAGTTGCCGAGCAAATCCACCAGGAACTGGCGCTGCTCATTCAGACTGAGCTCAGGGATCCGCTAGCGGGGATGGTGACTCTTACCGGGGTTGAACTGACCCCGGACTACGCCCACGCCACGGTTTACCTCACGGTGTTTCCAGACGATCAGGCCACCGTGGCGGCCACCCTGGACGGATTGCGTCGATGCGCCGGGTTTTTGCGGTCTCAGATCGGGCGGCGGGTGCGCATACACACCACCCCTGAGTTGCGCTTTGCCATTGACCGATCGATTGCGCAGGGCATGCAGATGGATCGTCTGATCGATGAGGCAAACCGGCGGCGGGCGCAGGAGTGAGTCACACGCAGGTCTCGCCCGCGCCGCATTCGCGGCAGGCCCGTGAGCGTGTTGACGGCATCCTCGTTCTCGACAAGGCCACGGGTCAGAGTTCCAATCACGCCCTGCAGGCGGCTCGTCGGCTCCTGGCTGCCGCAAAGGCCGGTCATGGGGGCACGCTTGACCCAATGGCCGGTGGCTTACTGCCGGTACTCCTGGGTGAGGCCACCAAATTCGCCGCTGATCTTCTTGATGCCGATAAAACCTACGAGGCCGAGCTCACCCTGGGTCAGACCAGCAGTACCGGTGATGCCGAAGGTGACATCATCCCGCATACCGGTCTGATTCCAAGTGCCGACGACATGGCGATCGTTCTACGGGATTTTGTGGGCCGTATTCGCCAACTGCCACCCATGCATTCGGCGCTCAAGCATGCGGGTCGCCCTTTATATGAGTACGCACGCGCCGGACAATTCATCGAGCGTGAACCGCGCGAGGTTGAGATCAAAGCCATTGACCTGCTCAGTTTCACGGGCACACGCTTGCAGCTTCGTGTCTGCTGCAGCAAGGGAACCTACATACGGACGCTCGCTCAGGACATTGGAGCTGCCGCCGGCTGCGGTGCCTGGCTGTCGTCACTGCGGCGGGTGGCAGCAGGCGCGCTACACATCAAGCAGGCGGTCAGTCTGGAAGACCTGCAAAACCGAACGCCCGAGCAGCGCCGCGCTTTGCTGTTGCCGCTCGATGCACTGCTATCCAGTCTTGAACGCGTGTCGCTTGATGAAGAAAGAGCAGGCCGCTTCATGCACGGCCAGCGTATTCGCTGGCAGACCGCGTGCGGTGTGAGTTCGCCGCGTCGCGTCGCGGTGTACGCACTTGCAGGCACTCTGCTGGGTCTGGCTCAGCTTGACGATGGTTTATTAACGCCTCTTCGCCTGATTGCCCAGGCCGCGCCGCCCGCCGGTTCGCAGTCCGAGCTATCCAAAGCCCTCCCTGACGACCAACCAGCCGATGCAAACCACTAGAGCATCGCGTTTCTAAATCGGACATCTACCATGACTATCAGCCCTATACGTAACATCGCCATCATCGCTCACGTTGATCATGGCAAGACCACGCTGGTCGATCAGCTGCTTCGTCAGTCCGGTACTTTCAGGGCTAACCAGCAGGTGGCCGAGCGGGTGATGGACAGCAATGATCTCGAGCGTGAGCGCGGCATCACTATCCTCGCCAAAAATTGTGCGGTCGACTATGACGGAACCCGCATCAATATTGTCGACACCCCAGGCCATGCCGACTTCGGTGGCGAGGTTGAGCGTGCTCTGTCCATGGTGGATGGCGTGCTGCTGCTGGTTGATGCGGTGGAAGGTCCCATGCCGCAGACACGCTTTGTCACACGCAAGGCACTGGCTCTGGGTCTGCGTCCCATTGTGGTGGTCAACAAGATTGACCGTCCCGGAGCGCGACCCGACTGGGTTGTGAATCAAACCTTCGATTTATTTGACCGCCTGGGGGCCAGCGAGGAGCAGCTTGATTTTCCGGTGGTGTATGCGTCAGCGGTCAACGGCTATGCCTTGGATCGTCTTGATGACCAACCTTCGTCTGGCCATGAAGGTGCCGACGTCGGTATGGCGCCGCTGTTTCGAGCCATTCTGCGGTACGTGCCGGCCAGAGCCGATGACGTCGACGGTCCGCTGCAGATGCAGATCTCAGCCCTTGACTACTCCAGCTACGTGGGCCGTATCGGGATCGGTCGCATCAATCGCGGACGGATTCGTGCCGGGCAGATGGTCACGCTACTCAATGGAGAGGCAGGCGATGGGCCCGTTTCAGCCAAGGTCAATCAGGTTCTTCGCTTCAAGGGTCTCGAGCGGGTAGTGGTCGAGGAAGCCCTGGCGGGCGATATTGTGGCCATCAACGGCATAGAAGGCCTTGGCATCGGGGCTACTCTGGCCGATCCAGAGGTGCAGCAGGCGCTTCCGATGCTTACCGTTGATGAACCAACCATGACCATGGAGTTTTTGGTTAATACCTCGCCTCTGGCAGGACGTGAGGGACGATTTGTTACCAGCCGGCAGCTACGGGAACGACTGGAACGCGAGCTCAAAAGCAACGTGGCCCTGCGCGTGGAGTTCACCTCTGATTCGGATACCTTCATTGTGTCGGGGCGCGGTGAGCTGCATCTGACCATCCTGCTTGAGAACATGAGACGTGAGGGCTACGAACTGGCTGTCTCCAGACCTAAGCCCCGCATTAAGGTCGTTGATGGTGAGCGTTTAGAACCCTATGAGGCGCTCACCGTGGATGTCGAGGACGTCCACCAGGGAGCGGTTATGGAGCAGCTCGGGCGTCGACGTGCTGAGCTTGTGGGCATGGACCCCGATGGTCAGGGGCGTGTCCGGCTCGAGTATCGGGTACCAGCGCGCGGCCTGATCGGTTTTCACAATGAGTTTCTCAATCTCACACGAGGCACCGGAATCGCCAGTCATGTCTTCGATGCCTATGGTCCCTGGGCGGGCGAACTTGAGGCGCGGCGTAATGGCGTTCTGATCTCTCAGGATGACGGTGCTGTCGTGACCTATGCGTTGTGGAAACTTCAGGAACGTGGGCGTATGTTCGTAAAGCCCAACGATCCCGTGTATGAGGGCATGGTCATCGGCATTAACACCCGCGACAACGATTTGGTGGTCAATCCGATCCGAGAAAAGAAACTCACCAATGTTCGCGCCTCTGGCAAAGACGAGAACATTCAGCTCACGCCGCCGATTGAACTCACGCTTGAGCGCGCCGTAGAGTTCATCGCGGAAGACGAGCTGGTTGAGATCACGCCGCAATCGATTCGTCTGCGCAAGCGCTTTCTGAAAGAGCATGAGCGCAAACGCGCTCAACGGGAAGGCGAGGCAGCCTGATTCTTCAGGCCTCGCCGACGGTTTTCTGGCGCCTGAATTTATCGCCCCTGAAAATTCGGGGCACGTTTTTCAAGGAAAGCGTTCACGGCCTCTTGGTGGTCTGCGGTGTGGTGCGACAGAGCCTGCATGGTGGCTGACAGTTCAAGCAGACTGTCCAGCCGGCTATGCTGAGCCTCGCGCAGCAGGCGCTTGGTAAGTCTTAGCGCATGTCCGGGATTTGCCGCAATGCGCCCGGCCAGCGAGCGGGCTTCGGTCATCAGATTTTCTGATTCAACCACCTTCAGTACAAGGCCGCAGGCCAGTGCTTCGTTGGCATCGATGGTGTCGCCTGTAAGCGCCATTTCGTAGGCTTTCTGCTGCCCGATGGCGCGCTGCAGCAGCCACGCGCCGCCATCACCCGGGACGATACCTAGCTTTACAAAGCTCTCGGCAAACCGAGCCTGAGTCGATGCGATTCGGAAGTCGCACATGCAGGCCAGGTCGAGGCCAGCACCGATGGCTGGACCGTTCACAGCTGCAATGGTGGGTACCTCAAGCTTATAGAGCGCAAGGGGGATTTTCTGGATACCCGTGCGATAGGTGTTGCGGATGTCATAGGGCGATCCCGCAGCGATGCCCTGGCGGTCGCGCATGTGCTTGACGTTCCCACCCGCACAAAAGGCTGAGCCTGCGCCGGTGAGGATGACGGCGCGAATGTTGGGGTTGGCGGTGATCGAATCGCAGCAGTCGACGAATTCCTGCCATTGCGCAGGATCGGAGAGCGCATTGCGGCTCTCAGGACGGTTCATGGTGAGGGTGGCGATTCCGGCATCAACCTGCACATCGATGAAGGGGGTAGTCAACGGAGGTCTCCTGGTGGGCGCGGAGTGCGTTAAGAGCTCTGTTAGCAGTATGTCGACGGTTTTGTATCCGTGCAAACCCCATGATGATGGGGTTTGCGGGCGTGTCGTTTGCAATACAAAGCCCCCCTAGATGCAACTTCCTGTTGGCGTTGACACGAATATGCGGCATGCTTTCGTTCCGTGAGCGCGCATGCCCTCAAGCATGCGGGTCGCACAAGCGATTTATGTACAGGTCAACTCAGGATCCACCCAGGAGAATCTCGTATGGCTACCGCCAAAAAGCCTGCTAAGAAGCCCGCAGCCAAGAAGCCCGCTGCTAAGAAGCCTGCCGCCAAGAAACCTGCTGCCAAGAAAGTTGCAGCCAAGAAGCCGGCAGCCAAAGCTGCTCCCGCCAAGAAGCCCGCAGCCAAGAAACCCGCGGCCAAAAAGCCTGCGGCCAAGAAGCCCGCTGCAAAGCGCACGCCCAATGCCGCCTTCATGAAGGCGCTCGCGCCCAGTGCGGCCCTGGCCGCGGTGGTCGGTGACAAGCCCCTTCCGCGCACCGAGGTGGTCAAGCGGCTTTGGGACTACATCAAGAAAAACGGGCTGCAAGACAAGGCCAACAAGCGCGAAATCAACGCTGACGAGAAGCTGCGTGGCGTGTTCGGTAAGGCCAAGGTCAATATGTTTGAGATGACCAAACTGGTGGCTTCGCACCTGAAGTAATCGGTTTCTGTATTGAACAAAGGCGGCCTTATGGCCGCCTTTGTTTTTGGCGCACCCCTGATCGACTTCGCCGGGGTGGGCGATGACTGGTTAAGTGGCTACTGGCAGTCGCGCCGCCACACCACCTCGCCAGTAATCGGGCTGGCGGTAGGTGTGCTTGAGACAATCCACTAAAAGCCGAATGCGCAGTGCCATGTGTCGACGCTGTGCAAAGACGGCATAAATAGCCGTGTCGGGCGCGGCGAATTCGTCCAGTACCGTTACCAGCCGGCCGGTACGCAGATCATCACCCACCTCCCACATTGAGCGCCACGCGAGCCCCTGGCCGCTCAGGGCCCAGTCGTGCAGCACAGCACCGTCGTTGCAATTAAGCGCTCCCTGGGTTCGCACGGACACCTGCTTTCCGTCCAGCGTGAACTGCCATCCCCTCTGCTGATTTCCATAGCCTCCGAAGGTGAGACACTGATGCCGTTGAAGCTCTGACGGATGCCGAGGTACACCTGCCTGGGCCAGATACTGGGGACTGGCAACGACGACGCGGCGGTTATCGGCGAGCTTGACGCCGACCAGACTGGAGTCATCAAGCACACCGATACGGATAGCCAGATCGAACTGTTCGTTGACGATATCGACCAGCCGGTCAGTCAGATCAAGTGATACCGATACTTCGGGGTTATCAGACAGAAAAGGCGGCAGCAGGGGCGCAACATGTCGTCTGCCGAACCCAGCCGGCGCGCTGACCCGCAGATGTCCGCTGGCCCTTACGCCGCCCAGGGATACCGAAGCCTCGGCATTGGACCAGTCATTGATGAGCCGCTGACAGTCTTCCAGAAATGCGCTCCCTTCGAAGGTCAGCGATAGGCGTCGGGTCGTCCTGACCAGCAGTTTGACGCCCAGCCGGGCCTCTAAGGCATCAATACGGCGACCGATCATGGCGGGTGCGACACCTTCGGCTTTAGCTGCCGCGGACAGGCTGCCGCGAGTCGCCACTGAAATAAAGGTTTCGATTTGCTTGAAACGGTCCATGGGTTGCGGGCATTCCCAACGCAGTCAGCGACAACCGTATGATAGTGAAGTGGTAAACAACTCCGATACTCCGATTTTTGCTGGGAGCAAACGTGCAGTCTCAAGATCCGCGTCGGATCAGAATCCAGGTTAATGGGCGTTCCAGTCGACCCCTGGGCGTCCTGGGTACCGTGGCTGTTGTGCTCATCGGTGCGGTGGCGCTGGTCGCAGGCCTCTTCCTCTCGGTAGTTCTGTTGGCTGCCCTCGCCGGCATCGCTGTCGTGGCAGGTGGCTGGTTCTGGTGGCGGACCCGAAAGCTGCGCCGGCAGTTCAAGGAGGCTGTGCGTGCGGCTCAGCAGGCGCCGCTTTCGCCGCAGGCCGATCGTGCATCTGCGACATCGCAAGCGAGGCAGGCATCCGGACCCGTCATTGAAGGGGACTACATTCGACGCAAGGACAGCTGATCCAAGCGCGAGTTCTACGGTTCGGATCGACGGCGTGGCATGGCGACCGTCCAGCGGGGTTCACTCACAGTCCCGGTGACCTCAAACGGAAGCTGTAAGCGACGCATGGCGTTAGTCAAACCACTCGGGCTGCCCGATGAGGCGGGCGCAGCCTGCAGCAGCCCACGCCAATCCAGATGACCGTCATTAAGATCAATGACGCCGCGTCCGCTGGCCGCGAGACCGACTGCCGAAATCAACAGGTCATCGCTTTCTGCGCGTCCAGCCCGCAGGCGAAAGCTTGCTGATAGATTGGTGAACCCGGTCTGGCTCAAGATGGCCTGCGTAATCTCAGCTTGCGTTCGGGGTGCAGCCAGTGGCCGGGGCAATGATTGCTTCAAAGCGGCCGCCAGATCGACCCCGCTCAAGGCGCCTTCCCTTACCTGAAGGCGCACCCGGCCTTCGAGCCCAGAGCGCCAGGCGTCGCCCGCCCACTGAGCAACCGTATCGAGATCGGCATTGAAATCAGCTCGTCCGTCCAGCAGGGACACTCCTACCGCGGTACGCAGCAGCGAACCGATCGCGATATCGTTGCCACGAAGCCGTAAGGCGACGCGCTCGCGGTCAGGATCGAATCGACCATGCCCTTCGATCTGGCCGCCGTACAGTCGGGCCCGCAGTGTGTCCACCGAAATCCGATCCCTGCGCACGCTGAGGGTGCCGCTGACCGCATCGGCCTGAAGCTTTGCCACCCGAAGAGCGTCAGTCGAGAGTCTGGCATCCCACTCATAGGCAAGCAGGCTATCCAGCGCTACAGCTGGCCGAGTCGGAGTACCCGCATCCGTGGGCTTGTCCCCTGCCGGTGCGTTGACTGCGGGTGCCAGTAGCCCCGCCTGCAGAGCATCCAGATCGAGTCGATCAGCATGCGCCGTGATCTGCAGCGGCGGATCGGTCTGTTTGCTCAGGGTTAGTTTGACCGAGAGCTGGCTGGTGAGCAGACGCGTCTGCAGTGCCGCCGAAATAAGATCGTTGTCTTGGTCGAGCTGGATTTCGCCGCTGAGCGGCATCCGAATCCGTTGCGCCAGGCGCGGGTTGTCGATATCGATCTGGCCGGATAGTTCGGTCAGACGCACGCGACCGGCAGTCAAGTCGGCAATCGCCCTAGAGCCTGCGCGCAGGGTCGCGCTTCGGCCGCTGGTGCCGAAGTCCGCACTGAGGCTGGTTTTGGCGGCAGTCAGTTCGCGCACATGACCGCTCCAAGCGTCCAGGGTCAATCTCAGGTCGACAGGCGATGGGCCCGATCGCTTGAGATTGGTCTCCAGGGCTCTGCCGCGCGCTTCGAGTTCACTCACGACGAACTCGGGTGCGATCAGCGAAAACTCCAGCGACGAACCGGCTCCCCGCGCGCGAAGATTCGCCTCAAGGCCAGCGGTTTCGAAGCGGTTATTGGTCGGATCGAGCACGAGGCTGGCCGCTCGCAGGTGTGCAAGGTCAACCTGCATGTCTTCGGCAGCACCTTTGAAAGCCACGGCCATAGCCTCCAGCCGCAGCGCTGGGCGGCTGCCGCGCAGATTGACACTGGCGTAGCGCGCGCGGGCATTCAGGTCAAAGGGCCTGGCCGCACGCAGGCCGCGCAGGCTGGCCTCGAGTCCCCGTATGCCGACGCGACGGCGGTCCAGATCAATATCGAGCGCGCCCTGAATGCGCAACGTTCCCTGCAGGGGTGGAGATCCGGCCAGTCGACCCTGCAGGCTCAGCGGGCTCACTACCCGGCTGCCGAGTCGCTCAATCTCGAGCGAGAGATCGTCCAGCACCAGACGGGCGTCACTACGCTCGTCGATGAATTCCAGCCGGGCATCGCTTACGCTGATCTGTCCGATGGCCACGGGCGGCGCAGTTTTCAGCAGATCGTCGGCGCTGACTGGGGTGCGATCGGTATCGGGCCCACTGAACAGATTATCGACATTCAGGCTGCCGTCGCTGTGGCGTTTGATCCGCGCGCGCAGGCCGGTAATTTGCAGTTGTTCGATAACCACCCGGCCCGTCAGCAAAGGCAAAAACGACAGGCTCAGTGTGGCCTCTTCGAGGCTGGCGGCCACGCGCGCGGAGCCGGGCTCTGACAGACTGGCACGCGGGACCGCGATGGCTAGCACCGGCCAGACCGACAGCCGCAGAGGCCCCTCCAGGGTGAGTTCGCGCCCGAACTGGTCTCGCATGTAGCGCTGCGCTTCACGGCCATAGGGCTGCAGATCAATGATGCGCAGAATCGCGATGAATGCGGCGATCAAGCCCAGGCAGGCAAGTATCGCGACCAACGCCACAGTTCTGGGGCGTCGTATCGGGACCTGTTCCGATGGGTGGCTAGGCACGGTCGGTGGGGAAGGCTCTTCAGTATGAGTGCGCAGCCTACTCTTTTCCGGAGCTGACTGACAGTTGATACATCGATTGAGGAGACCCTGTTCGGCGGATGCTGATGGTCAAAGATTGGATCTGTCTTTGCGTGGATGCTGACAGTTCATGCCAGCCGTCAAGGAGCGAGCGATGTCGGATGAGTGGTGGGTATTGGTGGCCGATGGCGGCAGCGCCCGCTGTTTTGCCACGACGAGGCCGGGCGACGAGTTGCGCGAGCTGATGGATTGGGTGAATCCTGCGGCCCGACGCAGCCTGCATGATCTCGACAGGGACGCACGTGGGCGGACTCTGAATCGGGCCCGCGGGGGTGGGCACGATCTCGAGCCGCCGGTCGACGCCCACGAGAAGGCCGATAGTCAGTTTGCACGCCGCCTGGCTCAACATCTCGATCAGGCGGTGACCCAGCAGCAGGTGCGTCAATTGGCCATCGTCGCACCGCCCGCGTTTCTCGGAGAGCTCCGCGCCGCCCTGTCGCCGCAGAGCCGAAGCCGTTGTGCGCTGGAGGTACCGCATGATCGGGTGCATCACCCCGTGCAGGAGATTCGTCGATGCCTGCGTGACGCGCTACATCCTGCTTAGCACCGGGGAATCCCTCCCGTTGTCCGCGTGAGGCATGTCATGATGACAACCATGATCATCGTGCTATCCCCCGCCAAAACCCTTGACTTCGAGTCCCCGGTTGCAACGCGTCGTCATACGCAGCCGCAGTTTCTCGATGAGTCGGCCGAACTGGTGGCGCAGCTGCGCTCGCTTGATTCCTCGTCGGTCGCCCGTCTGATGTCGGTGAGCCCCGCTCTGGCTGAGCTCAATGTGCAGCGTTTTTCCGACTGGAGTCGGCCTTTCACGACCTCGAACGCTCGCCAGGCCCTCTTGGCTTTCGCGGGCGATGTCTATGAGGGGCTACAGGCCCAGACGCTTGATGAGGACGCCTTGTCGTGGGCGCAGTCGCATGTTCGGGTTTTATCGGGTCTCTACGGACTGCTGCGCCCGCTCGACCTTATGCAGCCTTACCGGCTCGAGATGGGCACTCGGTTCGTCAATTCGAGAGGCCGTGACCTGTATGCGTTCTGGGCAGAAGTCCTGGCAAGAACGCTGAGCGAATCGATACGCACTCATGCTTATCCGGTATTGGTTAACCTGGCCTCTGAGGAATACTTCAAAGCGGTGTCACCGCGAGCCCTCAAGATGCCCGTGGTGCAACCGGTCTTTCAGGAACAGCGCGCCGACGGCTACAAGGTGATCAGCTTCATGGCCAAGCGCGCACGAGGGCTGATGACGCGTTACGCGATTGATCGACGCCTGGACGATCCTGAGGCGCTCAAGGCCTTCGATGTTGATGGGTATCGGTACTGCGAAGCGTCCTCCGACTCGATCACCTGGATATTCCGACGCGACTGAGTCAGGGCGTACTCTGTCGAAGCACTGACCTCAGGAACCGATGATGACCGGCTCGGGTTCGAGCTCGATCGCAAAGCGCTCGCGCACTGAAGTCTGTATGCGACGTGCCAGGTCCAGTAACTGCGCGCCGCTGGCATGGCCGTAATTGACCAGCACCAGCGCATGCTGGTCATGGACCCCGGCATCGCCTTCTCGATGGCCTTTCCATCCGCAGTGCTCAATCAGCCAGGCTGCAGCCAGTTTGACGCCCTGATCGCCGTTTGAAAACTGCGGCATGTCGGGATGTTGGGCACGCAGCTTTGCAGCCGTGATCGCGTCCACGAGTGGGTTCTTGAAGAAGCTGCCGGCGTTGCCCAATACCGCAGGGTCGGGCAGCCTTTGCCGGCGCAGGGCGCAGACCGCCTGCGCAACCTGCTCAGCCGTGGGTCTGGCCTGGGTACGCAGGGCTTCGGCCAGGCTGGGATAGCGCAGACACGGCTGGGCGTTTCGCGATAGCTTCATTCTGATTGAGACAATCAGCCACCGGCCGCTTTGCCGTTTGAACAGACTGTCTCGATAGCCAAACTCGCAGTCGGTTCGTGAAAATTCCTGAAGTCGCCCGGTTTCGATGTTCAGGGCCTTTACGGTATCGATTCGTTGAGCGAGTTCGATTCCGTAGGCGCCAATGTTCTGTACCGGGGCGGCACCGGCCAGGCCCGGAATCAGCGACAGGTTTTCCAGTCCGTAGAGCTGCTGATCAAGGCACCACTGCACCAGCTCGGGCCAGGGTTCGCCCGCGGCCGCCTCGACGATGACATGGTCGTGGCCGGTATCCTGAACCCTGAGGCCACGCAGCGCGATGCGCAACACAGTCCCGTCGATATCGCCGGTGATCAGAAGGTTGCTGCCGCCACCCAGAATCAGGCCTGAAGGGGCGCCGCGCAGCAACTCCAGGGCGTGAGCCGCATCGTTGACATCATCCAGTTCAATCAGAGTTTTTGCCCGAGCGCGAACCCCAAAACTGTTCAGGCGCCGAAGCTCAGCGTCGTTCGTGATTCGAAGCGACATGGGCTTCGCAAGCCTCAGCTGGGCTGGTAGGCCAGACGCACGTAAATGGGTGCGAAAGCTTCTGCCTGAGTGATCTCGACCAGAGATTCACGTGCCAGCTCGAGCAAGGCGAGCAGGGTGACCACGGCCACCTGCGGGCCACGGTTAGTCTCGAACAGATCCTGAAACTCGGCGAAGCGGC
>JBDLQY010000154.1:0-21078 GCA_039800325.1 Pseudomonadota bacterium | reverse complement strand
CTGAGCCGCTACGGGCATGCTGTTGCGATCATCGCCGATTGGCACGGTTAATACCGGCAGCCCCAGGTAGCTGAATGGCCGGGTCAGCCGCGTCAGTTGTGCGACCACCGGGAACACTCGGCTGCCTTGCTCCATGTCAGCTTCTATTCGGGTGGGCACAGGCACAGGCAGAGCGGGAAACACTAAAACGTCTGCGTCATCGAACGCACGCTCGATGAACTGGGAGAGCAGTCGTGCCCGCAGGTTTATGGCCTCAACATAGCGGACTGCGGGCAGATGAAAGCCCGGCTCGGTGCGCGAGTAGACTGCCTGACTGTAGCGCTCTGGATGGCGCGACATCCAATCCCCATGAATGGCGGCCGCCTCGACCTTCGAGATGATGTCACCCATCGCATATAAGGTGTGAAGCTCAAGCGTTCTCTGGGGGGCCAGGGGGCCGAGCTCAGCCTCACATCGGCTGACAAACCGGTTAAATGCCGACTGTACGTCTGGGCTGAGATCACCATAGCCGCCCAGAACAGCAACTCGGGAAGTATCGGTTGGCCGCTCTGATGCGTGTGCAGCCAGGTGGGAAGGCCGATCGATACTGGACGGATCTCGAGGATCGGTAGCGGCAACGGCGTTAAACAGCAGCTCACAGTCGTCGATACTGGCTGCCAAAGGGCCGACGCAATCGAGCGAAAAAGCTCGAGGAAAGCAACCCGCTCGGCTGATTCGACCATAGGTGGGCTTAAGCCCGGGCACACCGTTAACCGCAGCAGGAATACGGATAGATCCGCCTGTGTCGGATCCCAAAGAGCCCGCAACAATGCCCAGTCTGACGGCAACGGCGGACCCACTGGATGATCCACCACCGATGCGCGAGGGGTCGATGGCATTCGCGCAGTCACCGAAGTGTGGATTGTGACCTGTGGGGCCAGCCACCATTTCGTTCAGATTTAGGGCGCCAATGTCGACCGAACCGGCCTGCTCAAGGCGCGTAAGGACGGTGGCGTCCAGATCGGGTCGTGCAAGATCGGTCGCGATACTGCCGACCGTTGGGGCGCGATCGACGCGCTCGAGACAGTCTTTATGAGCCAGGGGAATGCCGTGCAGGGGTCCGCGCCATCTACCCTGGGCGATTTCCTCGTCCAGCTTTCTCGCACTCGCGCGAGCCTTGTCAAAAAAAATCTCGATGAACGCTCGGTGAGCATGCTGAGCCTCTGTGGCGCGCCGCAGAGCCCGTTCGACCAACTCGCCCACGCTCAGCTCGCGGCGTCTAAGTGCCTCGCCGAGCCGAGCGATCAAGCCAGTCGCCTGGTTTCTGTTTTGAATACTTGAGTGGTGCGCCTTAAACGGATCGGCGTTCGCAATCAATGTCGCACTGAAGTGACCGGGCTGATCCCAACCGGTCAGCTGCCCGCGAGCGGCCTGTCTGGCCGCCTGGTTAAGACGTAAAACCTCAGTCGTAACTGCCTGGTCGTCACTTCGCGACCGTACTCCGTGCAAGTCATGGAGCACCTGTGATGCATTCATGCTCTTGGTTGAATCATTCACGATCAGAGAACCTCAGACAGGCGATGAGGGAGGAGCAGCCAGGGCACCACTGATACCTAGGGCGTCGATTTCGTCGTTGCTAAGGCCGTGCTCGGTGAGTACCTCTCGCGTGTGCTCGCCGAACCCCGGAGCGGGACGCACGCCCCCCTGCGGAGTGCGCCCGAGTGCGTTAGCAAGCGCCCGATAGCGGCCGACGCTACCTGAGAACGTTTTTATGGCGCCGAGGGCCTGTACCTGCTCGAACTCAAACATGTCTTCAATGCTGCGAACCCGCGCACAGGGAACTTCGTCGCCAAATTGATTTTCCCAAGTGGCCGCGTCGCGTTTCATCAGTGCGGCCCGGAGCTTTGGAATCAGTTCGTCAGCGTGTTGTGCGCGTTGACGAACACTTGCATAACGCGGGTCATCTGCCAGATCGTGGAGGCCTGTGATGCGACACAGCGCCTGCCAGAAGTGCGGTGTGTTGGCCGATAAGTAAATATGCCCATTCGCCGTCGGATGAATACCCGTGATACCGCCGGAGCGCATGTCTCGTGCTATGTCGCGAGGCTCGCCATCGGCCCATACCAGCCGTGCAGACTGCATGGCCAGCGATGCCTGCAAAAGCGACACCGAGATTTCGCAGCCGCGTCCGGTGCGCTGACGTTCGACGAGTGCAGCGCTGACCTGCAGGGCGAGCAAGGCGGCAGCGTAGTAGTCGACCACTGAGCCGTAAACAATCTGTGGGTCTTGCAATGAGCCCTGAGCAGCGCAGATACCCGTCATGCTTTGCAGCACCTGGTCATAACCTGCACGATCCCTGAACGGACCACGGTCTCCGTACCCTGATAGAGAACAGTAAATAAGCCGTGGATTGCGCACGCTGAGTTGCGGGTAGTCAATGCCCAGGCGCGGTGCGACTGAAGGTCGGAAGTTATGCACGACCACGTCTGCCTGTTCGGCCATGCGCCGGAAGAGTTCAAGACCGTCAGGGTGCTTTAGGTTAATGGCCACACCCCGCTTGCCCCGGTTGACGCCTACGAATGCGCGGCTGTGATCCACCATGGTCGATGGATACTTGCGCAGGTTGTCGCCCTCGGGCGGCTCAATTTTGACAACCTCGGCACCTAGGTCAGCCAACAGCGTACATCCGTAGGGCCCGGCAATATAGGCACTCAGATCAAGAACTTGGACACCGGCAAGTGGACCAGTGTCAGTGGGCGTGGCACGCTTCACTTTTGACGCAGACCCGCAGCGTCAACTGTCTTGCGCCACAGCGAAATGTCACGACGCAGGAGCTCGGTCAACTCGTTGGGGCTTGAAGGCGCCGGAGCGGCGCCTGCATTCTTAAGGAATGCGATGAACTCAGCATCTTGAAGAATCTCTCGAACCATGCCGTTTAACCGGTTGCGGATGTCGCCAGGAAGCCCTGCAGGACCAAACAGACCCCACCACACGTCGACGACGTAATCGATGCCAGCCTCGCGAACGGTTGGTACGTTGGGCGCATCGGCCGAGCGCTGTGCCGACGTTACCGCCAGCATAGGCAGCTTTTCAGTGACCGTGCCCCGTATGGAAGGAATAGTCGTGACCACAAGGTCAAGCCGACCGCCCACCAGATCAAGCTGGGCCGGTGCGATGCCCTTGTAATTAACCCCGGTCATGCGAATACCCGTCACCAGGTTAAACAATTCGGTCGCAAGCTGTGTGCTGTCACCCAGCCCGGCGCTGCCGTACGTCATTTTTTCGGGATTGGCTTTTGCATAGCTGACGAGTTCAGGGATGGTCTTGGCCGGAAAACCCTCGCGCACAATGAAGACGAAGGGTGCGGAGGCCACGCGGGCTATGCCATCGAACGCGGTATTCGCATCGTAAGGGGTCTGTTGAACAGCGGCCGTTGTTCCTAGTGAGCCAGATACGAACATCAGGGTGTAGCCATCTGCCGGCGAACGGGCCACGTGGCTCGCGCCGACCACGGAACCGGCGCCCGCGCGATTTTCAACGACGACCGGTTGACCCAGGCGAGTGCTCAGGCGTTGCGCGAGGGCACGGCCGATAACGTCGTTGCTGCCGCCCGGCGCGAAGGGGATTACCAGACTGATCTGTTTTGAGGGCCAACGATCAGTGCCCTGAGCCATACCAGCCGATGTAAAAATGGTGCAGCCGATCAGAAGGGCCGAGGCTATGGCCATCCGGCGGTTTACTTTCAACAAGAACGACATGATCGATCTCCTCTTAATACCCATAGGGCTCTTCTTGGTTTACAGCGTTGAATCGTTGGATTGACATGCTTCAAGCCGCTTAAGTTCAGCACACACGGCAGCTCTCGTCATTACATCTGCGTACTGACGGTCCATATCGAACAGACTGATCGCGTGCGAGACCGGAATCCGGTCGAATACACAGTCCTGCACCACGACGGTACGAAAATTGTGTGATGATGCGTCATAGACGGTGGCCCTGACGCAGTTAGAGGTCGAACCTCCGCAGACGATGACGGTGTCAATGCGTCGATCAATCAGCAGGCCCAATAAGGGCGTGCCGAAAAAGGCCGATGGTTTCTTTTTGACGAAGACAATCTCACCGGCGGCGGGTTCCAGTTCTGGAATCAACTGGCTGCCGGCGGTGTCTTCAAGAACCCAGTGTGGCGATTGAAGTAATGCACGCTTGCGACCGTAGACGCCGATGTCGGCGCCGTCCGCGCGCAACTCGAAGCGCGTAAAAAACACCGGAATCGAGGTGCACCGCGCGACCTTGAGCAACTGTAATGTTTCATCGACTGCCTGCCAGCCGGCGGCTCCGCAACTTGATGGCCATTCGCCCGTCCCATCACGCTCGCCGACCATATAGCGTTGCATGTCGATCACAACAACGGCAGGCCGTTCACCGAACCCAATGCGCTGACCAAAACGGGCACGGCTGAGAACCTTTCGGTCCTGCTCGGTCAGGAATTTATCCCAGGGGTTTGAACTCATAGAAAGCTTTCGCAGAATCAGCGGGGGGCGAGGCTAGCCAAAAGTCGGCGCGCATCCAGCCAGTGTGCCTCATCCACCAGGCGGCCCTTGAAATTGATTGCGCCGGTACCCGCTGAGCGGGCCTCTTCATAGGCCTGAATAAGGGCCTGTGCATCTTCGATTTCAGCTGTACTGGGCAGAAAACTCGAATTGCACATGGCGACCTGACTTGGATGAATACAACTTTTGCCTCGAAAGCCCAGAGCTCGGGCTTCGGCGCAATCGGCGGCAAAGCCCGCTGAATCACTAAAGTCGGGATAGGCACTGTCGAGCGCATCGATACCACACTCGGCCGCTGCCAACACCAGTTGCAGTCGTATAGATCTCAGGATGTCGGGTCGACTGGCGATGCCTGTGCTGGCTTTCAAATCGCCCATTCCAAACTGCAATGCAACCACACGGGGCGAGGACTGACAGATCTCGACCGCCAGCCGAATGCCTCGGGCTGACTCAAAAGTGGGCATCAGGCGTATAGCGCCGGGCGGTATCTCATGCTCGTGCTCGAGATGCGTGAGCACGTCATCAGCAAAATGCAGGTCGCGTGCAGATTCGACCTTGGGAATATTCACCACATTGGGTCGGGCTGGTGCTATGGACAGCAGGTCTGCCAGCAGCAAGCCACTGTCTCGGCTGTTGACCCGAACCACAATTTCGCGGTCGCGGCAGTCTGGATCGTCAAGAAATGCCCTGACTTCAGCGCGCGCCTGAGCTTTTTGTGTGAGGGGTACCGCGTCCTCCAGGTCGAGCGACAGAGAATCGGCCTGCGAGCGCAGCGCTTTGCGCATCAGCTCGGGTTTATTGCCCGGGACGAAAAGTTTGCTGCGACGGAGGGCCCGCATAACATCACCCAAGACGAAGAGGGCCTCAATATACTGGTTGCGCCCATCGTCTGCACGGTAGGGTCAATGAGATCGGACCCGCCGATCGTCTGCGATCAGCGATGGTGCGCGACCGAGGGCTATGGCAGCCGGTGCCTGTGCCCGTCAGGCTGACGACCCGTACGCCGTCAGGGTCTGTCCACAGGTTCTAGACTTTCGGCTTTCTTTTGGGAGACGTGCATGCGTTCGCGCTTGATGGAGGATGTCACCGCCGTACGTAGCCGAGATCCAGCGGCTCGATCTTCACTTGAGGTGCTCCTCTGTTATCCCGGCGTACACGCCCTGGCATGTCATCGAGTCGCCCACTGGCTCTGGCGCAGGGGGTGGATCACCCTGGCTCGGCTGGTGTCCAACCTGGCCCGCTTCATCACCGGCATCGAGATTCATCCCGGTGCGGTGATCGGTCGGCGTGTGTTTGTCGATCACGGGATGGGCGTCGTCATCGGTGAGACCGCCGAAGTGGGCGACGACTGCACCATTTATCAGGGCGTAACCTTGGGGGGGACCTCGCTTCTCCAGGGCAAACGGCACCCCACCCTGGCGGCCGGGGTTGTGGTCGGTGCCGGCGCAAAAGTATTGGGACCGTTCACGGTTGGCGCAGGCGCACGTATTGGATCAAATTCTGTCGTTCTCAAGCCGGTCGAAGCAGGCGCTACCGTCGCCGGTATTCCAGCGCGGGTTGTCGTTGCTCATGACCAGGCCCAGGGGACGAGCGACCGGCAGCACGGTGGGTTTTCGGCCTACGCAATAGCCCAGGGCACGGATGACGCTCTGTCTGTCGCGCTGCATCGGCTGATCGATCGGGTTGCACAACAAGACCGCCAGATCGTGGCGCTTCAGGAAGCCCTGACGCGAGCGGGAATCTCTTTAGAGCCCGGCGCCGCCAGACCCACGGATGGGTTTGATGCCCCATCGCTGAATCGACTGGTTGACTGATCGCCCGACAACACACTTGCTAAGGACAAACATGCGCGCCTACTCCACGATTGAGAGCTGCATTGGCAATACGCCGCTGGTTCGGTTACAGCGAATACCGAGCACAGAAATTCGCGACCGCGGGAACGTCATTTTGGGCAAGCTTGAGGGTAATAATCCTGCGGGCTCGGTTAAGGACAGACCTGCGCTGTCCATGATTGCGAAGGCTGAGGCTCGCGGCGACATCCGGCCGGGCGATACCCTGATTGAACCAACCTCGGGCAATACCGGTATTGCTCTGGCCATGGTGGCGGCCATTCGGGGTTACCGCATGGTTCTGATCATGCCCGATAACTTATCGGTTGAACGGCGACAGTCCATGAAGGCCTACGGCGCCGAATTGATTCTGGTCAGTCGAGAACAGGGTATGGAAGGTGCACGAGATCTGGCTGAGCAGATGCAGCGAGAGGGGCGGGGCAAGGTGCTCGATCAATTTTCGAATGACGATAATTGGGCGGCCCACTACGAAGCTACCGGGCCTGAAATCTGGCAAGACACGGCGGGCGAGGTCACGCACTTTGTTTCAGCCATGGGCACCACCGGAACCATTACCGGGGTGTCGCGCTACCTTAAAGAGCGCAATCCGGATGTCGTCATTGTCGGTGCGCAGCCTGCTGAGGGCTCTTCCATCGCAGGCATTCGTAAGTGGCCGCCCGAGTACCTGCCCAAAATCTACAGGCATGCTCGAGTTGACCAGATTGAAACCATCAGCCAGTCGGAGGCCGAGACGATGGCGCGCCGACTCGCGGCGGAGGAGGGGATTTTTTGCGGTATGTCGGCCGCAGGTGCATGTTGCATTGCGTTGCGGCTGGCGCAGACAGTCACGAATGCCTGCATTGTTTTCATCGTCTGCGATCGCGGCGACCGCTATCTTTCGACGGGAGTATTCCCGGGATGAACGCTCGACTGGCTGGAAAACGCATCATCGTCACCGGTGCCGCACGTGGCATCGGGCTGGCCATGGTGCGCTGCTTTGCCGCCGAGGGTGCGAGGGTCGTGCTTGCTGATGTGGATGTGACGGTCGGATCACAGCAAGCTACCCGCTCGCGCGACGAGGGCCATGCGGTCGATTTTGTCGGCATCGACGTCACTGACGAGCAAAGCGTGGCGACCGGCGTTGCGAAGGCCGTCGATTTGATGCAGGGTATCGATGCGCTGGTCAACAATGCGGGTGGATCCAGTCTCAATGACGGGGCACTCACAGACTTCGCGCTGGACGAGTTCTGGCGCACCATTCGTATCGATCTGCTCGGTACTGTGCTGATGAGCCGAGCGATCATCCCGTTGCTGATTGAACGAGGCGGCGGGGCGGTCATCAACATGGGGTCGTTGCTCGCCGAGCGAGGGGTGGCCGGGCGCGATGCGTATACCGCCGCTAAGGGGGGCGTGCATGCGCTGACCCGCTCTATGGCGGTCAACTATGCGCCCGCTAAGGTTCGGGTCAACTGCATCGCCCCTGGTGCTGTCTTGTCCGAGCGTATGCGCGGATTCATCCGCGATGATCCGCGTGTACAGGCGAATATCGCTAAGCATTTGCTAGGATTGCCAGAGCCGGAAGAGATTGCCGAGATGGCGCTATATCTGCTTAGCGATGCTGCGCGTCATGTGACGGGCAGCATTATTCGAATCGATGGTGGCCGTGGTGCCGCCGGATAACTATTCAGCACAGGAGATCGGATTTGAACAAGCTTGTCTTTAAAGGTTTAGCCGCGCTGGCTTTGTCTTCATTCGCGATGGTGGCCGCAGCTCAATCTACGTATCCCAATCGTCCGATTCGTTACATCGTGCCGTTTCCCCCAGGTGGAAGTGCCGATGCCATTTCGCGTTTACTGGCGGTTGAAATGGGTAAGACCTTTGGTCAGCAGGTCATCGTCGAAAACAAGCCTGGCGCGGGCGCGACTATCGGTGTTGACCAGGCGCTCAAGTCGGCGCCTGATGGCTATACCTTGTTTTTGGCGCCCGCAGGTGCCATGGCCATCAACCTCTCGCTGATGCCGCGCCTGCCCTACGATCCGCTCAAAGACACCCAGCCGATCTCAATGTTGGCCCATATTCCCATGGTGCTGGCCGTGCCTGCCAATAGCGCTATCAAGTCGGTGCAAGACCTGATTTCTGCAGCCAAGGCCAACCCGGGCAGCATCAGCTTTGGTTCAGCCGGTAACGGGACCGCGATGCATCTCACCGGCGAAATGTTCAAGCTCATGACGGGCGTGCAGATGAACCACGTACCTTACAAGGGAAGCGGCCCCGCCACCGTCGATGTCATGGCGGGTACCATTCCTGTCGCCTTCGTCGATCTTTCCTCGGCTCTACCGCATATTCGGGCTGGAAAGGTGAGGGGTCTGGCGACTCCCGGTGCAAAGCGAACCTTGAGCGCACCCGATCTTCCCACGGTGATCGAACAGGGTGTGGCCGGCTTTGATGCGGTCGGCTGGTTTGGACTTGCCGGGCCTGCAGGTATGCCCAAAGACGTCGTGGCGAAATTATCAGCAGAGGTTAACCGCATCATGAACCTGCCCGAGGTTCGCGAGAAGGCCCTGTCGCTGGGCGCTGAGCCTGCGCCCGGAACCCCCGAAGCCTTTGAGGCTTTCATCCGCGCTGAGATCCCCAAGTGGGCCAACGTGGTGAAGGCTGGCGGCATCAAGCTCGACTGAGGCAGCAACAAGCTTGAGCGACTAAAAGCCGATGAATCGAGCGAAACCCTCAACGGGCTCTCGCTCGGTTCGAAAACTGTTCCAGGGCGACTGCGGGTCGGGATATCCCAGTGACATGCCCGAATACATGATGTAAGAGTCTGGTATCTGCAGAAACCGGGCGAGGCTTACAGGCCAGTTGGCCCAAATCATCTGCGGGCAGGTGGCCATGCCACGCTCGACGGCGAGCAGCATGAAGTTCTGCATGAACATACCGACATCGGCCCATTGGGGTGGGCCTGCCCTGCGATCGATGCTGAAGAACAGTCCCACCGGGGCGTCGAAGAAGGCGTAGTTTCGCGCCTGCATCAAACGTGTGCCCTCGTCGTTTTCATTCACGCCCGTGGCGACGAAGCGACGTCTCGCAGCCTCTGATCGGCGTGATCGTAATGGCTCCCACAGGCCTGTAGGGTAGACGTTGTACTCGGGTGTTTCGCGCTCACCGGCCTGGAATTTGTGCGCTATCTGCTGCTTGAGTTCTGCGATGGCGTTCCCCGCGATGACATGCACCATCCAGGGCTGCAGATTGCCGCCTGAGGGCGCACGCGCAGCAATTGAAAGCATGTCACGCACTTCATCAGCGCTGATCGGATCAGGTCGAAACGCCCGTGTGGAATGTCGGGCGGTGATGGCATCACTGACGTTCATTGATTGATCTTCGTTAGGTAGAGAGCACGATCAGCCTAGGGCGCGCGCAGATAGCTTTCGAATACGCCCACATGAATCATTGCGGCATCGCTGCTTCCCGGCCAGAGCTCTTCCGCGCTGAAACGCACGTCATAGGTGGGCTCGTCTTGCGCTGCCACGCCATGGGCATGTGCGTCGGGGAAAGGATAAGCCGGCGACACACTGACGACGATGCCGCGCTTGCCTCGAATGTAGGCCGGCATACGGACATGGCCCGAGACGTAATCGGAGCGCACCCACACCGTATCGCCCGGTTTGAAACTGGTGCGATCGGCGACGTTTGCGCGACCGGTGCCGAGAGTACTCGCCAGCGGGAATCGACCACCGGCGAGGCGTTGCAGTTCATCCAACGTGGTCAACCCCTTCTCAACCAGCAGACTGGCCATGCCGGTGAGTGAGCGTTCGTAGTAGCTTGCGCTGAGATAATGGCGAGGGTCCATGCGCTCAATCGCGTGGCGGTATTCGTCCATGTTGAAGACGCCCTTACGCACGCACAGACCGTACAGCGCGTTCACTTTGGGCTCCCAGTCGGCATGGAAGACCGGAGCGTTCGGGGTAAACCGAACAGGCCCGAAGCCCTGCTTGCCACCTAAATCGTGTACGCCGTCCATTCAACGCTCCTGCAGTCGTGACACACCAATCATGGATTCTTTGGTGACAATCTCAGCAAGCTGTGACTCGCTCCATCCGTGCGTGTAGGCGGGCCGCAGGGGCAGCACCATATAGCGAGTGTCTGCGGTGGTGTCCCACACACGAATCTCAGTATCGGCAGTCAGTTGCAAGCCCATTTCAGCGAGTACTGTTCTTGCCTGACGAACGATACGCGAGCGGTACTCGAGGTCTTTGTACCAATCAGGCGGCAGGCCGATGATTGAGAAAGCGGTGCACGAACACAGCGAACAACAAATAACGTTGTGAATCTGGGGCGTATTCTCGAGCGCGACCAGATGACGATGGTGGGCAGGCATGCTCAAACCCAGTTCGGCGACTGCAGACTTGCCGTTGTCGAGCAGGCGCTGCCGGAAGGCAGAGTCTGTCCAGGCGCGCGCGACGACACGGGCGCCATTCTGCGGGGTCCAATGCTCTTCAGCCACCTGTTTGAAATCAGCAACCGCCTCATGGGGCTTGAAGCCCGCCTGTTCAAGGATGGATTCGACGGCCCGGACACGGTCGGAAACGGGCGCGTCAGAGAGATTCGGGGTCATTGCTGTCATGTTTGTGATGGTTCAAGATGAGGCTGTCGAGGGGGTGTGGTCTACATAAACGGTTGCGTTCAGCGCCCATGCTCTATCGCCTGTGACCGACCGCGAAGTCGTTACGACCACTGCGGTCCACGCCGCTGACAAGCCACAGCGGCCGGTTTGCGAAGTTCAGCTGCAGACCCGTCTTGCCGTCTGCGGGACGCAGGTCTCGCTCAAACACCGAAGTTGAGGGCATGTAGCGCAGAGCGACACCGGTGCGGCGCTGCCCCGAGGTATTGGCGGCAGCGCCGTGAATCATGTAGACGTCGTGCAGAGACATCTGTCCTGGCTCGAGCTCAAGGTCAACGGCTTCAGTCTCATCGAAGCTGCCGTCGGTCATGCGCTGGTTCAGCGTCAGGTCAGTCCGGTCCTCGTGCAGGTGCTCGTGCAGTTGCTGCCCGTGGTGCGAGCCAGGGATAACGCGCAGACAGCCGTTCGTTTTTGTGGACGGCTCTAAAGCGACCCATACGGTGCAGGTGGCCAGGGGGCGAATGGGCCAGTAGTGGCCATCCTGGTGCCAGGGCGTTTCATAGCCGTGCGCGGCGGGTTTGCAGAAAACGTGGCAGCCCCACAGGATGATGTCGCGGCCGAGTACGCCAGAGACCAGTTCGACGATCTCTGGGTCGCGCGCCAGGTCTAAGAAGTCACTGACGCCGCGCACGCCTTCGCCGTTATCGCCGGCAATATGCGCCGACACCAGCTTCTCGGGCCGCACTCCAGGATTTTCGCGCAGCAAAGTCTCCAACGCCTGGACCATCGTCGCCAGGCGAGCCGGCGGCAGGCGAAACTGCGGAATCACCCAGCCCTCTCGCTGATAGTGGCTGGTCTCCTCGACGGTCAGTCTGGCCATGTTCTGCTGCTCCTTTTGGGCGCGGTTGTCTCACCAGTGCCGGTCAACCGGTAGACGTGATCTGATCGCAAGGATACTGATCCCGAGCCCGCAGTGCATCCCTCGTTTCGGCATGCACGTCTTCTTAGCTAGACGAAACGGCGCTTCTGGAAAACGGTGGGAAATCCGGTGGGAAATGGCGCCGCAAAAACAAAAGGGCTGCACGCTCTCACATGCAACCCCTTGTTCTTACAGCACTTGGTTTGGCTCCCCGACCTGGGCTCGAACCAGGGACCTACGGATTAACAGTCCGGCGCTCTACCGACTGAGCTATCGGGGATCAGCCAAAGATTATAGCCAGAGTGACTCTGGCAGCGCAAATCAGGATCAGCGCTCGACCAGCTCAATCCGGTTGCCTGTACTTGCCGGAATAGCGATGCGCGCGCCCTGGAAAAATACCCGTAAGTTGCGCATCTGTTCGGCCTGCACCTGCAGAGGCTGTTTGCCGTAAAAGCTGCGGCCGACTTCGGGGTCGAGGCTCTCTTCTTGTAGAGACCCATCGGCCGCTGTAATGCACACGCGTTGTCTGACCGTGCTGACCAGATAGACCATGTCTCCCGCTTTACTGGGGGAGCGTGCTTGAAAGCGTGGAACCGAACCTGATGCCGGTGTGCAGGCAAACGGCGCGCTCGAATTGGCAGGGTTGGGTGCTGGCGTGGCGGTAACCTGTTGCGTTGGGGACGCAACGGGCGAGCCGGGGGCTTGCGATAAGGTGGCGCCTTGCGATGCTGCAGTAGATGCCGCAGCCGGTGCAGCAGCCGTGCTCGCAACCGCACTTGTAGCCGCCGCCGAGCTAGGCGCAGCGGGGGCGGATTTCGCCGAGGGCGTTCCAGCCTGAGCTGAGGTCGTCGCAGGGCTCGTCGCCGCGGGCGCTGATGAGGCCTGCGATGATGGCGCAGGGGGTGCCGTTGTTCGATTAGCTGAGGCTGGCGGCGCAGCGGGCTGCGTCGCTGCAGGGGCTGGCGCAGACGCTGCAGGCTGCGCAGCGGTAACGGGCGGTGCAGCGGTCGCGGGTGGTGCAGCGGTCGCGGTGGATGTAGCGGCAACGGTCGACGCTGTTGAGGCCGGTTGTGGGCTTGCAACGGATGGCGTTGACGCGGTCGGCGAGCGGTCTGTGGGCACTGAGGCTGGCGGCCCTAGTGCAAAATGAACCGCGATTGCTCCGCCCAGTCCAAGCACAACTAGACCACTCATCTGACCGGCGAGTGGCCAACGTCTGAAATCAAGCCGAGCCATAAAACTGCTGGGGGCTTGCTCGACAGGCACTGGCGAAGTAACAGCAGACGTTGTCGATGAATCGGGGGAAGCGAGCATGGACTGCGTGTCACGCGTGCTTGAGATGTCAGCCGCACTGACCGCTGCGCTCTCGCCTGCAAAGGCCTCGTCATCAACCAGCGCAGCCCCAGGCAGTACTTTTGATACCGGTGATGCGGATGCGCGCGCAGCGATTGCTGAATCAATTTCAGCGCTCACCAGACGCGGACCCAGCGCCCCCGACAGATCTGTCAGACGTTTGGCCTCGTCGATGATGAGCAGCATGCGAGCCCGCGCACCCGGCAGCGCATTACAAAGTCTTGCCAGCGTAAACAGTGCTTCCACCGGCGTGTCCAGCTGAATGTGGACCACAAAAATGACTGCGGTGGGCTCGGTCACCTGCTTCCGCGAAAAGGCCTGATCGGCCGACAGACCAGCGATCAACTGATTGAAGCGAGTGAGCAGGGCGTCCGTATCGCCTGGGATATAGCTCTCAACGTGTAGCGAGGGCTCAAGCTCGAGTTGTTCAATGAGCTTGCCAGCAAAACGATGCAGGGCACCCAGAGGGCGCCCTGTCAACGCGACATGATCCTGAGTGGTGGTGAGGGTTTGCAGCAGCGCGTCAAGCATGTACAACTCGTGGTAGCGATTGACGCACGCAGCGGTTTCCGCTCAACCCTTGAGCACGGATGCTATCGCGTCCGCCACGCGGTCGATATTTGTGTTGTTGAGAGCTGCGAGACAGATACGCCCCGTGCCGATGGCATAAATGGCATGTTCTTCGCGTAAGCGATCGACTTGCTCTTTGCTGAGACCTGAGTAAGAGAACATGCCTCGCTGCCGGACAACGAAACTGAAGTCGCGCGTCACGCCGCGGGCTCGGAGCTTCTCAACCAGACCAACGCGCATGGCACGAATTCGGTCACGCATGGCGGCTAGGTCGCGCTCCCAAGTGGCTCGTAATTCAGGGCTGGACAGAACCGCGGCGACGACGGCGGCGCCGTGGGTAGGCGGATTGGAATAGTTGGTACGTATAACGCGCTTAACCTGCGACACCACGCGCGTGGTCTCGTCTTTGTTTTGGGCGACGATCGACAAAGCGCCTACACGTTCACCATAGAGCGAAAACGATTTTGAAAACGAGCTGGACACCAGAAAGCTCAGGCCGGAGGCAGCGAAGGTGCGCAGGGCCAGCGCGTCGGCGTCGATGCCGTCACCAAATCCCTGGTAAGCCATGTCCAGGAATGCTACAAGCTTGCGCGCCTTAACCGTGGCAACCACGTCGTGCCATTGCTGCTCATCGAGATCAACGCCGGTTGGGTTGTGACAGCAGGCATGCAGCACGACGACCGATCCCGGTGCCAGACCATTCAGACAGGCCATCATTGCCGTGAATTGCACCCCGTGGCTTGCGGCGTCGTAGTAGGGGTAGGCGTTAACCTTGAAACCGGCGGCCTCAAAGAGTGCGCGATGGTTTTCCCAGCTGGGGTCACTGATCCAGACCTCGGTGGATGGAAGAAGTCGGCGCAAAAAATCAGCCCCGATGCGCAGGCCTCCTGTGCCACCGAGGGCCTCAAAGGTCGCAACCCGGCCGTCCGCCAGCAGGGGCGAGTCAGCGCCAAACAGCAGCTTTTGGACCGCCTGGTTATAAGCCGCATAGCCCTCGATCGGCAGGTAGGCGCGAGGCGAGGCACCGTCAACGCGCTGCTTTTCCGCGGATCGCACAGCCTCCAGGAGGGGAACCTTGCCGTTGTCGTCGTAATAAACACCCACGCCCAGGTTGACCTTACCCGGGCGACTGTCAGCCACATAGGCCTCGGTGAGGCCCAAAATCGGATCGCGGGGTGCCAGTTCGACGCTGGCAAACATGGATGCGCTCATGAAATCAATAAATCCCTGAATTGAATGAGTTTTTACAATCGCACACGGATTAAAGTGCACAAGAATTGTGCACTACTCTAGCTTTTTCAGGGGGGGCGGACGATAATTCCGGATTGACTCGAGCGACGGTTCAAGATCTTTGGATGACCCGCCGGCGCGGTCGTCGACTGCGGACTGCACGTCTGGCGTTCCCGCCCGAATCGGCTTCTAAACGGCGCAGTGAGTCTAACACGCAGCTTTAGCGATCTTTTACGCCTTGCCCATGATTGATCTCGCCGTGAACAGTGCTCACCTGGATACGTTTCCAGGAAGTCCGTTCCAGCTTGCGCGTCCATACGCGCCGGCCGGCGATCAGCCGCACGCGATCGAACGGCTGGTGCAGGGTGTGCATGACGGTTTGGCCTGGCAGACGCTGCTGGGCGTTACCGGCTCGGGCAAGACCTACACCATGGCAAACGTCATCGCCAGGTTGGGTCGACCCGCGATTGTTCTTGCGCCCAATAAAACGCTCGCGGCGCAGCTATACGCCGAGATGCGCGAGTTTTTTCCGAACAACGCCGTCGAATACTTCGTGTCGTATTACGACTACTACCAGCCCGAGGCCTACGTTCCGCAACGCGATCTGTTCATCGAAAAAGACTCCTCGATCAACGATCACATTGAGCAGATGCGCCTGTCGGCTACCAAATCGCTGCTTGAGCGTCGAGATACCGTTATTGTCGCGACCGTTTCGTGCATTTACGGCATCGGTAATCCGGCCGATTATCACGACATGCGGCTGATGCTTCGCGTGCGTGACCGTATCGGCCAGCGCGAGCTACTGCAGCGCCTCGTGGCCATGCAGTATCGGCGCAATGAAACCGATTTCGGTCGCGGTTGTTTTCGGGTTCGGGGCGACACCATCGATGTGTTTCCAGCTGAGCACGCCGAACTTGCGCTTCGAATTGAATTGTTCGATGACGAAATCGATTCGCTGCAGCTTTTCGACCCGCTCACGGGTAAGGTGCGGCAGAAAATTCCTCGTTTCGTGGTCTATGCCTCATCGCACTACGTTACGCCGCGGGCAACCGTCTTGCGCGCCCTTGAGACCATCAAGCAAGAATTGTCTGAGCGCCTGCAGTTTTTCTATTCGCAGGGCAAGCTGGTCGAGGCGCAGCGCCTTGAGCAGCGCACCCGGTTCGATCTTGAAATGCTGCAAGAGCTTGGCTTTTGCAAGGGCATTGAAAACTACACGCGCCACTTCTCAGGGGCGCGACCTGGCGACCCGCCGCCGACCATGGTCGATTATCTGCCCGCCGATGCCCTCATGATCATCGACGAGAGTCATGTCACGATTGGTCAATTGGGCGGCATGTTTCGTGGCGATCGTTCGCGCAAGGAAACGCTGGTCGAGTATGGCTTTCGACTACCGTCGGCGCTCGACAATCGCCCGCTCAAGTTTGAAGAATTTGAGTCACGCATGCGCCAGTGTGTGTTCGTGTCAGCGACACCCGCCGACTATGAGGCGCGTCATGCTGGACAAGTCGTCGAGCAGGTGGTTCGTCCGACCGGTCTCGTTGATCCCGAGATCTTGGTTCGGCCAGCGCGCACTCAAGTTGACGACTTGTTGTCTGAAATCAGCGAACGCGTCGCCCAAGGTGACCGTGTGTTGGTGACGACACTGACTAAACGCATGTCGGAAGACCTGACCGATTATCTGTCTGAGCACGGCGTGAAGGTACGTTATCTGCACTCCGATATCGATACCGTCGAGCGCGTCGAGATCATCCGTGATCTCAGGCTTGGTAGTTTTGATGTGCTGGTTGGCATCAATCTGCTGCGCGAAGGACTAGACCTACCTGAAGTGTCGCTGGTGGCGATTCTTGACGCCGATAAGGAAGGCTTTTTGCGCTCTGAGCGTAGCCTTATCCAGACGATTGGCCGTGCAGCCAGAAACCTGCGCGGACGGGCCATTCTTTACGCGGACGTCGTCACTGAATCGATGCGCCGTGCCATGGCAGAAACCGAGCGCCGTCGCGCTCGCCAGCTCGCCTTCAACGAGGCAAATGGCATTCAGCCGCGGGGCATCGTGAAGCAGGTCCGTGAACTCATCGACGGAGTCTACGATCCCCAGCAGGCTCGCCAGGAGCAGCAGGCGGCCGAGCAGCAGGCCGACTATGCCCAGATGGGCGAGAAGGGGCTGTCTCGTGAAATCCGGCAGCTCGAGAAGCAAATGCTCGAACATGCTCGTAATCTTGAATTCGAGAAGGCGGCCCAGATTCGGGACCGCCTCGCACGCCTGAAACAACAGGTGTTCGGATCCAGTGGCGCCGGCAATGTGGTGCCTCTGGTGACGGGGCGGGCCGCATGACCAGCCCCTTTCGCAGTCTTTCTTTGACCGCATCATTTTTTACTCGGGAACTTGAAAATGGCCAAAAGAGAACCTACCTCCCTTGCCATGAGCACTCGTGTTTTATTTGTCTGCATGGGCAACATCTGCCGCTCGCCGATGGCTGAGGCGGTATTTCGTCAAATGGTTAGGACGGCTGGCCTGGACGATGTGGTCCAGGTTGCGTCAGCGGGCACCCACGCCTTCCATGAGGGGGAAACGCCTGACAAAAGGGCGCAGGCGGTTGCGAGCAAGCGCGGTTATGAGCTTGAAAGTTTCCGCGCTCGGCGTGTCAGCGAGCGTGACTTTGAAACCTACGACATGGTATTGGCCATGGACTGGGACAACCTCGCACTGCTGCAGCAGATGGCGCCCAAGCGTTTTCATCA
Organism: Pseudomonadota bacterium; assembly: GCA_039800325.1. Lineage (GTDB taxonomy): Bacteria > Pseudomonadota > Gammaproteobacteria > Burkholderiales > Burkholderiaceae_E > SYIM01. The sequence goes on along the minus strand of JBDLQY010000154.1, from coordinate 3,294 downwards.
TAAGTTACAGCTTTTGATGCGTTTTGCCACCGAGCACGAAACCGCGACGGTTCCTGATCCCTATCACGGTCCGGTTCAGGGTTTTGATCAGGCGCTCGATTACATCGAGGATGCTTGCAGCGGTCTTCTCGAAGTCGCCAAGCGGCGCGCGACTCAGGTTGCGGCGGCCTGATTTTTCAGAAGGCGGTACGGCCTACCGGCGGCGCTCTCGTCCTTCGGGCAGGGGGCGTCGTCTATTTTTAGCAGGAGCCGTGGCCTCGGGCGGCGCACTCGCGCTCGCCTGCGGCTGGGGTGTCTGGCGTGGTGCGAAAATTTCCGACTTCAGACTACCTGCGAGTGGGTCTGATGTAGCGCTAAGCGCTTGGCTGCGAATTTCGCCGGACGGTTCCGTCACGGTTGCATCGCCCCATCAAGAGATGGGGCAGGGCATACACACCACGGTCGCACTGCTGGTTGCAGAAGAGCTCGAGTGCAGCCCATCTCAGCTCAGGGTCATTGAGGCGCCCATACATGAGGCGTATGCGAATCCGCGTATCGTCCTCGAGGGTCTGCCCTTAAACGGTTCAGAGTCCACTGCGGGTTTTGTTGAGCGCGGCACGGTCTGGACGCTTGAGCGCATTCTGCGACTGATGGGTGTTCAGGCGACCGGCGGTTCTACATCGACCCGCAATGTTTTCCAGGCTGCCCGCCAGGCTGGGGCCAGTGCGCGAGATATGCTCATTCGGGCAGCCGCGTATCGCCTGCAGGTTGAACCCGACCGCCTGCGTGTCAGCGCTGGCAGAGTTTTTGATAATGGCAGTCAACGAAGCTTTAGCTTCGGTGAATTAGTTGCCGACGCTGCTGCGCTCAGCCCGAGGCTGGTGGTGCTTAAAACCGCCGAACGTTTTCAGCTGATTGGTAAGGGGCTGCCCAGGCTCGACTCACAGATTAAGTCAGATGGTCGAGCTCTGTTCGGTATGGATGTACGTCCGCCCAACCTGGCTTATGCCGCGATAAGGCATGCGCCGACGCTGGGCGGGCGGCTGCTGAGCGCTCGGCCGCCCGTTGCGATTCCCCGCGGATATCTGGCCCTAGTCGCTGCGGAAAACTTTTATGCCGTGGTGGCAGATTCCTGGTGGCGTGCGCACAAGGCGCTCGATCTGATTGAGGCCCGCTGGGACGCAGGCCCATTGGCTGATTTCGACAGCGCCTCTGGCTGGCAGGCCATGAGCGCGGCCCTCGATGCAGGTCGCGACAAGGTGCTCGAACAGGAGGGTGATCCAGCCCCGCGACTGCGCTCAGGTGCGCGCATTCTTGAGGCTGAATATAGAGTGCCCTACCTCGCGCACCTCACGATGGAGCCCATGAACTGTACCGTGCGCCTTGACTCCGGGCGCTGCACAGTCTGGGTCGGTTCGCAGTCGCCCTGGTTGGTGCGTCGTGCAGCCGCTGAGGTTGCCGGGCTGAGCACTGACTCGGTCGACGTCATCACGCCGTTTCTGGGCGGTGGGTTTGGCCGGCGGACCGAGATGGATGTTATTCGTGAGGCCGTACAAATCGCCAAAGCGCTGCCTGGTCGCCCGGTTCAAACAATATGGTCGCGCGACGAAGATACGCGGAATGATTTTTATCGTCCTGCCGGGCTGGCACGGGCCAGGGCTTCCTTGAGCGCGGGCGGCGAGCTCTCTGCGATTGAGTTTCGCCTTGTCGGTGCGTCACTCGGTCAGCAGTTCATGTCTCGCCTGATGCCATCGCTACCGAAGTCATTCGTGGTCGACAAGAGCTGCGGTGAAGGCGCTGTGGGTCTTGCCTATTCCATTGTTCACCGACATATCAGCCACGCTATCGTCGATCCGGGTGTGCCGGTGGGGTATTGGCGAAGCGTTGGATACAGCGTCAACGGCTTTTACGTCGAATCGTTTATCGACGAATGCGCCGTGGCGATGAATGTCGACCCGTATCAATTTCGTCGCAGGCTTCTGCAAAGTAGTCCGCGACATCTCAGGGTGCTGGATGAGGCTGCACGCGCATCGGGCTGGGGGCGTCCGCTGGCGGCTAACCGTGGAGAGCGCACGGGGCGCGGTATAGCTCTGGTTGAGTCCTTCGGTTCGGTGGTCGCCATCGTGCTTGAGCTTAGCGTCACCTCCAATGAAGAGATCCGGGTTGGGAGGGTCGTCGCCGCTGTGGATTGTGGGATGGTTATTGATCCACCCAACGTGCGCGCGCAGATTGTTAGTGGGGTTATTTTCGGGCTCGCTGCCGCCCTTGAGGGGCGGATTGATATCAAGCAGGGCCGGGTGATCCAGGGCAATTTTTCGGCGATGCCTCTGCCCTTGATGGTGTCCGCGCCCAGGGTCCAGGTCGAGATTTTGGCCAGCAGTGCCCCGCCGGCGGGTGTTGGAGAGGTGGCTACACCGCCTGTTGCTCCGGCGCTTGCAAACGCTTTTTTCGCCGCAACCCGCGTTCGTCGTCGCGACTTACCCTTGCGCCCCGCCCAAGTTCTGTGACCGGCGAGTCACGGACAGTACCCGCTGTTCACAAAAGCTTGTCCATGCTGTAGACTGCAGACAAGTCAGGTTTTGTCCAAGACAAAGACCTGACTCAGGTGACGGATATTCGACTAAATTGCTCGGGTTAGGATATAGTTGAGTTATCCAGTCAAGTACAGCCCCCTCTTCATTCGGAGCAACCATGCGACTGACCACCAAAGGGCGGTTCGCTGTAACCGCGATGATCGATCTGGCCATGAGGCAGCATCAGGGCCCAGTGACCTTGGCCGGCATCAGCCAGCGTCAGAAAATTTCGCTTTCGTATCTTGAGCAACTCTTCGGCAAACTGAGACGTCATGAACTGGTCGAAAGTACTCGTGGTCCCGGCGGCGGGTACTCGCTGGCGCGGTCCATGAAAGAAATCACGGTGGCTGACATCATTTTTGCGGTTGATGAGCCTCTCGATGCGACCCAGTGCGGCGGTAAGGAAAACTGCGTCGATGACGGTCCGTGCATGACGCACGAACTGTGGTCTAACCTGACCAACCGCATGATTGAGTTCCTAAGCTCGGTACGCCTTTCTGAGTTGGTTGAGCAGCAGAAGGGCAAAGAGCATCGTGTCAGACCGCGCGAAATTTCGGTGCTTAAAGAGCACAGGGCAGCGCTCGAGTTCCCCACCTCGACGTTGCAGCCCATCCGGTTCGATAATGGGCGTCTGACAACCATCTGACCTTTCCGGAGGCCCCGTCCGACCATGCGTCCACCTATCTATCTCGACTACTCGGCTACCACCCCGGTTGATCCGCGGGTGGTCGACAAAATGGTC
>JBDLQY010000153.1:0-3865 GCA_039800325.1 Pseudomonadota bacterium | reverse complement strand
GCCATGTCATCGGCGATTTGATGAGCGATCTGGCCCTGATAAAAATCATCGATACCGTGGGCCGCGATTTTCCGATAGGTTGTTGCCATATCGGGATTGCGCAGTACTTCACCCACCGAATAGGGATGACCATCGGGCTTAATATAAATTTTTGCCGTTGCCGGACAATCCCGAAGCCCGCGAATACGGGCGATGCGGCCCATCAAGGGTGGCGTCATCCAGAATGAATGCACATGCGGCCGCACCATGAATCCCTGCTCGCACCACTGCGCCGCGGGCTCGAGCACACTGGCCAGCGATCGGGTTCCATAACGCCTGAGCGCCTCGTCGAAGGCCTTGAGCGTGAGCGGCGTGGTCATGGACTGGTAGCCAATCTCATTCACCTCGCCCTTCAGAACAAATCCAAAACCATCATCGCACTCGCGCACAATAAGCGACTCCCACATATCGGGTCGCGTCGCGAGCGGAGCCTTGCCGTGAAAGTCGATAAAGCCGTGCACACGGCGTTCGGGCAGGTGAATATGCATAGACCCAAAGCCGGCAATGCCGCACATGAAGGGATCAACTGCGGTCTGAACCAGCGCGGCGCCGATGGCTGCATCGATGACATTGCCGCCCGAGCCCAGGATACGTAGCCCCTCTTCGGTCGCTTCGGGCTGCGGCGAACTCACCATGGCATGCGTCATTGGGAACTCCTTCGGTAGCGTCAACCCAGAATCAAGGCTGGCAGCGCCAGGGTGAGCGAGGGAATATAGGTCACCAGCACCAGCACCAGCACCAGCACACCCAGAAACGGTAGCGACTCACGAATGATCGCCTGCGGCGGCTCACCGGCGACATTGGCCATGAGATAAATCAGATACCCCACCGGCGGCGTACAAAGACCGATCATCAGGTTGATGACGATGACCACGCCGAAGTGGACAACATCAATACCCAAGGCGCTGACCGCAGGCATCAGGATGGGCACAAACACAATCAATGCGGCCAGTGGGTCCATAAACATGCCCACGATCAGAAAGAACACATTCACCAGGGTGAGAAAGATCCAATCAACGTCGGTGACGCTGAGCAATAGCGCGGCCGCCTCTTTGTTAATCTGCATGTCGGCAATCATCCAGCCCATCAGGCCTGATGCCCCGACGATGATCATGACCGATGCCGTACCCTGAGCCGCTGTGACCAACGAACGCTTGAACTCCGCCCAGCTGAGTTGACGATAAACCAGTAGCGCCACCAGTGCGCAGTAGGCACAGGCAATAGCGCCGGCCTCGGTCACGGTGAAAACGCCGCCCAGTATGCCGCCCAGAATAATGACGGGTGTGGCCAATGCTGCGATAGCTGCCACGAAAGCTGCTGCAATCGCACCAAGGCCACCCCACTGGCCCTTTGCATAGCCCCGTCTGCGACTGATGATCCAGACCATGACCATCAGCAATAGTCCCATGAGGATGCCGGGGATCACGCCCCCCACAAACATCTTGCCCACGCTGGCCTCAACCAGAATGGCATATATGACCATGGGAATAGACGGCGGAATAATAGGCCCCATGACGGCCGCGGTCTCGCACAAGGCAGCTGAAAAGGCCGGCGGAAATCCGGCCCGCTTCATGGCTGGCACCATCACTGAGCCCGTGGCAGCCGCATCGGCCACAGCCGAGCCTGAAATGCCTGAAATAATCATGCTGGCCAGGACGGTGACATGGCCCAGACCGCCGCGAATATGTCCAACCAGAGTAGCCGCGAACTCAACAATACGGCGGGTGATGCCGCCCGCATTCATCAACTCACCGGCAAACAGAAACAGGGCGATCGCGATTAATGGAAAACTGTCGATACCGTTGACTACATGCTGAGCCATCAGCTCAAGTGGCAGGTGAGGACGAAAGATGGTGAGGGTCAGCAGGCAGGCGCCCAGGATGGCGAAGGCCAGCGGCACGCCCAGCAGGCTTAAAAGAATGAGGCCACCGATCAGAACTGCAAGCGTCATGAGGGATTCACCAACTGGCGAAATTGCGCGATGACGATGGCCACTGAGCGAATCAGCCAGGCCATACCCGCTAGAAAAAGAGACAGATACAACCAGCGCACCGAAATGCCCAGGGTGATGTAGTTATCGAATTGGCGCAGGTCCATCATGCCCCAGGCACCCTGTATGAGCACCACGGTTAAACCGATGACCAGCAGTTCGACCAGCAGGCGCTGAAGGGCTCGCAGGCGCGGGGGAAGCAGCTCGACAATGAAGTCGACCTGCATTCGAGGCGCGCTGACCGCAGCCACCAGTACCATCCAGACGAACAGCAGTCTTGTGAGTTCTTCGCTCCAGACGAGCGAGCCACCCAAGGCGTAACGCACCAATACCTGAGCACACACCAGTACGGTCACCACCAGCAGCAACAAGGCTGCCAGCGCGTCTGGAAGACCCGCCAACTGCCGCCAGACAGCGGCCCCGGGGGGCCGCTGATCAACCGACATAATTACTTAACTGCGAGAATGCGGTTGACGATCTCGACGCCGTGGGCATCGGTATAGGTTTTGGTGACCTGATCGTAAGCGGCTTTGCGGAAGGCCGCGACGTCAACTTTCTCATTGACCTGAATGCCAGCCGCCTTGATCTTGGCCAGGTTCTCGCCTTCCTGCTTGGCATTGAGATCGCGCTGATAACGCGCAGCCTCAAGCGCCGACTCAAGCAGCGCTTTGCGATGCTCAGGAGGTAGTCCATTAAACCGGTTGAGGTTCATGGCTGCAATGGATGCCGTGTAGGCATGGTTGGTGAAGGACAGGAATTTCTGTACCTCAAACATGCGGTTGGCGTAGATGTTGTTGATGGGATTTTCCTGGGCATCAACCGTGCCCGTTTTCAGGGCAAGGTAAAGCTCGGTAAAAGCCATGGGCGTGGGGTTGGCGCCCCAGATCTTGAAGGCCTCAATGTGGGCCTTGTTAGGCGTTGTGCGAATCTTGATGCCCTTAAGGTCATCGGGCGTGATGATGGGCTTTTTGGAATTGGTGGTGTGCCTGAAACCAATTTCCCAGAAAGCAAGGCCCTTCATACGGTTTTTCTCAAGGTCAGACAGCAGTTCGGCGCCGATTTTGCTGTCCATGACCTTGTGGGCGTGCGACAGGTCACGGAACAAGAACGGCAAATCCATGACGTTAAGGCGCGGTGCAAACTGCGTGAAGAAGGGATTACCGGTAAGACCGATATCGATGGTGCCCAGGCGCACACCTTCAAGAATGGCGCCGTCGTTGCCCAACTCGCCGGCCGGATGTACGGTCATGGTCAGCTTGCCACCGGTCTTGGCTTTGAGCAGATCAGACATGTGGTGGGCTGCGATGTTGTGCGTATCAACCGCGGACAGGGTATTCGCAAAGCGCAGGTTGGTTTGCGCGTGGGCCATACCGGTGGCCATCGCCAGCGCCGTTAAAGCGATACCAAACAGATGTTTTTTCATGTCATGTCTCCTCGGGGTGCCAGAAATCGAACGGGCCACAGCCGCATTCATGGTTGTAACGCGTTGCTATTCTGTCATCAAAGAGGGTCAGACATGAAGCCAGAATCGCGGGCAATGAACCGCTATCTGGTATCCCCACCACTTTGCGCCCGGCCAGCGAAAGACCGGGGTCAGCGAGGGGCCGGGGTCAGCGAGGGGCCAGGGCCAGCGACTGCCAGGGGCTGCGAAAAGTTCAACCCAGTGCTTTTTCGATGGCGGAAACCAGCGTGCGCGAATCAGGGGCCACCGAACTCGCAAAGCTGAGTACAGTCTTGCCCTGGCGATCGATCAGGTACTTATGAAAATTCCAGCGTGGTGCCTCGCCGGTTGCAGCCGTCAGCGCCTGGTGGAAGGGATTAGCCTGCGCCCCCACG
>JBDLQY010000152.1:0-3090 GCA_039800325.1 Pseudomonadota bacterium | reverse complement strand
GAAGCTGGGCGATGATGCCGGTGATATCGACTCGAGGAGCAATACGCTCACCCGGAAAACCAACGAATAGATTCACGAGCGTGCTGACCCGGTCGTTCGGCCTCAAGTGGACTAATTGTTCATTTAGTGTTCTGTAAGCGAGCACAATGCTCGTTCCCTCAAGCGACGCGGTATTCAGCCCAGTCACTTGCAGGCCTGAGTTGGCGTGCAGATCGAGCGCCACCACTGAACCGTCGAGTCTGGCCTGTTGCAGGTTAACGGACAGGCCATCTTCTGACATCAGCGTAATCGCTGAATGTTGAATCGACGATTGACTCAGATTGATATGGGGAACGGCTGGGGGTACGACACCATTCTGGGCCGAAATATCAGGAGTCAGCCTGACAAGAGAATTGACCATGCGGTATTGGGTCAAGGGTTGCGGCGACCCGAGAGATACATCGGAGAAATTGCCGCTGACGGTCATGCCCTGCGCAGCCGATTGGCTGAGAAAATCTCGCAGCAGCGCCGCTGCTCGGCCGGATGCTTCGGCCTGCCTGGCCTCAGGCTCCGATGATGGATCTTGTTCGGCTGAATGGTCGGCCGCCCCTATCTGCTCTGCGGCGCCTTGGTTCTGATCGGGTACGCTGATGGCTACCTGAACGTAGCCGCGCTGCTGCTGAGCCTGCGCTGCCAGGGTACGGGTTTGTTCGTCCCAGGCCTGGTTTTCGAGGCGTAAGCGCGTATCTAGCGTGAGGTCTACACGGTTCGCCGTGCTGAGGCTGCGCAAAATATCGGTCGCGTCGACGATGGGGGGATTGCGCGCTTCGATCGATTGCCTCAATCGTTCGACCATCATCGGTACATCAGCGACGCTACCCGTCTGCGCAAAGCTCTGCAGCAGGGCCGCCAGCCAGTGCTCACGGCCCCGAGTAGTCTCAAGCACAAGGTCTGCTATAAACTCGTCGTGCTGTTCGGCGGTGAGATCAGAAGCCCCGGGTTGACCCTGGGCCTGCGCTGCAGAACTACCCCCTTCCGGCTGCGATGATTGCACCAGATAAGCATGGTAGTGACGCAGCATGGCCCCGACCATGACAAGGCCGCATGCCGGATTGCGAGGGTCATCGCTGTCGACCAGCGCGCGTATCATCATGCCCGCCTGCGCCGCCGTGGGCCTGGGTTGAGTCCGCATCAGCAGGTCAAGTAGCTCAAAGTTAAGCTGGGCCGACAGGGGCGCAGCCCCAGCCCATTGGCTTATGAAGTTCTGAAGATCGTCACTGGGTACAAGACCTGCTGCCTGCCAGGCGTTCGAGATGGCTTCACCCCGCTGTCGGCAGGATTCAGATCCAATGGCCTCGTACGGATCGGTGTTCAGATCAATTCGGTTGAGCAGTTCAGCCACCGCACGTGTGCCCGCCATACCGCGGCGGCCCAGATAGGTCTCAAGGTCTTGCAGCTGCTGCGGTGATGCTGCGCCCGACTTGCGTAACAAATCCAGAATGGCCTGGCCGCTTCGGGCCATTTTGCCCTCGCGTGAAAACCAGGTCTGCAGCCGGCTCTTGCGCTCGATAACCATCTGGTCAAGGCCCACCTGGCTGGTGTGCATCAGCTTGAGATAGCCGCTTTTCGTGCCGTTACGACTCTGCAGCTGGGTGCGCAGGTCGCTCAGGATGACGCGGGCTTCAGCGCTGGAAATTTCCTTGAGCTGAGCGATGCCGTCGCCCCAGAGGCGATCGCTGATCGGGGCGAACATGTTGCCCCTGTTAAACATCTCCCGAGACAGCTCGCGCTGTCTCCGGGACTGCGCGGATTCAGGTACGTTCAGACGGATATTGGTTGGCATGGCTGCCCCTTGCGGCGTTAACCCATCACACAGACCATGCGCCGAAGCCACCGTATCGGTGCTTTCCGCATGGCTGATCGACTGGCGCGCTCAGCGCCAGCTAATCAACCATCAGTGTACGAGAGCTTGGGTCCAGGGTGACGTGCGCGCCTGAAGCGATCTGTGCGGTAATGTCGACTTCAAAGCCCGCCAACAGCGTAAGCCCGGCGAAAGCCGCGCCCTGCGCGAGAATCGGGTTGACGGTATTGAACACCAGCGCCAGCGGCGCCTTGCCGCTTTGGCACATTTCGCGCAGCATCCAGGCGCTGGCGACCCCGCCTTTGGCGGTGGTGAGCACCAGAATGCGACCCACATAGGATTGCCCGGCCAGCTTGTGATTGGGGCGCGAAAATACGCCCGCTTGGCGATCGAGGTCGTAGCGGGCAGAAAAGCCGTCGGCCGCTACCAGCGCGCTGCCTCTCACCTTGGGACCCAGGGCATGACGTGCAACAAAAACCTGGCTCATGATGCCAGCCTCCCGGTTTGAGCGGCTTCGACGCATTCCTGCATGGATGCCAGCATGGGCACGTAGCCATAGCCGCCCAGAATATTCACCATCTTGGCGCTGTTGGTGGCCAGCCTGCGCCAGCCGTTGGCCTCAGCGATTTCGCGCGCGTAGGACTGGTAAAAGCACATGCCTGTCATAACCGTACCCCCGGCGGTCTCGATGGCGCGCGTGTAGCCAAAGCGATCGGCATCGGGTTTCACCTGAGGGCTGGTCATGGCCAGCATGGGCAGTTTGAAGTGGCGCCCTTCGCAAAGCCCTGCCAGTTCACGCATTTCATACAGACTGAGCTGAGGTGCGGAGAACACCACCACATCGATCTCGCCCTCGCCGTGGTATTGCCCCTGTAGGGCCTGAATCTCGGCCTGACCCACGCGTTGCACGTTCAGCTTATCGCCGCCAACGTCGCTCAGACGGGACGCTTCCGGTGTGATGCCCACGATATGGAAAAGCGCTACCGAACCAAAGCTGGCCATCGCTGCACCCATGTGCTTAAGCGCGTCGGAGCCCGGGCTGTGCTCAATGCCTTCGATGACAGGCACGGCCCAGTAATCGCCAGCCAGGCGCCCGACCACCGCACCCAGCGAGCCCCAGTCATTGAGTGTTCGGGGCATCCAGTCAAGCCGTACACGCAGCGTGGCCTGACGATGACGGTCAAGGTGAAACCCATAGCGCGGCGTGCGCCCGGTGATGCCCGCTGCCAGCGCTGATGGGCCGCCTTCAA
>JBDLQY010000151.1:0-12993 GCA_039800325.1 Pseudomonadota bacterium | reverse complement strand
GAACGACAGGCGTACCAGCAATGGTAGTGTCGCTAACCTCGATGGTCAGAGGATGACTGCTTGCTGTTTCAAAGTTGAGAGTCTCACCGGCTTTCAGATATAGCGCGCCACCGACAACCTCAAATTTTCCGGCGGTAGTACCCTTCAGCTCGACAGTGTTCGTACCCAGCGCATCGTCTGCGATCAGAACATCGGCCAATTTCACCCGAGATGTGGTGGGTGTGTTCTCAGGCAAGGCCACTGTGGCGCCGCTGCCAAGGCTTACCGCGGTCGGCGCTTCGTTCACATCTGTCACGGTAACCAGTATGTCCTTGGTCGCCTCGTGACCGGCCAGATCCGTCGCCCGAACTGCCAGTAGCACGGTTTTGTTATTAGCCGGCAGTGCCTCGTAATCAAACGCACTCTTGGGTGTCAGCGCCGTTGTACTGGGGTTATAGTTAAACAACGAAGCTTCAGCGTCGACGAACGACCACGAAACCTCTTCGCCTAAATTTACCGAGCTCAGCCGCAGCAGCTCGGCTGAGCTGTTTTCGGCAATATAGAGCCCGGGCGAGGGCGTTGGAATCTGCGGAGGCGTATTGTCGAGGCGATAACTATCCGTCTGATTAACGGCTGCAGTCTGCCAGGGCTGGAAACTGACTAGGCCTGTCGCTGTAGTGCCGGTACCCAGGCTGATCGCCTTAAGCGTGACTACCGACGCGTCGTCCGTTGGCGCGGCGGCAGAAAACTTCAGGACCCCAGTTGCCAGGTTACTGCTGCTGGACAGGTAGGTTGCCGTGACCGTTGAGCCGCTGCCAAACTGCAACTGAATGCTCGGGCTGGGCGTCCCGCTGTTCGAGCTTAGAGAAATACCTTCAGACAGTCTCAGGGTCACCTCGAGGCTATCGCCAGCCTTACCCGCCACTTTCGACCCAACCGAATCTTCAACCTTTAACTCAACAACCGAAGGCGCCGAAACCGCCGAAAAATCGACCGTGGTCTCTGCATAGCGACCACCCGAGTCGGTCGCTCGAATGGTTACCGGACGAGCCGCGGCGTCGCCAGTTGCATAGCCCCGAACAACACCCCCGCTCAGGCTGAGCCCGCCAGGCAATTGCCCGTTAACCGAATAGGTCAGGCTATCGCCTGCATCGACATCCGAGAAAAAGTTTGCCAGGTTGAGGGTGTAGAGCTGGCTGACAACTGCAATCTGGGCGGCCATCGAGGCTGCGACGGGCGCTTCATTGACCGGGGTAACGGCCAAGGTGTAGGTCGTCTTGACCGCTGACGACCCCGAGACCGTTGCGTCCTTGACCTCAACGTCGACCGAGTGGCTAGTGGCTTTTTCAAAATCAAGCACCTGCCCTGCCTTCAGGTACAGGGCCCTATCCACAATCTCGAATTTGCCCGCCTCTGTGCCCTTAAGCTCAACCGTGTTGGTCCCCAGGGCATCGTCGGCGATCACGATATCGGCCAACTTCACGCGCGAAGCCGTTGGCGTGTTGCCCTCAGCCTCGGGGCGCGACGTGACTGCTCCACTGAGCGTGACGGCCGTTGGTGCTTCGTTGACGTCGGTTACCGCAACCCGTACCTCCTTGGTCTTGACGTTGCCAGCGGCGTCAGTCGCCCGAACAGCTAGCAGCACGGTCTTGTCACCGGTCAGAGCCTCGTAGTCAAACGCGACTTTGGGTTTCAGATCGGTCGTGACGCTGTCAATCGAAAACAAAGAGGTTGACGCGTCGACAAAAGACCAAGTGACGGGAAGCTGCTCACCAACCGGTACGTTTTTCAAACTGGCTAAGGGGGCCAGACTATTCTCGGGAATGGATAGCGCAGGCGACGGATCAGCGATCTGCGGCGCCACGGTGTCCAGCGTAAACGACAGCTCGCTGCTCAAAGCACTTTCGTTGCCGGCCACATCGGTCACCTTGGCGGTGAGCGACTTGCTACCGTCCTGCCCGAGTGCGGTTTTGTTCAGCTTAAAGTCGACAAACTTGGCTTGAGCATCCGCGGAGGTTAGCGTCGCGCTAGCGACGACCGCACCACCCTGTGAAAGTTCAACCTTATCGCCCGCAACCGGTGCAGCAAGACCCGTGCCGTTCAGCGCAACCCGTACGCTAAGCCCTGTTGTTGCCTCAGCATCATTCAGCCAAGTATCTGTCAGGGCGGCTGCAGTCAGGGCGGGAGCAGCGGGGGGCACCGTATCAAAGGCAATCTTGGGACGGCTGAGCACGCTGACCGGATTGCCGGCGTCGTCTTTCCAGCCTTCGAGGCCCACATCGATCACCCCAGCAGCCGCCGCCTTCGGCGTGACCACAGCAGTGAATATTTTTCCACCAGACCCAGACACTTCGGTAAAGGTGGAGATATCAGCTTCGCCCGACAATTTCACACGCTCTTGCACCTGGCTGGCGGTGAGACTGGTCAGCCCGGCGAACGGCTCTGAAAACGTGAACGTCAGCGTGGCCGTTTCATTCTGTTTAAGTGCTGAGTCGTTGCTGGAAATCGTTAAGGTAGCGGCTTTGGTGTCGACAGCGACACTACCGATCGCGCCGGCGGCATTGCGGTTGCCGGACAAATCGGTAAATCCGTTGGCCTTCATGCTGATGCCGACGGATCCATCAATTCCGATCGCGGGAATATAAGTCACCTGGTAATTCGAAGCATCGATCCGAGTGACGGCCCCAAGTTGACCGGCAGATGCGCCGCCTACAGGCGCTAACTCCAGGTCATCTGCGCCGAACCCTGTGACTGGTTCGTTAAACGTGATCTTGATGAGCGCGGCCTGCCCGGGGCCCAGAGTGCCGACGGACTCCGTCGGAAACTTCTCTTTGACAATCGCGGGTGTGCCCAGAATCGCAGGAGCGGTCGAATCGACAACAGGCACCGTGAACGAAATATCAGACAAGGGCACGTTACCGAGCCAGTCACCCGCTTTAGCCGCAGTAACTTTGATGACATCATTCGTGTCGATGCTCTCGCCGGCACCAAGGGTGAGCAAAAACGAACGCGCCCGCCCGGCCGCGGCATCAAGCGGCACCAGGGTAGCGCCAGTTCCAAAGGCAGCAGGCTCATTGGCAACGGACAAATCGTTTATCGAAAGCGAAGCACTGACCGGCTCGGTAAATCGAATCGTCATTTTTCGCGAGTCAAGAGCATCAACCGAAATGACCCCTGCGGCCGGAGCAGTCTTGTCGACCACAAACTCTACGGTTCGCTCAGTGACGTTAAGCGCCCCGTCGGTCGCTTTAACGCGCACGGTTCGAGGCCCCTCGTCCAGACCAATAGGAGCCGACTCACGGACGGTGGCAATCGAACCAGCCAGGCCGGCTACAGACGCAATCGTCTGATCGTCATAACTACCATCGTTATCCCAGTCGAACTCGAGTCGAGCGCCGGCTTCTGCGCTGAATCGAAGTTCTGGGGTCTGATCTGCAGTGGCCGGAAGGCCTACCCCCGCTAACTGAGCATTCGCGAGTTCAATGGCAGAGAGAAGCGGATTGACCGTGTCGACCTGAAGGGTGATCGGGGCGGACGCGGGACTGCGGTTGCCGGCTGCGTCAACCGCAACCGCTGAAATGACGGCCTCAACGCCGAGCGAACGATAATCAGCCGCCGTGAGCGGATAGCTCCAGTTGCCAGAGGCGTCGGCCTTCAGAGATGCCTGCCGCGCAGTGCCGCCAGACCCCCAGGAGACCAGCACCGTGGCGTTGTTCTCTGCGGTTCCGCTGAGCGTCACGCCCGAGTTCGCAGCGCGCTCAGCCGCGTTGATCTTGTTGTCGCCTGCAATCACGTCGATCGTGGGCGCAACGGGCGCCGTCGTATCAATGGGGGTGGTGACGCCCGTGAAGATCTGAACCTGGGCTACGGGAACCGCCGAACCAGCGCCGGGAGCGGGGCTGCTGTTACCCGCACGATCGACCACCTGCGCGGAAAAACTCACTACACCGTCGCGGATATCGTACTCAGGCTGTAAATCGACAAACCCGGCGGTCAGATCAGCAGCCGATATCAACTTCTTGCCTACCTGTACGCCACCATTGAGCAGCACCACGGTGTCGCCCACAACCGCGGCCCCACCCTGCTCTGACTGTGTGTCAAGCGTGACTTTGACCGTCGGTTTGCCGCTGCCGATGGTGGTGCTTCCAGCAGACAGACCGCGCACCTCGATGCCGGTGGGCGCGTTGGGCACCTTGGTGTCAAAGTATTGCGATTGCGCCGCCGTGATCCCACCAAGTCCGCCAGTATTCGCGGCAACTGAGATTGCCTTAGAGGCATCTGCAACGGCAGCTACTGACTCAGCCGCGACGCTCAGCCCCTGATAGGCGTTCTGAAGAACTCCTGGATTCGCCAGATCAAGCGTCTGGCCGGCAACGCCGCTGACAACGATTTGCTTGGCCAGACCTTCGAGGACCGCTGCTGCTCCGTCCTGCCCATCGGACTTAATACCTTCCGATGAAATCGCCACGATCTGCGTGGCAACCTTTTGCAGAAGAACCACGGCAGCCGGTGGGGTTGGAAGACTGCTGAACGACTGAGGCGTGATCTTGGACACGTCGGCCCCGGCGGGTAGTCCAAACGCCGTGGCCATGAGCGACTTTGAGAAGCCTGCGGTCAAAGAGGCCGCGCTCTCTACGCCGACCGCTCGTAAACTCGCCAGAACTTCGGCGTCGGCTGCGTCGAGCGAGGCAGCGGGTTGGAACAAGCCCTTGAGGTAGCGGTCAACTGCCTCAGTCAGAGCAGTAAAGGGGGTAACTGCCGATACACCCAGAGGCACCCGCATGTCGAGCGCGTTGGGAATGCCGGTATCGATATTGATACCGCCCCGGATGATCAGCGTACCGTTGCTGTATTGCCCCTTCGTGAAACTTGCGGGCAGGAAAAAATCGCCCTGATCGTTGGTGACAAGGCCGGTATCTTCGATTTTTGTGACGCCATTTTGTGTGAACTCAATCAGCACCTTGGCATCGCGGATGAGTCCGTCGGACACACGCAAGGGCGAAAAGCTCTCGAGCGCGTTACCCGCGGAATCATTGATCAGGGCACCCGATGTCCCGCGCGTGAAGCTGACCATCTCGTCGACGGTTTCAGTCAGTGCGTTGGCCATCGACAGGATGAGCTTGTTACCCTCAACACGCACCGACTGAACGGCCACCTTAACCGACGAGAGAGACTCGGCATTAATCGCCTCGACCGTGAACTGCTGGGGGTCGACTACACCGTCGGTGATTGACAGAGCCAGGGCTTCATCGAAGTCAAGCGTGATGACGCCCGCCGCGCGGTCGATACTCTTGCCAGTTAAGCCCGGAGCCTTAGTATCAATCGCATAATTGGCCGACGCACTCGCCACGGCGGGTGCGTTACCCGCAGCATCAGTCCAATCCTTGCTCAGTTGAATGACGTTGGTGGCGTCCTCGATTTTTTCAGTGGGTGTGAACGTGGCCCGATAAATCTTGCCGGTGGCAGTGTCGAAAGCGCCGCCTGAGAGCGTACCGCCCGCGACCGTGAGGTCGACCGCTGGGTCAAACCCAGTTGGTTTCTCGCTGAATGTAATGGTGATCTGGGCCGTCTGCCCGATGGCAAGCGCCGTGTCATCGATCGCGATGGTGGCCGTCGGCCGCTTTGTATCGACTGAGAATTTCTGCGAGACAGACGCGCTTTCATTGGCAAGGTTGGCCGCGTCGAGAACAGCCTGACCTTTCAGCGTGATGAGGTTGTCAGTGAGCTCAGCGTCAGCAGCCGGGATGAACTTGACGGTGTAGGTGGCACTGCCGTCAGCCCCGATAACGGGCGCAGACAAATCGGACAGGGTGCCAGCCCCGACGCTGACTGTGAGGTCATCGAGGCTGAGCCCGGTTACTGCCTTGTTGAACCGGATGGTGACGGTCGCCGTTTCGCCCGCCTTAAGGGCTGTTTTATCGATCGTGACAGCGGCTGTCAGCGGCGTGGGTTGAGCGGTCGCCGCAGGCGCATTGCTCGATCCCCCCAGCCCACCGATGACTGCACCTCCCACCAGCAAGCCCGCCAAAATCGTACCGGGCCCGATAGCCGCGGCCGCAGCCGCTGCTGCACCAACCGCACCCGCTGTACCGGCAGCCGCACCCGCCGCACCGGCACTGCCCGCAGCGGCTCCGGTCGAGGATGCACCCGCCGCGGCGCCTGATGCCGCAGCATCTGTGGCGACGGCCGCAGCAGCCTGCGCCACCATGTCGGCGTCGGCCGCGCTGGCAAGACCCGCTGATGCGTCGCCACCGCTGGTTTCGTATGCCAGCTCATCGGCCGCCTGCGCTTCGAGCCCCAGATCGTCTTCGTCGTCTTTCCAGACGCCGCGCGCGGGCTTGGCCGAAGCGCTGATACCAGGCAGCCCAGCCTGGGCGGCTTTGGGCGACGGAATGACCAGAGCTTCTGCCGCAATTTTTGCCGCGTCATCCGCCGCCGCTGCATTCGCGGCTTTGGCTTTGGTGATTCGATTGGCTTGGGCGGAGGGGTTCGATACTTTTTTCATGGAACTTTCCCTAGAAAAGTCGGGGCGAGCGGAGGGAAGCAGTCAAGTGCTGAATCGACTACAGACAGACGAGCGAGTTCTCTGGATCTAAGACCAAAATCCACACCCACAATTTTGCCATGTCAACCAACAACGACTGCGGATTTTTTCCTCTAATCGATACGATAGCGCAGACCATGAATTACCCGTCGTTAAGCCCGACTGGCGGCCTGCGGTCTGGCCAGAAAACTGGCCTGGGTTCAGCGAAAGTTGCCGGAAAACGCGACTTCAGCCCCCAATAACCGCCGTAGACGTAATCCCGAACTGGTTAACGTGCATGGCCAGCGGATTGACCGCCACGAGGGCATGAAAGTACGCGTCGGGCAGGGCCTGGGTTCCAGTCGGCGCACTCCAGCTGCCATTGACGTCACCCTTGAGTACCGCCACCAGGTTAAGGTCCTTCCCCGCAGTCCACGCCAGATCAGCCGGAAGCAGGCCAGCGCTCGTACCCGAGACGTCCTTTACCGAGGTACGCGTCGTCGTAAACGCACCCTGGCCTCCCGCCGCCGTCTCATTCCAGAAGTCTTGCCCCTCCGGCACAAACAGCCACTCGCGTGCCGGCGCATCCGTACGCTTGACCGCCATCTTCAGAATGGCCAGCGCATCGGCTGCGCTGACCCGGCCATCGCCGTTCACATCGGCGGCCAGAAACTGATAGGGCGAAACAGGCGGCGCGGTGAGTGGACCTGCGCCGTCGGGATCAGTGTTGGGATTAAGGCCCACCGATAGCTTTAAGGCTGCCAGGGCATCGGCCGCGCTGATAGCGCTACCGGTCTCACCTGCGGTCAGCGCACGAGTCGGCGTAAAGCGGTGCGTATCAGCTTGCCCGAGTTGAAGCTCAAAGACTCCGTCTGGGCCAGTGTTGTCAAACACGGCGGACTCGCCCGACGACAGTTCTGAAGTCCGCGTCGCACTCACCCGGACATCCGACAGAGCCGCGTGCGTTTTCCAGTGGTAAGCCACGCCCTGTACGCCGCTGAAGGTGGGCACCGAGGCATCAATGGCCAAGCTGACCAGGTTATTGGCGTCACTGCCATCAGCGTTGGCATTACCCGCGATGTCAGTGAACATGCCACTGGCG
The DNA here is from genome assembly GCA_039800325.1 of Pseudomonadota bacterium. Classification (GTDB taxonomy): domain Bacteria; phylum Pseudomonadota; class Gammaproteobacteria; order Burkholderiales; family Burkholderiaceae_E; genus SYIM01. The sequence goes on along the minus strand of JBDLQY010000151.1, from coordinate 5,389 downwards.
ACTCGGACTGACGCAGCTGCAGCGCCCGCCGTCGGCGTGAAAGTCGCCATGTAACTTGTGCCGAAACCTGCGAGACTGGACAGCACGCCGCCGGATACTGTGATGTCGTCCAGGCTGAAGTCGTGCGACGCCTCACTTAAGCTGAAGACAATGCTGGCGGTCTGGCCCGGTTTAAGCTGGGTTTTATGGCTATACACTGAAACGGTGGGCGCCACAGCATCGATCGCCAGAATCGTGGAGCTGGGCGCGCTCGCAACATAGCCGTAATTATTCTTAGCGTCGCGATAGATCGCCTGCACCGACACCGACCGGCCCACCATTGATTCCGTCAGGAAGAGACTGGCGCCACCGGTGTTACTGATGGGTACACCATCTACCCGACACTGCCACCCGATCACGCCGTTGGCACCAAAGCCGTCGGGATCCACCAAGGTATGTTCAGCGCGAAGGGTCTGCCCCTGCATCGCCAGCCCGGTGATCAGTACATCACCCCCGGGCGGCGCCGCGTCGTAATAACTGCCTGAGATAGCCACAACGGTGGTCGGAAGACTGCGCTCCGTGCCGTTGCTGGTTACGGGCACACGGCTGAGCAGGTCAAGCGTTCCATAGCCGTCGACCAGTCTCCCGAAGACGGCATAGCCGTCCCTGGTACTGCTGGCATTCAGGAGCGCATTGTCAGCGTCATTGATGAAAAACTCGCTGGTGGCGCTATTAGGCTCATCGGTACGAGCCATGGCAATGGTGCCGCGCAGATTGCTTAGCCCCGTGGTGGTGGTCTTTTCAAGCGCAATGGCGGGTGAGGTTGCCGCTTTGGGCGCGTACTGACTCTTATCTGAGTCAAACGTAAAACCACCGCCCTGCACCATAAAGCCATCAATGACTCGATGAAAAACAGTGCCGTTGTAAAACCCAGTCTTTAAATAGTTAACAAAATTGGCGACCGTGATCGGTGCCTTCTGTGCCTCGAGCTCTATCAGCAGGTCACCGTACGATGTGCGCAGCCACGCCCGGGACAGACTGGGGGCAACGCTGGGGGTATAGCTGCCCGCAGGTGCACTCGTGACGCTTTCGTACATGCCGCCCAGGTCGGTGTACGACACGCTAGCCGTGATGGGTTTGCCCACATCAGACGCACCCACGGTAAAGCTGGACTGCGTAGCGCCCGCTATTGGCACCCCGCCCACGCGCCATTGCCATGTGGGTGCACCTGCCTGCCCAGTCGCCGGTATACCATCGAGATCACTCAGCGTATGCGTTGCCGTGAGCGTTGCCCCGGACGTCGGCGTACCCTGAATGACTACACGTCCGGTGGGTCGGTCTGGGTGATTCTCAATAACGACCGCAGAGCTGGTGACTGATCCTGTCGTGCCCTTCAGGTCTGTGTAGCTGGCGGACACGCTGACGGCCTTGCCCACCTGCGCCTGCGTGAGCGCCAGTGTCGCACCGGTCGCCCCAGGTAAAAAAGTTCCGTCCACCTTCCAGTAGTAACTGATGGCGCCCGACTGACCCGCGGCCGGAATTCCGTCCGCATCAACCAGCGTATTGGCGGCGGTAAGCGTTGCGCCTGGGCGCAGGGCGCCACCAATCGTGACAGTACCCAAGGGCAATGCGGTGGTCGCCGCGGGCTCGGCCAGCACATCAATCAGGGTAATGGCCGACGTGGGCTGCGAAACCTCAGGAACAGGGGCGCCGTTGCTAACCACCTGCACCTGCTTCAAGGCCTGCAGCGTCGCTGATGCAGTTACACCGGGAACCACCCGCCCGAAGACCGCGTAGCCGTTACCATCGGGTTGGCTGGCCGCATCCAGAAATTTGTTATCAACAAAATTAATAAAAAATTGGCTGGTGGCGCTGTTTGCCACGGTGGTACGAGCCATCGCCAGCGTACCCACCGTATTGCTCAGACCCGTGGCAGAGGTCTTCTCAAGCGCAATAGCCGCATAGGGCGGCGTCTTGGGCACATACTGCCCACCCACATAGTCGAAGCCTCCGCCCTGCGCCATGAAAGTCGAGATGATTCGATGAAACTCGGTGCCATCGTAAAAGTTGGCATCGACATAGCGCATAAAGTTGGTGACGGTACCGGGCGCTCGCTCAGACTCAAGCTCAACGACTAGATCGCCCACACTGGTCTTGATGCGTACCCGGGGTAAGGGTGTAAACGCACTCTGGACAAAGCCTGAGGTTTGAAACGTCGCAGCAGAAACCGTCACATCTGAAAACTGAACGGTCTCAATACCCGATACCGTATCAACGCCTTCAGTGTTTGAGCTGAACGTGAGGAGTTTGTCAGCGGGGTTCCAGAGAATGCTGTAACTCTGGCGCGCACCGCTCAACAGCAGGCTGTCGTTGCCCGCACCCCCGTTGAGCATGTCGTTTCCGGCACCGCCCGATAGCAGGTCGTCACCCTCGCCGCCGTCTAAGCTGTCATCACCGTCGCCCCCATGCAGGCTGTCATTGCCAGCCCGCCCCTCAAGTTGATCAACCCCATTACCGCCCTGCAGGACATTGCCCTGCTCATTACCGAGAATTCGGTCAGCAAATGCACTACCCTGCACGTTCTCGATGACTGTGCCGAAGTTGATGGTGATCTGGCCCGGCGCCGTGATGTTAGCTGCGCGCGCTGCGCCAAAATAGCTCCACTCACCCGGCTCTAGCGCTAACGTCACTCCTTGCGAGGCAACGCTTGCATCCAGGGTATCGAGACCTGCGCCATCCCAGATGAAATTGGGTTCATCGGTTTTGAGCACATAAGAATCATTGCCCGCACGGCTGGCCGAGTTGGGCCCGTACAGGTACTGAAGGGCTGCGACATCCAACGGACTGAAGCGCAGCTGATAGTCCAGTGCCCGGTCGGTGTACGACATCTGCGTCCACTGGGTGCTGTCTTCACTACCCGTCAGATAAGGGGGCTCTGCCATGCCGCCATCAGAGTCCTGCGCGTCGAACGGGTGCTTCAAGCCAATGGCATGTCCGATCTCATGTATGAGAACCTGTGCGCCATAGGTACCGGGATTCAGAGTGGCGTTGTACTCCACCCGATTTAAAAAGACATCGCTGGCCAGAAAATTGTCAGCGGGCGCGAATGAATAACCTCCCGAGTCGCTTTGCTGATTCAGTGCGAACGCAATCGCATTCAGGCGCGCGGGATTATCGATTTCTATGAAGTTAAGATCGATCAGAGACTCGATATAGCTGAGTGCCGTGCGGGTATTGGCTTTTTGCGTTGCGTCGAAGGCCGTATACCCCGACTTGTGGTCGGGATCGGTGTCGTAAGAAGGAATGGTGGCGGGGAAGGCAAAGTAAATATCGTTCGCCCCGCCCAGCAGGCTCTTGAAGTATCCGCCCGACGCACTGTCGTACAGCAGCGCACTGATCCAGTAAGGCAGGGCCCTTGCGCCATTGGTGTATGACACCTGCTCAATGGTGCTGGGAATTTTTACCCAGTCAGCCGACACCACTGCCGTGTCAGTGCCCCCCTCATCCACCACCCGATCAAAGCGCGAGTCAATCAGGTAGGTGTCGTCACCCGTGCCGCCGCTGAGCGAGTCATCGCCCGTGCCACCATCCAGCGTGTCATTGTCGGTCCCACCGCTGAGACTGTCGTTACCCGCTCCGCCCAGAAGGTTCTTCTTGCCGGTGCTGCCATAGAAATTGAGTCGGTCGTTGCCGTCTCCGCCGTGCACCGTGTCGTCACCGGTTTCGTCGGCGTAACTCAGTGAGTCATCGCCTGCGCCGGCGTCGATGAAATCACTGCCTGCGCCGCCAATGATCGAGTCGTTGCCCGACCCGCCCAAAATCGAATCAGCCCCGTTACCGCCGATGAGCGAGTCATCGTCGTCACCACCGTCGATGGTGTCGTCTGCCAGGCCGGCGGTAATGGTGTCCTTACCCGCTTCACCGAAAAGCAGCTTTTTGCCGGCGCTGACATTGAAATTGAGGACATCGTGGCCACCGCCGCCATAGACTGTGTCATCGCCTGTTTCGCCGGCGTAACTCAGCCAGTCATCGCCATCCCCTGCGTTGATAAGGTCATTACCGTTACCCCCGCTGATCGAGTCATTACCCGATCCAGCGGCGATGACATCCGCCCCCTCGCCACCACTCACGAAGTCGTTGCCAGCGCCAGCGTCTAAGGAATCAGCCCCGTCACTGCCATTGAGCGAATCATTGCCATTGCCGCCATCCAGGGTGTCACTGCCGTCACCGCCCATAAGCGAGTCAACGCCGTCACCCGCAAGCAGCATGTCATCGCCCAGCCCGCCGCTTAACGTATCGTCGCCAGAAGCACCGATGATCGAGTCGTGACCGTTACCACCGCTGAGCGAATCGTTTCCGTCGCCACCATCGAGGGTGTCAGCCTCGACACCCCCACTTAGGTTGTCATTGCCCAACTCGCCGAACACGCGCTTTTTGCCGGTGCTGCCGTTGTAGTTGACCAGATCATTACCGCTGCCGCCGTACACCGTGTCGTCACCGACATCGTCTGTGTAAGTGACCCAGTCATCACCGTCGCCCGCCTGAATGAGATCATTGCCAGCGCCACCGGTGATGGAATCCACCCCCGCGCCACCCACGATGATGTCGGCCCCGTCCTCACCTCGGATGAAGTCGTTGCCGTCGCCGCCGTCCAGCGTGTCGTTGCCCTCGCCCCCAGACAAAGTGTCATTGTCGAGGCCGCCCAGTAAAGCGTCGTGACCGACGCCGCCGTCGAGAAAATCGTTACCGGCTCCGCCATCAAGCGCATCGCCATCAATGCCACCCTCCAGTGTGTCGTCACCTGACTCACCGAATAATGTTTTGACACCCGTGCTGCTGGACAGCTGGACAACATCATTGCCGTTGCCGCCGTACACGGTGTCGTTACCGGTCTCGCCCAGGTAGTTGACCCAATCGTTATCGTCGCCCGCACGGATCAGATCATTTCCGGCGCCGCCCAGAATGGAATCGCTGCCCATTCCGCCCTCGATGACATCAGCACCCTCATCCCCGGCGATGAAGTCGTTGCCTGCAGCGGCGTCTATCGTGTCGTTTCCGGCGCCACCGTAGAGCGTGTCATCGCCGGTCGTCCCGTTGAGGGTTTCAGAGTTGTCGGTACCGTAAATCGGCATAGCGAATGGGCTGGGTCAGTAGCATTTGAGGAGACACCCATTTTATGTCGACTTGGCCGTGGTACGGCAGAGCGTAACCGCTTAGTGCGTGAGGTATGCCCGGGTAGGAAACAACTGGGTGTCCGAGGCCATTGATAAAAGCACCATCTCGGCCTGATTAGAACTCGAGTCAAACGCGCACCGCGCGTAGAGACATCCAATTCACGGGACCCTACCCCAGCACAGCCCCAGTATTGACCACGCCAAACTGCGCCAGATTCATGGTGAGCGGGCTATTT
>JBDLQY010000150.1:0-3501 GCA_039800325.1 Pseudomonadota bacterium | reverse complement strand
GCGACTGATGCGGGCGAGTTGCTGCCTCGCATCGCGACCGCGTCCGACTTCTTCGAGTGACGCTTCTGCCCGTGGTCTGAGCGCTGCTGGGGGCTGCCCGCATGAGCGACGACGGTATCCTGCATTTCAACCCGTGGATGGACTTCAACGACGGCCCACCGTCTGATAACCCCTTTGGCTGCGATCCCGACCCAGAGCAGATCGCCATCTTCCTCGACACGGTGTTTAGCTGGTGCGAGGGGCTGATCCCGCTCCGCGGCTTCGTCGACAAAGGGCAAGGCCGGGATGGCAAGCCGCATAACATCTGGATCTCCGCCGACGACACCGCGCCCGAAAAACTCGCAACCTTCGCTGCCTGGGCAAACCGCGAGGGCGCGGCTGTCTATGTTATCCCGGGCACAGTTGCTGAGCAGGGACAGGCCCGTGCCGCAGATGTTCTGCAGATGCAGGCCATTATTGTTGACCTCGATGCTGGCGACATTCCCGCCAAGCTCGAGCATGTTACCCGCCACCTCGGAACGCCCACCCTCGTGATTGAAAGTGGCGGCCGCACGCCTGAAGGGGCGGCCAAGCTTCATGTGTGGTGGAAACTCACAGAGCCGGCGGAGGGCGACGATCTAGCCAACCTGTGCCGTTTGCGGGGCGACATCGCCGTGAAGGTTGGTGGCGATACCCATTTTCGCTCAGCGCACCAGCCGATCCGGGTCCCAGGCACAGTTTATCATAAGCACGGGCACCAGCGCCTCGTGCAGATCCGCGAACATCGCGACGTCGAGATTGAGCTTTCGGATTTGGCCGAACGGGTCGCCGAAATGCCGCCACTGCCTGGTGTGGGCTTCGCGAGCGATACCACATCTGTGCCCTCCAAACCCACACTAGAGGCCGTGTTGACGACGCCGGTCCGGGAGGGCGCTGCTGACGACTGGTCACGATTTCAGGGCGCCAGCGCTGCTATCGGACATTATGTTCGTCTGGTCCATGAAGGCCGCTTGGATCCGCTGGAAGGCTGGGAAGCCATCTGCGGCTACAACGCTGCCATGCTGCGCCCGTCCTGGCCGCTGGACCGACTGCAGGCCGAGTCCGAGCGTCTCTGGGCGCTACATGTCAAAAGAAACGGCCCACCGCTCCTGCGACTGCCCCGTGCGGATACACCTGCCGGGCCATTGCCGGCCTTCAGTCTCGGCGCACTGCTGGATGATACCAGCCCGATGCCCGAGGACATCATTGCACCACGAGTTCTGACGCCTGGCGGCCTTCTTGTGCTGGGTGGTGCACCCAAGGTGGGCAAGAGCGATTTCCTGATTTCCTGGCTCGTGCATATGGCAGCTGGCGTGCCGTTTCTCGGCTTCACGCCGCCCCATCCGCTGCGCGTGTTCTACCTGCAGGCCGAAATCCAGTACCATTACCTGCGCGAGCGCATACACCAAATAGCGCTGCCAGCAGCCGTGATTGCCGCTGCGCGCGATACTTTCATCGCTACGCCAAAGCTGAAAATCCTGCTTGATGCCGAGGGCGTCGCCCGCGTGGCAGAGGCGATCCACGCCGCCTTTCCAGAGGCTCGGCCTGACGTCATCGTCATCGACCCGATCCGCAATATCTTTGATGGCGGCCCTGAGGGCGGCGGTGAAAACGACAATACCGCCATGATGTTCTTCCTAAGGGATCGCGTGGAGCCCCTGCGCGAGGCGGTCAATCCGGACGCCGGCATCATTCTCGCCCACCACACCCGGAAAGCTTCGAAGACACAGGTAAAGGAAGACCCTTTACTCGCGCTCTCGGGCGCAAGTGCGCTTCGGGGGTTCTACACCTCAGGGCTTCTTATGCATCGGCCGGAGGAGGACAACAGCGCACGTCGGCTAGAAATCGAGCTTAGGAACGGCCCCGCGCTGCTGGGAAAGCTCATCGACAAGGTCAACGGTGAGTGGATCGAACTGAACCCGATGAATGAACGCCTGGTGCGGAAGGAAGTGGGCGCACGCTTCGATGCCGAACGCCTGCGCAAGCACGACGTCATCCTAGGCATGCTACTCGATGAAGCTGCCAGCGAACGGCTCTACACGGGGACCCAGTTCGCTGAGAGCTTCGAGAACCAGAGCGGTCTGGGCAGCAAGCACACGATCCGCGAGCGCCTCAGCGTGCTGGCGACCAAAGGTTTCGTGAAATTCCTGCGCGATCCGTCCGAGTTTGGTTACCCCATGACCCGGTCGCGATTTGGCTATCTCTGTGTCGAAGGGATGCAGTTCGGCACGCCCGTCGATCATATCGATCCGGTCACCGGGGAGGTCACCACCGAGACCCGTCCGGTCCTGCCAAGCCACTTCAAATGCCCTCAGTCTGGGGTCTCTCTGCAGGTCGAAAACCCCACTGTCTGGGTCTATCCAGAGGGTGCTGAAGACGACCCATGTCATATGAGTGAGGCCTAACTCATATGTCATGGGTATGTGTGAGCTCAACAAAATCAATGGGTTACCATATGATATGTCCTCGGCGCCTATGTCATGGCCGAAGACTTCTTGAAATCATTTTATTCAATGATTTCAGTATTTTGGATGATCAGGAACAGTTAGGTGCTGAACCCCCATACTACGTATGGGGAGGCCAACCCCTGGGGTTGGCCTCTCCTCCCGTACGTCAGGCCCAATCGCGGGGGCCACCACATGGTGCGGATTGCATTCTGATCTGACGACGGCGGCCGGTACCGCCAAGCATCAACCGCCGTCGTCTTCCACCCGAGCAGCCAACCAGAAGAGGAGGCCGCACATGGCTAACCCGACTCTCGCGAGCGTCAGCCCTGACGCAAACCCGAAAACCCCGATCACCCCGGCACCGGCCAGAACGTTCCTGGCTCTTGATCTCGGCACAACCACTGGCTGGGCCCTGCGCGGCTATGACGGTCTGATTACCAGCGGAACAGCCAGCTTCCGCCCCGGTCGCTTTGATGGAGGCGGCATGCGCTATCTGCGCTTCACAAACTGGCTGACAGAACTCGACCGGCTGTCCGGTCAGATTAATGCGATTTGGTTCGAGGAAGTTCGCCGCCACGCAGGGACCGATGCCAGCCACATTTACGGCGGCCTGATGGCCACGCTAACGGCGTGGGCTGAACTTCGGGGCATTCCCTATGAGGGCGTGCCGGTGGGGACAATCAAGCGTCACGCCACCGGCAAGGGCAATGCACCGAAGCAAGCCATGATTGCTGCCGCCCGTGCGCGCGGTTACAGCCCTGCGGACGACAACGAGGCCGATGCCATCGCCATCCTGCATTGGGCTCTGGAGAGCCGGGGAGGTGTAGCATGAGGCTCTACCCAAAAGGCTATGGCGGCCAGCGTCGGTCGCCCGATGAAGTCAAACGCGAAGGTTGGCACGAACAGGGGCTGCTTGCGGTCCGTATCGACGACCAGAGGTTAACCTGGCCTCAGCGTGAACTGGTCGAACAACTTGGCACCAAGCTCTACGGCAAGCGGGCCTCGACCAAGGAGGCACGTCATGGCTGATCGCATC
>JBDLQY010000149.1:0-10180 GCA_039800325.1 Pseudomonadota bacterium | reverse complement strand
TGCCGGCCGTCCGAGAAACCAACATCGACGCCACCGGCGCCATCATCAAGCGAGGACAGCGTGCACTGGAAACGAAACTCAACCGTCGACGGGACGACGCCGTACAAAATTTGATTCAGGCGGTCACGGGTAATCTCGACATCCTGATCGGTCTCATTGGCAAACCAGCGAAGGTCAAGACTGGCTACCTGAGTACCCGTACCGTCGAGCACGGGCATGGGCTCAATAATGGAAACTTTTTCGGCCTCGATCCTGCGCAGAACGCCCATGCGCTCAGCCGTGCCGAGTGCACGACCGCGCACGTCGATGGGTGCACCGCCAGGGCGCAGCCCCTGGGCGCGCTCGACCACGGTTACCTGATGCCCCAGCCGAGCAAACCAATAGGCTGCCGAAAGACCCGCCATGCTGGCTCCTGCGATCAGGACATCCATCTACTCACTCCTTGTTTTGAGATTCGTCCGACAGAAATCGAATCAGGTGCTTGGCCAGCACCTCGGGTGCCTGTAGCGCCGTGGCGTGCCCGACACCGGGCAGCACTGCGGTCTGTGCGCCGCGCAGGCGCGCGGTCATAGACAGCGTGACCCGGGCAGGTACTACGCGATCGAGTTCACCGGCGATCAGCAGTATGGGCGCCGCTATAGCAGCAAGGTCGTCATTAAGTGTGGACTGAACCGTCGCCGCGCGCCGCATCGACCGTGCGGATTCGGGCCTGGCACCTGCAAAAACACTGAGCAGATCGGGGCGCTGCCTAAGATACTCGTCCGGAAAAAACCAGCCGGCCAGCTCGCCGGCCGTGGCGGGCAATTGCCGACGCAGTGCCGCCAGACGCGGCGCATCGGGGCATACCGCCTCGTAGGTATCAGGGATGGGCCAGGTGCTTCCGAGCACCAGTCGATCAATGCAGTCTGGATGGCGCAGCGCCAGGGCCTGGGCCACCCGCCCACCAAAGGACGAACCAAAAACATGGACGCGGCCAAGCTTCAAAGCCTGTACGAGCCGCTGCGCATCATCAGCAAGATCGGCCAGCGTAACGCTGAGTTCGGGACCCTGAGTGTCGCCGCAATCACGCTGATCGTAGGCAATGACCGTGAAGTGACGTGCCAGATGTGGCGTGAGCGTTGCAAACATCAGCCGTGAAGCCTCAGCACCATGCATTAGCAACAAGGGCGGGCCTATTCCCTGCTGTTCGAACGCTGTACGAAGATCGCCTGTCTGAATAAACCGGGTCACGTGCGGCGCCCTTCATCGTCCATGAAAAAGGTCATCTCGATCTTGAGTCCGCGCGGATCGTGAATAAACACCTGGTGCAGTGGCCAACCTGGCACTGGCGCTTCCACAAAGGGCACGCCCTGCGCGGACAGGTGCTCACGTATTTCGTCCAGGCCCCGCGATCTGAACGAGATGTGGTCGACATGACCTGTCGCAGGCGCTACGGGCTGGTCTGGCGTCTTCAGATTGGCATAAAGGTGCACGATGGGCTGCCCATCGGCATAGAGCCAGGCGCCGGGCGCCGGAATCTCGGGACGGGCGCCCACCGTCAGACGCAACACCCGCGTGTAGAAATCCACAAGCGGCGGCAATTCGGCGGGTGTGCAACGAACGGTAAAGTGATGCAAAGCGGTCACAGGCATGGCGTGTCTCGTGAAGTTTGCGCCCTTGGCGCACGGCACCGCATTTAGCGCATGGCCGCTGGCAGCCAAAGCGCCAACCCAGGCCATGCGATCAAGGCGAAGGTCAACAGGATAGTTAAGCCCAAAAACGGATAGCAACCGCGAAAAATAACGTGGGTCGGTACGTCGGGCGCTACGCTTCGCATGACCGCAACCGTGATGCCCACGGGAGGACTCACCGCAGCCAGCTCCATCATTACGCACAAAAAGACACCAAACCAGACCTTATCGATGCCGGCCGTAGCCATCAAGGGCATGACGAACGGCAAGCTGAGAATCAGCATACCCAAACCATCCAGCGCTGTGCCCAGCACGAAATAAAGCAGCAGCATGGCTAGAAGCAGACCGGTTCGGCTGAGGTTCCAGTCAGCGATCATGGACACGAAATCAGACGTGACGTTGGTATGCACCATGAAACGCGTGAACATGATGCCGGTGACAACAATAACAAACACCATGCCCGAGGTCGCGATGGTCTGGCGCAGCGACTCTGCCAAGGCTGCCCAGCGAAAACGCCGCATGGCCACTGCAATTGCCAGCACCCCCAGCACGCCCACAGCCGCTGACTCTGAAGGCGTCATGACACCGCCGTAAATACCGCCCAGGACGATTGAAATCAGTACCAGCGCCGGTAGCAGCTTTCTGAGCGAAGCAAAACGCACAGGCCACGAATAACTGGGGCCACGCGGCCCCATCTCAGGCTTTAGCGCACACCACAGCGCAAGCACCGTGCAGTAAACCACCGTGAGTAATACGCAGGGCACAATGCCCGCCATGAAAAGGGCTGCAATGGAGGTCTCGGTCCACACGCCGTAGATCACCAGCAGGGTGCTCGGCGGAACCAGTACTGCCAGCGTACCCGCCGAAGCCAGGGTTCCCGTGGCAAGGCTCAAGTCGTAGCGGTATTTTCGAAACTCGGGCATCACCATCGGCCCCAGCGTCGCCACCGAGGCGATGCTGCTGCCGGTCACAGCACCGTAGGCTGCATTCGACAAGACCGCCGATACCGCGATGCCACCGGGCATATGGCCAAACCACTTGCTGATGCAGTCGTACAAGTCGTCGGTAATGCCGGTGCGATAAGCCAGCTGCCCCATCAGCAGAAACAGCGGCAAGGCGATAAAGACAAACAGCGTGCCGTTTTCCCAAAGCGTCAGGCTTAGCTTGGATGCGGCCGCTGTGAAACCGGTGACATAAAGCTCGCCCAGCACGCCCACAATCGCCATGGCCCAGGCGATGGGCACACCCAGCAGAATCATCGCCAGCATCGCGCAAACAGCGATGTAACCGACGACGATCAGACTCACCCGCGCCCTTTCAGCGACAACGCATCGCGGGTCCGCTGCACCAGCCGCAGCAGAAGTTGAATCAATCCAAATAACATGCACAAGCCCACGAACAGGCTGATGGGCCAGTATGGCACGTTGATGAACTCGGCCCCCTCGCCGCGCTCGAACATGCCGGGAAGCTCCCGAAACTGCCAATAGGCCACGATACCCATGAAGACCGCGCCGCACGATGCGCCGAGCGCATCGATGAAGGCTGCGCCCCGCGGCGTGTACTTCTCGTACAGAGTCTCGGTGCGAACATGACCATTGGACGCCGTCGTAAAGGGAATGGCGGCAACGAACAGCGAGAGCAACGACAGGGTCGCAACTTCCTGCGACCACTGGAAGGGATGACTAAAAAAATAACGCCCGACCACATCGATACCAATCACCACGACGATCAGTGGCAAAAGAACGAAAGCGGCGATATCACGAAAAAGCCGGGGCAGGCCTGCGTTCAACCATCGGCCTCCGAGTGCATCAGGGTCCAGCTTTGCAGACGCCAGACCCTGGTCACGAGCATCTTGAGAATCAAGGGTCGGGTCGCCGCTCACTGCTGCACAACCACCGGATTTTCGATTGACAGCTTCATCAGATCGTTGGGTGACATGCTCTGATATTTGGCCGTCAGCGTCTGAATGTCTTTAATGAGCGCCTTGGCCGGTATCCGGTCTTTTTCGAGATCATCGGCCCAGGCGTCCACCACCGGCTGCAGCTTGTCTTTAAATCGTTGCAGCTCGGTCGGAGCCAGCGTGATCATCTCGACGCCAGCGGCTTTGTAGGCCTCTCGGGCCTTAACCGAGAAATCGACACCTGAGATCTTGGTATTGACCATCGCAAAAGGCTCTAGACCCCGCAGGTATAGTTGCTGCAAATCAGCAGGCAGCTTACGGACAGCTTCAGGGTTATAGCAAGTCCAGGCGCCACCGCCCGTCAGGCCCAAGGCCGTGTGAAACTTGGCGACCTCGTGGAGCTTAAACGGAACAAAGCCAGCGTCAACCCAGAACACAGCATCAATCACCCCCTGCTGGAGCGCGGTATACAGCTCGGGGAACGGCAGGTTGACCAGTGCAACACCCAGCGCCTTGGCCACATCAGGCGACATGCCCTGGGCGCCGATCTTGAGGCCCTGCAAATCCTCAAGCTTGCGAATGGGCTTTTTGCTGAGGATGTCTGCCGGCTGGAAGGCGACATGGTTACCCCAGGCAACGCCCTGCTTTTTAAACTCTGGCACGAAGTACTTGGATGCCAACTCTTGCGCGATACGCGTGGCGACCATAGGGTTAGAAGGCGTCACAAAGGGCTGCTCCCACACGCGCGACAGCGGCATGCCGCGCCCCTCGTAGGTGGGGTAGCACACACCCCACTCACCTACGCCAGTGCGAACACCTTTAAAGCCGTCTCGTGCGCCGAAGAGACTGCCGGAACCGTACTCTTTAATGATTAGCTTACCGTTACTGGCCGCGGCGATGCGCTTCAAGTTGGCCTGGGTCGGCGGCACAAGCACCGATGCGGGCGGTGACGGATGGCCGTACTTAAACTCAATCGGCGGGCCTGAGTAGCTAATCGTCGGATTACCGGTCGTGACTTTGCCAGCCAGCCAGTCCTCACCCAGATCAGCCTGGGCCGTACCGGCTGCCAGCAGAAAGCCCGCTGCGGTGACGCAATACAAAGGGTTGCGAAACATGATGTCTCCTTGGTGCTTATAAGGGGTTACGGGTGGGAGCGTCCGCTTGACCGGGCGTCAGGCTATAGAAAAGATCGGGGGCCGGCGTGACCCAGCGCGCAGCCAGCAGCGCCAGAAGTCTCAGAGCCAGCAGTTGCGCAGGCTGCCAGCCACCACAGGTACCAAACACATTGAAAGTGGCATAGCACTGACTGCCCCTGAGCAACGGAATGTTTACAGCTGCATTGAGGCCAAGCGGGTGCATCTGCGCATAGTCATCGAAGGTGTTCTCAAGCGCGTCACTACCTTCGGCCACAAACACCTCGCCCCTGACAAACAGGGTTTCAGTCCATGGAGTCAAGGTCTTGCGCTTGCGCGCCTCAACCGGAAACGCATGCCCTGCCGATGAGTAAAGCCTCTGCAAACGGATTTCGTTGACGGGATCTTCACGGGTGGTCACGTTTAACTGGATGCTGAAGATACCCGGGCCGGCCAGAAGCCTGCGGTAATGATCGATACGAACCAGCGCCTGCTGAGGCCCAGACGCCTCAGCGATGGCATCAAAAAGGTTCGCGCACAGGCCGACGTCAAGTACTGCGTCGGTTGCTAAGGGGCTATGGCGAGAGATCAACATGCGCCAAAGTTTAGGTTCGCACAGTTACCATATCGACTAATTTTCTGATGAAGGTATAAGCTGCAGGTTATGGCACAACAAGACCGCTCAACGCGATTGCGGCACAGCATGGGCTCGCGCCTGAAGCTGCGTCACCTGACGCTTCTTGAAAGCCTGGAGCGCTGCCGCTCGCTGAGTCGGGTGGCCGCTGAAATGGATTTGAGCCAACCCGCCATTACCAAAGCGCTGCGCGAGATCGAAGACATCTTTATGGCTCGACTGTTCGAGCGTACCAGTCGCGGACTGGAAGCCACCGAAGCCGGTCGCGCTGCCTTGCGGCTGGCGCGGGTTACGCTGGCTGACGTTGAGTCAACAGCCCATGTGCTGACCGCAATTGACACGGGTCTGATCGACAGGGTGCGGCTGGGTATCACGCCGCAGGTGCCCGAGGGCCTGTTAAACGCCGCGGTTACGCACCTGCTAGGGCAGTCACCTCGAGTCTCGGTCTTATCGACCGAAGGCACGACCGATGAACTGGTGGCTGCGCTTTCGGCTCGCGAGATCGACTGTGCGATTGGCCGCTCGTTTGACCACAGCGTAGGCATCGATATCGATCAGGAACCCATCTACGAGCAGCAGCCCTGCCTCTTGGTACCAGCGCGCAGCCGATCACGGTTATCGCGTGGACCACTAAACTGGGCCCGACTGGCTAAACTCGACTGGATCTTTCCGCCACCCAACACGCCCATGCGGCGCACGTTCAGCGCGATATTTCTAAGCGCGGGCGTACAACCACCGTCACCCGTGGTTGAAACTATGTCTTTACGCACCATCGAAACCGTACTGCGCCACCTGCCTAATGGAATCACAATCTTGGCCAGAGACACCGTGGCAGATCTGGTTCAACGCGGCGAGTGCGCAGCCCTGCCCTATGCACTGAGCTGGAACCTGCCACCCGTCAGTTTCTTCGTCTCAAGGCACATGGCCTCAAACCCGACCGTACGCTCGCTGGCCACGGCGGTACGCAAGGCAGCGAACGGCAGTGCGGGTTCGGGGGCTTAACGGAGTATGCGGGCGGGTGTTTTTAACCTTGAAACAATGTCTAATGCCAAACGCCACCAGGTCAGAGGCAATTTGATTTAACAAAGCTTATGAACTTCATTCAGACGTCAGAGCAATTACGTGCGCTTTTTGGCGCGACCCCGCCCAATGCCTTACGCAAGGAAACCGATTATCTGCACCCGGTTTACCAACAGTGGATTCAGTCATCTGGATTTGCGGTGCTGGCCACCAGCGGCCCCAAGGGGCTAGACACGACGCCGCGTGGTGATCCGGTGCCTCTGGTAAAAATTATCGATGAAAAAACGCTGGTGCTACCCGAGCGTAAGGGTAACAATCGAATTGACAGCCTGCTCAATATCTTGCACGACCCTCGGGTATCACTGATCTTTCTAGTGCCAGGGGTAGACGAAACCCTACGAGTCAACGGTACCGCACGCATCACCGCTGATCCCGAGCTGCTACAAAGCCTCGCCGTCAACGGCAGGCCACCCGCCTGTGCGCTTTGGATACAGGTTGACCAGGTGTTCTTCCAGTGTGGAAAGTCAATGATGCGCTCAGGCCTCTGGCAACAACGAGCTGCCGACGCACCGCAACCGCCGAGCGCCGGTGAGATTCTGGCGGCTTTGTCTTCGGGTGCGGTAGACGCCGCGCAGTACGAACAGGAAAAACCGCAACGACTACGCGACGGGATGTATTAAGCGTGTGTAACCCTGAGTTTTCGGAGTGGACAACCTTGCTGGCGTATATATCGCCGTCGCTCAGGAACGAAGTGGTGCGGCAGCGATCAGGCTAAAGCGTGGCTGCTGCTGGCCTTCGTGCTCGACAAGCTCGAGAAACATACTGAAAGGCCGCACCCAGCACCCTGAGGGGTTATATAAGGGCCGATAGAGAACCATCGGCTCAAGTGACTCGCTGTGCCTCACCACACCGAGCACCTCATACTCGCCCCCCTTGTAGTGACGGTAACGTCCGGTTGGGATTGATGGCAGTTCAGGAAGATTATTTGACATAGCCTGCATGATTCTGTGACTGGCGAAGCGACCCTGCGCAAGAAGCCAGTCAGGTACTCTTTGGGCATCGCGTGATACCAACCGAGATAACCTTACTCGGTCTTAATACCAGCCTTCCGGATAACGGCGCTCCAAGCTTCGGCGTCCTGCTTGATCAGCGCATCCATCTGCGCAACGGACATGGCTGTCGGTGGCTGGTACCCGCCGTTCCTCAGCGCCGCCTGCACCTCGCTTGACGCAGCAATCGTCGTAAGATCAGCGTTGATCTTCTGAAGCACGGGTTCGGGCGTCCCAGCCAGTCCAAACATCGAGAACCAGAACGGACGCACGGCTGACGGATAACCCGATTCAGCCATCGTGGGGGTATCTGGCAGCTGCGACAGACGTGCTGGCCCCGCAATCGCCAGTGCACGCAGCTTGCCAGCACTAATGTGCGGCAAAACGATACTCGGCGAAACGAACATGAAATTTACTCGGTTTGCGAGCAAATCCAGTACCGCATCTGGCTGACCTTTGTACTGTACTGCAGTCATCTCTACCCCGACGGACTGCAGGAACAGCTGGGTCGACAAGTTGTTTCCGCTGCCCGCACCAGGCACCGCATAGAACAGCTTGCCCGGCTCCTTGCGAGCCAAATTCTCAAGCTCTTTCATCGACTTCACCGGCAAGTCCGCTGCTGCGACTGCGATCTGAGGCACCCAGGCAAGAACCGATAAACCAC
Organism: Pseudomonadota bacterium; assembly: GCA_039800325.1. Taxonomy (GTDB): domain Bacteria; phylum Pseudomonadota; class Gammaproteobacteria; order Burkholderiales; family Burkholderiaceae_E; genus SYIM01. The sequence goes on along the minus strand of JBDLQY010000149.1, from coordinate 2,110 downwards.
GAAAATTGCGGGTCGGGTGCCAGGGCAGATTAGCGTACAGCGCGGGGTTGGCAACGATGGCAGGGCCATGAACCAGGAGCGTGTGGCCGTCTGGCGCGCCTCGAAGAACCTCAGACACTCCGATATTACCGTCCGCACCGGGTTTGTTTTCGACGATGACCTGGGTACTCCACATCTTGGAGAGTCGCTCGGTGTAAAGGCGCACGACGTTGTCCACCACACCGCCCGCCGGATAGGGAACGATTACCCGTACCGTCTTGCCGGGAAAGGCTTCGTTAGCAGCCGCCTGCATCGGCCAACAGAATACACTGGCGAGCAGCAGTGGAATCGCGAACAGTCGACGTCGGCTCATAGTGGTTCCTTTCGATATTGCACCGGTTGGGGAAAGAATCGGGGGTCAGGTGCGAGAACGCCTCTGGAGAGGCGGATTGCGTGGGGAGCGCTGCATGCGCGCGATCTTCTCAAGCAACTCTTGGCGCACCTGTGCGTAGCCTGGGTCATCCCATAGGTTCACCCATTGCCTGGGGTCGTCACCAAGGTGGTAAAGCTCCCCCTCAGTACCCTGGTAGTAATTGGTTTTTTTATAGCTTGTGCAGACGAAGCCGGAACGGTCGTAGATGCTGCGCATCTGGATCTCAAGGCCAGCCTTTGAGGCATCCCACTGGCACAAGACAGCGTCTCTGCTGGGGTCAGCAGTCACTGGCAGCTCGCGGCCCTCGATCCACGACGGTAGGGGCAGGCCAGCGATGCGCGCGAAGGTTGGCGCCAAGTCGACCTGACCGACCGGATCGTGAATCACCTGGCCACCGGGAATTCCCGCCGACGGCGCAGGCCGCCAGATCATCGGCAGCCGCATCAAGCCGTCAACATGGAAGGGCCCCTTGAACATTAAGCCAAAGTCTCCCTGCGTTGTGCCGTGATCGGTGGTGTAGATGATGTCCACGTCATCATCCCATCCCCGGTCGCGGATGTAGGCAAGGATGCGTCCGAGCGCCTCGTCGATCAGTTCGTTCTGAATGTGCACCATGGCATTGATCTCACGAACGTTATCGTCGGTCAGCGTGGAGGGGACAAAACCGTCCGGTGTCTCTTCGGCGACGTCTGCCTTACCGAGGAAGAAGTTCAGCCAGTGCTTTGGCTTGGAGGCCAAGACGTGTTCGATCTTTTCTCTGGATCCAGGGTGTCCGGCGGGCAGATCAAGATCTCGCCAGTTGACCCGCCCTTTCTCAGCCACCGGCGGATCGAAGGGGTGATGCGGATCAGGAAAGCTCACCCAAAGGAACCAATCATCCTCCTGCCCCAGTGTGCGCAACCAATCGATCGAGCGGTCGGCTACCCAGTCCGTGTGATAGAACTCCCGAGGGCATGGATTGAAATGGACTTGAATTGCATCTGTGTCGCCGCCCTTGAGATTGTTCGGGCCATTGTTCGGACCCACAGGCGGATAGAACCCATCGATGTACTGCGCACCGTTTTCTGCAAGCCAACGGTTGTAGTGCAAGGTACACCGGTACGCGATCCCACTATGCGCGGCGAGAGATAGGTACTCGAAGCCGCGATACGGCCCGTGATCGCCTCGCAGAGCGGCAGAGGCCTCCCAGCTACCGTGATCAGTCATCGGCTGCCAATGCGCTTTCCCGATCAACGCGGTCCGATAGTGGCCCTGATCGCGCAGAAGGCGGGCTACGCAAGGATCATCCTCGGGGAGCGAATAGCCATTGCGATAGACCCCATGGGTGTCCACGTGCTGTCCGGTGATGATCGTGGATCGCGCCGGCATGCAGGTCACGTTTTGCGCATAAGCACGCTCGTAGCGGATACCGGCGGCGGCAAGGCGGTCTAGATTAGGCGTGCGGGCAATGCGACCGCCGTAGCATCCGAGCCCGTCGTAGCGCTGCTCGTCTGACGTAACAAAGAGAATCTTCCGTCCCATTTTGACGACCTTTTCTGCATACGTATGCATTGAATGGTAGGCCAGAGTTGTCATGATTCGACATAGAACTTTCCCTAAATCTCCGCGACCCGTTAGTTGCAATATTGGCGGCGGTACCAGAGCGGACATCGTGCCCCACAGCGGTCGAACACGTCCCTGGCGGCTAGGAAGTTCGCG
>JBDLQY010000148.1:0-9173 GCA_039800325.1 Pseudomonadota bacterium | reverse complement strand
GCAGACCCGCACCATCGACTTCAACAATACCAACGCCTTCAAGGTCTACCGTATCGTCTTCACCGAGCTGCGTGACTCAGCCACGGCGACGGCAGCCCAGGTGGCCGATCTGGTACTTCTGCCCAAAGCCAATTGGGGTACGGTTGATGCACCGCCGCTGGACGCTGTGTACGGTGATCTCAGCGCTGCACAACGGGCCGTGGTTGATGCCAACTTTAATTACGCCGGTATTGTCGCACCCGCGCAGTGGACCGAAACGCTCAATGGCCTGAGCTACTCACAGCTCACCGCAGACCAGAAGGCGGTGGTCGACACCAAGCTCAATTACGCCAGCGCAGTCACGGCAGGGCAATGGACTGAGACGTTATCCGGGCGTTCGTACACGGACCTTACGACGGCCCAAAAGGCCGTGGTCGATCGCGAACTGAATTACGGATCGGTGTTGACCTCGGCTCAGTGGGCTGAGTCGATTGCCGGTCTGACGTATTCCCAGCTGACAGCTGCGCAGCAGGACGTTATTGATCGCGAGGTCGATTTTGCGGTGGCTGTTACCGATGCGCAGTGGGGTTCAGTGGCCAAGCCGGCGCCGGGCACGGGCTACCCGGCGCTGACGGCTGCGCAGAAGGCGGTGGTCGATGCCACGCTCAGATTCGCGGGCAGCACAGGGCTGATTGACGCTTCGCGGTGGTTTGCCGAGGCGCAAGGAGCCGCCGCTGCGCAGTCTGTTGTGGCTCCCGCATCGCAGACCACCTATACAAATCTCACGGCGGCGCAGAAGACGATCGTCGACAAGTACGTAAACTTTGCGCAGGCGGTCAATACGCCTGACTGGGGCACAACGACACGTCCTGAGCCCTTCACCCAGTATGAGTCGCTCACCGCGGCGCAGAAGGCGGTGGTTGACTCCAAGTTGAACCTCGCATCTGCGGTGTCGCAGGCACGCTGGGCGGAGGCCCTCGCGGGTCTGACGTATACCCAGCTGACTCCGGCGCAGCAGCAGGTCGTTGATCGTCTGGTCGATTATTCATCGGCGATCAGCAGCGGCGACTGGGGCAGCGTCACCAAACCGGCAGCCTGGACTCGCTACGCCGATCTCACGGCAGCACAGAAGGCTGTGGTTGATGCCAAGGCTCGCTTTGCAGATGCACCGGGCCTGATCGATGCGGCCAAGTGGGTCTCCAAGCCCGCTCAGGGTGCCTTGTATGCCGAGCTCAGCGATGAACATCGGGCGGTGGTGGATCGCGTCATCTCGTTCGCGCCGCCGCAGCTTGATCGCATCACCTTGTCTGGCAGCTTTGTTGCCGGCGATACCCTAAGCCTCACCCTCGCCAGCCCTGCTTCGTTCACGGGCAGCCGAACCATCAGCTATACCGTGAAGGCATCTGACGTGGTCACCACCGGTGACAACGCGGCTGTCACCACTCGCCAGAACGTCGCCAAGGGCCTTGCCTCGGCAATTAACGCCGATACTGAGGCGATCAAGGCCGTTAAGGCCGTCGCGCCTACCGGAGGCATGCTCAAGGTCACGGGTCTGGCCTCGTCGCGGCCCTTCGCGCTGGCGATGTCGGGCAGCGATGCGCGCCTCAAGCTTGAGCACAATCCGTTTGATGAACTGACCCAAGACCAGCAGGGTGTGGTGTCCGAATACCTGCGGCCCAAGAACGATGTCTTGTTTAAGGATCTGACGGCGGGACAGAAGGAAGTCGTCGTCAAGGCCATCACCGAGTTTGAAGCCAGCGCGCGTGCTAACCCCACGTCCAAGTACAAGACGCTGTATTTCAACTACAACGCGCCTACGGGCAAGAAGCTGGTGAACGGCTTCACGCAGGGAATTGTTACCGACTACGAAAACAGCGACGTGTTCTGGGGTGAGGGTGTCTCGGCTCCAGGTGCTAGCGTTGGTTTCGACGCCTTGGACGATGCCAAGAAAGCCATCGTCGCGCGTGCCTTGGGTTATGAGGCCTACACGGGCACCTGGTTCTACAAAGCCGGCGCTTCTGCGTCTGACCGACTTGTTAAAGGGTTTACTGCTGGTGGAGGTGACTTTGATATCGACAGGCTCGACTGGGGTGGAACCCGTGCCCCGGCCAACACTGCAAGCTTTGAGTCGCTGACCCTGGCGCAGCGCGATGTCGTTCTGACCAAACTGGGTTACGGCACTTACGACAAGCAGGTCTTCGTAAAGCTGGATGCACCTGCAGGAAGACAGGTTGTGACGGGCTTTACCGAAGGCCCCCAGGGCGATTTTGAAGTTAAAACCTTCGCCTGGGATACGGTCACCAAGCCCAACGACAGTACGCCCTTCGACATGCTTAACGTCCAGCAGCAGGAGGCCGTGCTCAAGAGCCTTGGCTATCAGCGCTGGGATGGTCTGGTGTTCTATAACGCCAATGCAGCGGCCGATCAGAAATTCAAGCTGAGCTTTAAACAAGGCACTGACTACAACAACACCGACATCACCTGGAGCCGGGTTGCTATTCCGGAGACCGGCACCGCGTACTCTGCGTTGACGGCTCAGCAGAAATTTGTGGTGCAGGATCAGTCCGGCTACGCGGAGTACAGCGCGGCCAATGACGTTTATTACAAGGCCAGTGCGCCGGCTGACCAGAAACTGGTCACCAACTTCCTGATCGACCAAAGCAACGGCGAGCCCACGGGCACGCCCAGCAAGCGCTGGCTGATTTCAGACGGTACCAACAAGTACCTTGCTTACGCCTACGATGCGACCAACAACGGCTCTATCGAAGAGCTGCAGATTCAAGAGGTTCATCCGTTGCTGGGTCAGCGTGGTGCAGGTTTCCTGCTGACAGGCACTATCACTACCCTACAGCCCGATTCCGACTTTATCGTCGACGTTGAAGACGAAGCGCTGGTGGTCGGGGGCATTATCAAGCTGCTCGGCGAGGGCTCCGATCTGGTGATGCGTTCGCAGCGTGCTGTGTACTGGCAGGGTCAGGGCACCATCAACGGCGATATCACGCTGGAAGGCCTGGGATCGCAGCGTCCAGGGGCACCTCTGGCGGGCACCAGTGTTTACGTGCATGCAGCCTCAACACTGCTCGCGGGCCGAGCGGGTGCTGATATTCGGGTGGTGGGTAACGATGATGTCGAGATCTACGGTCGCCTGATCGCCGGTGGCAAGCTGGTCGGCTCGGGCACTGAATGGCTGGGTCCAGACTCCACGATCTTCGTTCAGGCGGGCGAACAGATCCGCATCGATACGGCGCTGTCGGCAGCCAAGTCGGTCACGCTGCGTACCACGCGCTTGCCAGGCGCAGACGATGCCGGTCAGTCGCTGGTTTTCTCAACCGCCGGGGGTCTCACGGCCGCGGGCTTTACCAGTGACGGTTCGGGTGGCCTGGTCGATATCGATGTCAAAGGCGAGGCGGTCGTTGCGGGCATGATTTTGTCGGGCGGCAAGGTTACTCAGACCCGCAACCCTGACGGTCGACTCATCGGCGAGACCTATACCTGGTCCAATGAACGTTCGACGGTATCGATTCGCGCGGATGGGCAGGTTGATTTCGGCGTCACCGTGCGCAGCGCCACCACGGGTAATCCGGTTGAAGTCGGCGGTATCGTCCGCGCCAACCAAAATATCAATGTGAACGGCGGCGTGAACGCTGACGGCATCGGTGTACGTCTGCCCGGTGCGGCACGCTTGATTGTTCAAAACGCTGACGGCGAGATCAACATCGAAGCCGCTCAGGACGCGTGGCTGCAGGGCCAGATGGTGGCCGGTGGCGAAGTCGTTGACTATTACGATACAGCGGGCTGGTATCTCGGATCGCTGACCAATAACTTTGACGGCGATTCGGTGCTTCGCATCGAGGCCGATCGTCAGATCAGACTGGGCCGTGACCTGCTCGCCGGCAAGGTGATTGATGTACGGGGCGGGCGCAGCACGCGCGAAGCAACATCTGCTGATCCCTGGGCTGATGAAGGTATCGTCATCGGCGGTAATGTCGCCCTGCGTACCTGGCGTGACGACAGCACCATCACGTTGTCGGCCTCGGGTGACATGTCGGTGCTGACACCGGCCTGGACGCAGGAACTGCTGGCTGATGGCTTTGCCGAGTTCGCTGATGGTCATCTCAGTGCGCAGACCAAATTCCGTCTCACGGTCTCGCTCGGTGATGACTATGAGTGGAGCGCTGATCTTTCGCTCAACCCGACACGAACCAGCACCACCGATGGTCTATTTGGCCTGGTCGAAGATTTGCAGGCGGCCATCAATGCCACCAACGCCTTCAAGGTCACGCGTACCGTTGCAGGTCTGCCAGCGCTGAATTCGCTGCAGACCCTGGCAGCCGATACGGTCACGGTGAGAATGGATGATGGACGGTTGATGCTCACCAGCAACCGCGTCATGCGTATCAGCGCGATCGCAGGCGGCGGTGCTGAGCGTCTGGGCTTCACCCAGATTCGTGATAGTAGCCCGACCGCAGGACCCTTGCAGTCGTCGCGCGGCTATGCCATTGACGCCAGCGCGCAGGGCTCGGTGGTCAACCTGGGTAAGGCCAACGCGCCTGGTGGTGAAATCACCATTGCCGGTGCTATTCGCGCGCATTCAGCCCTGAATCTGTATGCAGGCACCCGGGAAGGAACCGGCAGCCAGGCGGTCAACTTCCAGGCGACCAGCCTGGTCGAGACGCTGAGCGGCAGCATGGTGATGAACCCGGCGGGAACCACCGTGATTGAGGGCGACTTCATCGCCCGGGGCGCTAACTCTGACATCATCATCCGCGGCACGGGCACCCTCGATCTCAAGGGTGACCTCACGGCGCAGCGCGACATCATCATCACCTCGGGCACGCGCGAGCAGGTCGGTGAGGTCAGCATTCGCACCTTCGGCACCAGCCGCTTCGCCACGCTGGACGCCGACAGCCGCATCATCATTCAGGGCTATAACGACGTCGTCATCAACAGCACCATCGGCAAAGGCAACCCCAACCTCGGGCTGCTGCAGATCAGCTCATTGAAGGGTGTGCTGGATATTCGTGCCGAGTCGGGCTGGCTCGAGACCGGTGCCAACATCGTACTGGCCGGTAAAGACATCGACATCGCCGGTGTGGTGAAGAGCAATCAGGCTACATCCGCTACCTATGACTATGAAGTGTCGGCTTACGCCACTGGCGACATTCGCCTGCATGGCACGATCGAACTCAAAGGTTCGATGCTGGCAAAGGCAGGCGATGACATCGAGGTCTGGAACACGGCCCTGGCCGCGCAAGAAACTGGTCACAAGCTCAGGCTTGAAGCCGTCGATGCGATCAGCATGGGTAGCGTCAACGATCGAACCGGCGGCGTCGTACTCGAGGCCGATTCGCTGCTTGAAGTTATCGCTGGCGGCAATATCACCCTGGGTGAAAATGCGCAGCTGTACAGCTCGGGTACCGACAGCATCATTAAGGTTCAGGGCTCTCGCGTCGTGGTGCAGGGCGGTATTCAGGCCGGTGCTGACCAGGCCTTCCTGCCTGAACCCAAAGCCGGGGCCGCGAACACGGTCAAACTGACCAGCCCACAGGCGGGGCAGTATCGCTTCAAGGTGGGAGCGATCATTAACGCAGATGTCACTGAGGTAGCGGCGCCTGCCGGCACCACCTTCAGCTATCAGTGGCAGTCGCTGGGTGATGATGGCATCACCTGGAGCGCTATCGCTGGTGCAACGGCGTCCACGTTTACGCCTACGCAGACGCAAAACGGTCGCACCATCCGCGTTAAGGTCACTTACACGGTCAATACCTCCACGACTGACCTTTACAGCAATGCGTATCCTGTCGCCAGCACCGCCGATGTGGTCTGGACGGGTAAGAATGCAACGCTTGATCTGCGTGCTACGCGCGACGTGGTCCTGGGTAATCTTGAAACCGGCTTTGGCGGTCAGCTGCTGGCTTCTGGCTCGGTGCTGGTCTCAGCCGGAACGTCCACGGGCGGCTCGGGCACAGGCTTTGAGATGTCATCGGCCAGTCGCGTGGCTGCTGACGCTACCGGCGATGGTCGCTGGACCGGTGCTGCCGAGACGGGCGACGGTCGCGTCGAAATCGTCGCTGACGGCGATATCCGCATCAAGGGTGCAGTCACCGGTGTTGACGTGGGCTCTGACCTTGCCCTGCGATCGCGTTCACTCGTGCATATTGATGGACTTGTTACCACTCAAGATCAACTGGTGGTACGCGGTGGCACGGATGCCAGCAAAGCCGGTGTCTGGATGGAACTGCTGGTGCTCGACAATGCTGGCAACTATGTGCGCGGCGGCACGCTTGACACCTCGCCAGGTGGCTCGATCGATATCGAGGCGGTCGACAGCATCCTGATCAAGGGCGTACTGGGTCAGCGTGATGTCACTGCGGGCATTCTGGGCGGCGCCAAGGTTGGCACCATCAGGGTAGAGTCGCTGGCAGGTGACGTTAACCTCATGCGTAACGTCAACGTGCGTGACTCGCTGGTGGTATTGGGTAACAACATTGGCGTGCTGTCCGGCAGCTACGTCTATGCCACGGGCGCTGACTCTACGCTGTACGTACGCGCGCGCGACACCCTGCTCATTTCTGGGCCTGGCACTGACATTGATACGGGTGAAAATCTTAATCAGGCTATTGCCAAGGGCGACGCTCTGGCGCATCTTGCCGCGCCCAAGATCGCGGTGAATGGTCAGGTTGAAGTCACCCGTGCAGTGTCCTCGGGCGCTGTGACGGCAACCGTCAGCGTGGCTGATGCTTTGGTTGATCGCACCATTGATCTGGCCGCCTTGCAGGTGCATTACGGCGCCACTTATACGGTTACTGTTGGCAGCAGCAGTTTCAGCTATACCGCTGCCGGTGATACGCGTGAGCAAATCGTCGAAGGCCTGCGTGCTGCTATTGATGCCGACGCAACTTTAGGTGCCACTCGTGCAGGGCAAATACTTACGCTGACGGGTGGAAACTCGCGCACCGACGCCATCAGCGTCAGCTACGCCATGATGGGCCGCATTCTGATGAATGCCGGCGAGAGCCTTACGGTGGCAGGCACGGTGTCTTCGGCGGGTCGTATTGATCTCAACTCGGGTGTTGACCTTACCTGGTCACGTGATCGACTTGAGCGAGGCATCGCGCTTAGCGACCTGAACGGCGGCACCATTACCGTGCGCGGGCAGGGTCTGCTGACCGCTGCTGATGAGGTACGCGTACTGGCTGGTGGCGCGGTCAGGCTGGATGCTGATGCCAGCGTCGGTGGCATCGTGGAAGTACAGGTGCCGGTCTATGTCACGGTGGCCGAAGAAGTGCCTGTTGTGGTGGATACCGTCAAGGTTGCCGCCGGACAGATTCAGGTGCCCGAAATCACCTGGGTACCGACCGAAATTACCGAGCAGGTCGGCACCGAGAAGGTGAAGACTGGCAGCAAGTACGCCACCATGGAGGTCAAGCTTAATCAGATCGGTTACTACAACCCCAAGGCCGATTACGACAAGCGCTTCCGCGAGGTTCTGATCGAGGGTGTTGACTACTTCAACAGCACGGTCAACTGGAATAAAGCCGGCAATGAGCAGGTGCCCAACCGGTCAGTCGGCAGCGGTGATATTCCTCCACCGGACTATCAGGCCACCACGTATAAGGCCTTTACCGAACTATCGGATGCCCAGCGCTGGGCTGTGCTTAACACCACGGGCTACATGCCCATTTATGAGTTCAACTATAGCGCCTACACCCTGCACGTGACTGAGAACGGCACCGCCAGCGTTCAGACGAATGTTAGACCTGCGTGGGATCCGGTCGCTAACGGAACCGTGGTCAAAGACGTGTTTTATGTGGATGTCGCCGGCTGGCGAGACAAGTACATTCTCATGCCAGTGGGCGCTCAGGAGGACATCCTCAGCGTAGCGACGGCTGGCGAGGCTAAATATCTTTACAACGATACTGCCCAGGCCAGTGCAGCGGCTTTCCAGGTTGATGGTGGCAATCCCATTGATGGGGTCAATCCCAACACTTGGTACACCCTCGATACAGTGCCGGCGGGCGCCAAGGCGGGCGAACTTGTGGGCCGTTACTATGAGGACGGTCTGGTGCGCTATGCGCAAAAGGGCTCAGCCTTCACCGGCAGCACGGTCATGGGAGGTGTTGACTGGGACGGCACTGGCGCAAGCTGGGAGGTGCGGTATTCCGGTGACGGCACGCGTTACTACGACATCGCCAATGGGCTGAATACCTTTCTCGACCCGGATGCAGCCCGTTACACCGCGTCTCTCAAGCAGGCGCCCCGCTGGGCGACGCCCGATCAGTTGGCGGGTGGCATGATTAACAGCACGCACTCCAATTACTCGGGTGGAGCCGGTAGTACCGATGGTTGGATCAGTTGGGCTGATTGGTATTCATGGAACCAGGTTAACGGCGGCAACAGCACAGGCTACGCAAGCGCAGGCGGTGTCACGATTAAATACACCGGCGAGGGTCTGGGGATCGGCAACGGGGGCAAGAACTGGGGTAGCGACTACACGGGGTCTGGCGTCAATAATTCACCGCCCACCTCGGGCAGCGAATACGTTGCTTTCAACCAGGGTAACAAGCGCGGTCGAATTGAATTCTCTCAACCCGTTGTAAACCCCGTCATTGCCGTGATGAGTCTGGGCAACAGTGGCAACGGCGCGCAGATGTGGTTCGGTGACGAAGACTTCACCATCGTGCGCACGGGCCTTGGCGGCGGTTGGGGCTCAGGCAGTATCTGGGAAACCTGGGGCGGCACCGTCGGCAATTCGGCTGAGGGTAACGGCGTCATCCGGTTCAATGGGGTGTTTGACCATATCGACTGGGTGCTGGCTGATACTGAGTTCTACGGAATCTTCACGGTGGGCTTCGATGCCACGGTGACAGCGGCGGGCGGTACGCGCTCCAGCAGCGCCATTGTTGCACCCTCGTCTTACGTCACCGAGCTTGGTAGTAGTACTCGAGACTTCACTTACATTAATAACTCCACAAACGTTCGTCCTGATGTCGAGGTAGGCTATGCGCCGGGCCTCCGAGACTTCCTGGGTGGGCTGTATTTCTATGAACACGTCAGCTATGGCGGTGCCGCTTGGCGTGCTGGTTGGTATGAAATGCCCAGCTTCTGGGATTGGCGCGCAGGTGAGTGGGGCGCAAGCTCTTGGTGGAATGATCGTATCAGCTCCATCCGCATGGGTGATGACATCCAGAAGC
>JBDLQY010000147.1:0-26478 GCA_039800325.1 Pseudomonadota bacterium | reverse complement strand
ACATGAGCCGCCAGCGCGCGGGTTTGGCGGTTGGAACTGCCAGAGGCAATGATGACCCGGTCAAACAGACTGGTGAGTTCAGTGGTGTTGTACACCTTGATGTCCTGCGCCTTGATGTCATCAAGTGCGTCCACCACGATGCGTTGCAGCTTTCGAATATCCATGTAGAAGCCTGTACGGAATTTAGTCTGAAGGGGCCTGCACCCGATACAGACCATGGCGGTCAATATAGTCGAGAACGCCCTCAGGTAACAGTTCGATTGGGCGTTCGCCGGCAGCCAGTTGTTGTCGTAACACAGTCGCAGAGATAGGGACTGCGGGCATACGAAAAAAAACAAGGCTGCCGCAGGGCTCGTCAGGCAAGGCGTCGCGACCATGACGCTGTACCAGAGCTTCAACGGCCGAGGGCAGATCCGTCAGTGAGGACAGTCCGCGCTGCGTGACGGCGATGTGCGCGAGCTCGAGCAGGCGTTCATGATGATGCCAACTGGCAAGATTGCGCAGTTGGTCGCTGCCCAGCAGAAGAATCAGGGCAGCCGCGCTACCCTCCTGCGTACGCAATTCTGCGAGCGTATCAACGGTGTAGGTCAGACCCGATCTGAGTACTTCGCGCTTGTCTACGCGGAGCCAGTGTTCGGCGCGTGCTGCCAGCTGCGTCATGGCCAGCCTATGCGTGGCCGGTGTAATGCCGGGTCCCTTCTGCCAGGGCTGCCCCGTTGGGATCAGGCGTATTTCATCGAGCTGGAGAGCAACCCGCGCCGCTCGTGCGAGCGCCAGGTGTCCGACGTGGATGGGATCGAAAGTGCCGCCTAGCAGGCCGATCCGCGGCCGTGTGGAGCGCCCGTCAGTCACGCCCATTCGCGGGGCTTGAGAAATTCATACAGGCGCGATTCGGGCGAACCAGGCTCAGGGCGCCAGTCGTATCGCCAGTTGGCCACCGGAGGCATGGAACACAGGATGGATTCGGTACGTCCGCCGCTTTGCAGCCCGAACAGGGTGCCGCGATCGAAGACGAGGTTGAACTCGACATAGCGGCCTCGGCGGTAGCATTGGAAGGCGCGCTCGCGCTCGCCCCAGGCAAGAGCCCGCCTGCGCTCAACGATGGGCACATAGGCCTGCAGAAACGCATCGCCCACCGCGCGTTGCACGGCGAAGGCTCCGGCGAAGTCAGGTTCGCTCAGATCGTCAAAAAAAATGCCGCCGATGCCGCGCGCTTCCTGACGGTGTTTGAGGAAAAAATATTCATCACACCACTGCTTGTAACGCGGATAAATATCGGTACCGAACGGCGCCAGCGTGCTCTTGCAGGTTTGATGAAAGTGTTGCGCGTCTTCTTCGAACAGATAGTAGGGCGTGAGGTCCATGCCGCCGCCGAACCACCAGATGGGCGCCTCATGGGTGCCCTGAGTAGGCAGGGCCAGGAAAAAACGGACATTAAGGTGTACGGTGGGTATGTAGGGGTTTAGCGGATGCAGCACTAACGATACGCCCATCGCCTCAAAGGGACGTCCGGCGATGTGCGCCCGGTGAGCGCTGGCCGAGCCCGGCAGACGATCGCCGCGTACATGTGAGAACAGTACCCCTGCACGTTCAAAAACGCTGCCTGCCTCCAGCACGCGCGTGATGCCACCTCCGCCCTCGGGGCGCCGCCAGTCGTCGGTTCGGAAGGCCGTGCCGTCGACTGCCTCAAGGCGGCTGACGATACGGCTTTGCAGGCCGGTGAGGTAGTCGCGGACTGCGATGGCGTCAACCGACGTCGTTTCAGTATGCGATGAAACGCTCATTTGAGTGGTCTCCAGGCGGTCAACTCAGCGACCGCTTCGTCCGACTGCGCGGTGGCCAATATCATGCCGGTACTGCATGCCCTCGAACCGGATGGACTCGATCGCACGGTATGCCCGTTGCTGTGCAATCTTGACCGAGTCGCCCAGAGCGGTCACGCATAAAACACGCCCGCCGTGCGTGAGAATCTGACCGTCCGCACTGCGGGTGCCGGCATGAAAGATATGGCAATCGTCGTCTACCGCATTGCCTTGCGCAGGAAGGCCGTGGATGACATCGCCTCGGCGTGGCTCTTCGGGGTAATGCGCGGCCGCCAGCACAACACCCAGCGCGCAGCGCCTATCCCACTGAATATCGGCATGATCGAGCGTTCCGGCAATAGCGTGCTCGATGACACGCGCAAAGTCGCTGCGCAGACGCGCCATGATTGGCTGCGTTTCGGGATCGCCCAGACGACAATTGAACTCAAGCGTACGCGGACGACCCTCAGCGTCTATCATGAGACCGGCATACAGAAAGCCGGTGTAGGGATGCCCCTCGGCGGCCATTGCCTCTACGGTTGGGCGAATGATTTCACGCATGACCCGGGCATGAACTTCGGGCGTGACCACCGGCGCCGGTGAGTAAGCGCCCATGCCGCCGGTATTCGGACCCGCGTCGCCGTCGCGCAGCCTCTTGTGGTCTTGGCTGGTGGCCAGGGTGAGTATGTTGTGCCCGTCGACCATGACAATGAAGCTGGCTTCTTCGCCGCTGAGAAAATCCTCGATGACAACTCGCGCGCCAGCGTCACCCATGCGGTTATCGACCAGCATGGAGTCGACGGCCTCATGCGCTTGTCCAAGCGTCTGTGCCACCACGACGCCCTTGCCAGCAGCCAGTCCGTCGGCCTTGATGACAATGGGCGCGCCGTGAGCATCAAGATAGGCATGTGCCTCTTCGGCCACAGCAAAAGTCTGGTACGACGCAGTGGGTATGCCGTGCCGAGTCATGAAAGCTTTGGCGAAATCTTTTGAGGACTCGAGACGGGCAGCCAAGCGCGTCGGGCCGAATACGCGCAGCCCGCGCGATCTGAACAAGTCGACAATGCCTCCCGCCAGTGGCGCTTCAGGGCCTACCACCGTGAAGCTGACGCCTTCGCTCTGGGCAAACTCGGCCAGTGCGGTGAGATCTGTGATGGGGACGTTTTTCAGACGCGGCTCGCGGGCGGTACCGCCGTTGCCAGGCGCCACGAAAACCGTGGTGACTCCCTCTGATTGGGCAAGGCGCCATGCAAGCGCATGTTCGCGTCCGCCCGAGCCGACAACCATAAGCTTCATCGTCGACGCCTATTGGGTTTCGTCGAAGTCAGCGTTGGTGTAGACCTGCTGTACGTCGTCCAGGTTTTCCAGCGCATCAAGCAGCTTCTGCATCTTGTGGGTGTCTTCTCCGGACAGCGCCGTTTCGTTCAGGGCCCGCATGGTGATTTCGGCCAGGCCCGGTTTTAGGCCTGCGCTCTCAAGCGCCTGCTTAACGGAGTGAAAGTCGGCTGGTGCGCAGATGACTTCGATGGCACCGTCGTCATCGGTGATGACATCCTCGGCGCCGGCCTCAATGGCGACCTCCATGACACGGTCTTCCGAGGTGCCGGGCTCGAACACGAACTGTCCGCAATGACGAAACATGAAGGCCACTGAACCATCCGTGCCCAGGTTGCCGCCATATTTGGAGAAGGCATGCCGCACCTCAGCTACGGTCCGGATGCGGTTGTCAGTCATGCAGTCGACGATGACGGCGGCTCCGCCGATGCCATAGCCTTCATAGCGGATTTCTTCGTAGTTAGCGCCGTCGAGACCGCCAGCACCGCGCTGTATGGCCCGCTGAACCGTGTCTTTGGGCATATTGGCTTCGGACGCCTTGTCCATGGCCAGGCGCAGCCGCGGATTGGAGTTTGCATCGCCACCCCCCAGGCGAGCGGAGACGGTAATTTCTTTGATCAGGCGGGTGAACAGCTTGCCGCGTTTGGCGTCCTGCCGCCCTTTGCGGTGCTGGATATTGGCCCACTTGGAATGTCCGGCCATGCTTGCGTGTCCCTGGATTCCCTTGCGCTTGCCCTCGTTGGGCGCGTCATGGTCGAATTCGTCATTGAATCAACGGTGATCTTACCATTGCACCTGCCATGACTCCCGCTGCTCCGCTTCCAATTGCTCGTAGTGGCGAGCGTGACCTGCATCTGCTGCCCGCGCTGGCCAATCGCCACGGTCTGATCACCGGCGCCACCGGTACCGGTAAGACGGTATCGCTGCAGTTGCTCGCCGAGCGCCTGTCGTCGGCGGGTGTGTCGGTCTTTATGGCCGATGTCAAAGGCGACCTGACCGGCATTGCGCAACCCGGAAGCGACAGTCCGCGGCTTCGCGAACGTGTGGCGCGCCTGGGTTGTGACCTGCCCGACTTTCGCGGCATGCCGGTATGTTTGTGGGATGTGTACGGCGAGCGCGGGCATCCGGTGCGCACAACCGTATCCGACATGGGGCCTCTGCTGCTGTCGCGATTGCTAGAGCTCAATGAAATCCAGGCAGGTGTTCTGCAGCTGGTGTTTCGACTGGCCGATGACGAAGGCCTGTTGCTGCTTGATCTGAAAGATCTAAAGGCGGTGTTGCAGTTTGCCGCCGATCACGCGCGCGAACTCGCAGCGATCCACGGCAATGTTTCGTCGGCTTCAGTGGGCGCCATTCAGCGTGCGCTGCTGACGCTCGAGGCACAGGGCGCAGAGCATTTTTTTGGCGAGCCCATGCTCGATATCCGCGACCTGATCCGAACCGATGCGCAGGGTCGTGGGGTTGTCAACATACTGGCCGCCGACCGGTTGCTGGGCGCCCCCCGTCTATACGCGGCCAGCCTGCTTTGGCTCTTGTCGGAACTGTATGAAAACCTGCCTGAGCGGGGCGACCGAGATAAACCGCTTATAGTGTTTTTCTTTGATGAAGCGCATCTTCTGTTCAATGATGCGCCGCGCGTGCTTGTCGAGCGCATTGAGCAGGTGGTACGCCTTATTCGCTCCAAGGGTGTTGGCGTATTTTTTGTGTCACAGACGCCCGCGGATATTCCCGACGCTGTGCTGGCTCAGCTGGGCAATCGTATTCAACACGCACTGCGCGCCTTCACCCCGCGGGATCAGAAGGCGGTCCGTGTTGCGGCTGAGACCATGCGACCCAATCCGCGATTTGATGCGGTCGAGGTCATCGGTGAGCTGGGTGTTGGCGAAGCGCTGGTGTCTTTGCTGGATGCCCAGGGGCGACCGTCCATGGTTGAGCGCGGATTCATTCTGCCGCCAGGTTCGCGAATTGGTCCGATTACCGACGAAGAGCGCACCCGCATTCTTAGTGAATCGCCTCTGGCGGACCGCTACGACACGGCCGTTGACCGAGAGTCCGCGTTTGAACGACTCAACCCGTCAGCGGCGGCGTCGACTGATGATGGCTCGCCGGGGCGCGGCGCTCGGGGTGGTTTGGGTGAGTTCCTTGGCGAGATCGCGGGCGACCTGGGCTCGGGGCGTAATCGGGGCTTGCCTGGCCAGAGCAGCCGGACTTCTGGCCGACATCGTTCTGCGCAGTCTGAGTCATTATTGGGCACGATCGCTCGCGGGGCTGCACGTTCAATCGGTTCAGCAATCGGGCGAGAAATCGTACGCGGTGTTCTGGGTACCCTGATCGGACGTCGCCGATAGCTTCCCGTCCGCTCTCGTTTTTAAGGCATGCTCTGTCAAGGATTCATTCACACCATTATTTCAGGAGCTTTCCATGACCAAAGTGATTCGTATTGAGAAGACTGGCCCGGCCGAGGTGATGCAGTTAGTTGATGTGGATCTACCTCCGCCAGGCCCAGGTCAGGTTCAGGTCGAGCACAAGGCGGTCGGCCTGAATTACATCGACACGTATTTTCGTAGCGGTCTTTATCCGCAGCCACTGCCTGCCGGGGTTGGCCAGGAGGGTGCCGGGCTGGTGCGGGCCGTGGGCGAAGGCGTCACCGGGCTCAAGGTCGGTGATCGCGTCGCCTATTGCGGCGGCGGAACCGGCTCTTATGCCGAGGCCCGTAACATGGCCGCGTCTCTTCTGGTGAAGCTGCCCAAGAACGTCGATTTCGAAACGGGCGCGGCCATGATGCTCAAGGGCCTGACGGTGCAATATCTGTTTCGCCGCACCTACAAGCTGCAGAAAGGTCAGACCATTCTGTTTCATGCTGCCGCGGGTGGCGTGGGCCTGATCGCCATGCAGTGGGCCAAGGCCCTGGGTGTCACGGTGATTGGCACTGTGGGGTCACCCGAGAAGGCCGCCCTCGCCAAGCGGTTTGGTTGCGATCATGTCATTCTGTACCGTCAAGAAAACGTGGTCGAGCGTGTACGCGAGATCACCAAGGGGGCCATGGTGCCAGTGGTCTATGACTCGGTCGGCAAAGATACCTTTCAGTCCTCCATCGATTCGCTGCAGCCTTTTGGCCTGATGGTGAGTTTTGGTAATGCCTCGGGACCTGTGCCGCCCGTGGCGCTGACCGCGCTCAAAGGTTCGCTGTACCTGACCCGTCCCTCGCTCATGGCTCACACCGCCAATCGCGCCAACTACGAGGACATGTCGGCGGATCTGTTCCGCATGGTGGGTAGTGGCAAGATCAATGTGCCGATCGATCAGCGCTATCGACTGGCGGATGCGGTTCAGGCCCATCGTGACCTTGAAAGCCGCAAGACCACGGGTTGCACCGTCATTCTTCCCTGAGCCACTCGCTAGGTGATGAAGCCGTGCGCGTTGACAAAGCTGAACCCGGTCGATGACTGATCGCGTGAACGATCCGGGTTCTGTGCCGATTTCCTGCGCGCCCGTGGCTGATGATGATCGACGCTTCGCGGGCCTGGGTCGTCTGGTGGGCCCGCAGGGTTTGTCGGCGCTGCAGTCGGTCCATGTCTGCGTGATCGGGGTGGGTGGCGTGGGTTCCTGGGCGGTTGAAGCCCTAGCCCGCAGCGCCGTGGGAAGGCTCACGCTGATCGATCTTGACCATGTGGCGGAGTCGAATCTGAATCGTCAAATTCATGCCTTGCAGTCCACGGTGGGTGCCGCAAAGGTTCAGGTCATGAAGTCTCGAATCGCTGACATCGCACCGCATTGCGTCGTGGATACGGTTGAAGACTTTCTCAGCGTTGACAATGTTGAGTCTCTGGTGCCGCCCGATGCGGTTGTGATCGACGCCATTGATCAGGTCAGACCCAAAGCGGCGCTCGCGTCGCTGGCCCGCGCGCGAGGACAGAGCCTGCTGATGTGTGGGGCAGCCGGCGGGCGTCGTGATCCGCTACGTCTTGTCCGTGATGATCTGGCCTTGGTCCGGGGTGATGCCCTGCTGGCCGCGGTGCGCGCTCGCCTGCGGCGAGATCATGGCTATCCGCGCGAAAAAGGTCAGACTTTTGGAGTGCCGGTTATCTCGTCCGATGAGCCCGTGTCCGGCGCGCCGTCAGGGCAGGCGGGTATGCCTTTGGCCTGTGCGGGCTACGGGTCGGTGGTTACCGTGACCGCTGCGATGGGATTTGCCGCAGCCGCGTGGGCAATCGCTGTCGCGGTTGAGGCAAGGCCATCTCGCAGGCGTGCGCTATGAACGCAGAAGCTGCCCAGCTGCTTTTTTCGCTGATTGAGTTTCTGGGCATGCTGGCTTTCGGGCTGTCCGGGTTGATTGCGGCGGCCAACAAACGGCTTGATGTGGTGGGTGCAGCCTCGGTGAGTTTCATTGCCGCGTTTGGCGGCGGCACCCTGCGCGATCTGCTGCTTGATCGCAGGCCGTTTTTTTGGATGGAATACCAGGGCTATGTCTGGATGTTGCTGGGCGTTACGGTGCTGGCCATGTTCGTCATGCGCGGCCGGCGAATCGACCTTACCCAGCGTGCCATCCAGATTCCTGATGCCCTGGGGTTGGGGCTTTTTGCAGCTCTGGGTACGGCTTATGCGTTACAGATGGGCCAATCGGGCTTGGTTGCCAGTCTGCTGGGTGTTGTCACAGGTGTGTTTGGTGGCGTGCTGCGCGACGTGCTGTGCAATGAAATTCCAGCGGTGTTCAGTGATCACCGACCCTACGCGCTGTGTGCTTTCGCAGGTGCCTGGACGTTTGTCGCCGCTGACGGACTCAGCACGCCTCATTGGCTTGCCCTACTGGCGGCTCTGAGTGTTACCGCGGGCATTCGTCTGCTGGCCCTGCGCCTTGATTGGCGGGTTCCGGGCTGGCGCGATGCTGGCTCTTCAGCCTGAGTGCCCTAACACGGGCTCAGGCAGCCATAGTGCTTGGCTTTGCATCCAGCCAGCTCAGCAGCCCGTCGGTGTTGAGCTCAACATCGTGCCCGATGACCTCATTCAGTGCTGCGTCAGACAGGCTGACTCCGTGTTCGCGCGCTTGTGAAAAAAGCAGATTTTTCATGTCGGCTGCGATACGCGCACGCCTGTGAATATCGGCATTCTGGTGTGCGAGTGCGATCGATTCGTAGGCGTCTATCAGCTGCTGCTGCGCAGCGCCCAGCCGCATCATGTCTTCCACGCTGGCGCCCACCGTCGAAAAATGGGTGAGCGCTACGCTGCGCGGTTTGAGTGCCAGAATGCGATCGACCGACCGTCGTAAAGCGTTTGGATCAAACTGAGAGGGCGTCGAGGTCGGATAAATGAACGCACGGCCATTAACGTCCAGTGCCCGGTACGAAATTCCAAACGTATCGCCAGAAAATACGCGCTGCGATTGAACATCATGAATGGCTACGTGATGACGTGCATGGCCGGGAACATCGAGAAACTGCAGCTCACGCGAACCGAGCCTAAGGCATGTGCCGTCGGGTGTTTCAAGAATGCGCTCAGGTGGTACGGCGATGAGCTCACCGTAAAGCTGGACCGCCTGCTGTTCGCCGTACACCTCGCAGGTGGCGGTCCATAGACGCGAGGGGTCAAGCACATGTCGGGCGCCGCGCGGATGGACGGTAAGCCGCGCGGCGGGGAGTGCAGCCATCATGGCGCCTGCGCCGCCGGCATGGTCAAGATGCACGTGCGTGAGTATGACCCAGTCGACCGCAGAAGGATTCAGACCCATCAGATCAAGCGTTGTCATTACGCGGCTGACCGAGTGAACGGTTCCGGTATCGATGATGCCGACCCGGCCTTGGTCATGCAGCACATGGATCGCGGCGAGGTCAGGCTTCAGATAGCCCGCGTCAATGACCAGAAGCCCGTCGCCCAGATCGCGCAGCCAGCTGGGTAGGCTCATGCGGCAGGCGTTGTATGAGCGGGGATTGGCACTGTTACGACATAGAGGCGCAGGTAGCCCACCAGCAGGTTTTCGAGTTCGCAGATGAGGCCGGGATCGTCGAGTTGCTCGGCAAGGTCCAGTGTATGGGTCGCCGTTTCAATCAGCAGTCGGGCGACCCGCACGCAGTCTTCACCGGACAGCCGGGTGAGGGCCTGTAAGCGTTCTCCGATCCACAGGCTGATATCGCGGTTAGCCTTGCTGTCGAGCTCCTGCAGCTCAGGCGAAGCTTGCATCGCACGGCGCAGCGCTGCGCCGGCAGGCGCGCTTCGATGACTTTCCCAAGCGAGGCGCGCGCTTTGACGCAGCGACTGCTCCCATGTGAGCGGGTTGGACAAACCCTCGAGCGTTTGCTGCAGCAGTGTGACGCGGCTCTGGATGTTGCGGCGATGCAGAGCGGCGATGATGGCCTGTTTATTGGGGAAAAACTTGTAGATGGATGAAATGTTGACCCCCGACTGGGAGGCCACGAGATTGGTACTGAGGGCTTCGATTCCGCCGCTTCGAAGAATATCAGCGGCGGCCATGAGAATACGTTCGAAGGTGGCCACGCCGCGTGGCTGCGAGGGTCGTCGGCGCAGCCGCAAGCCAGGGTCAGCGCCGCCACCCGAACCGGGGATTGAGGTACCGATGCCACCGGTCAGTGGAATATCGTCCTCTTTCGGAGGCGTATTCGCCCCGTCGGGATCGGCAGTTTGACTTGATGTTTGATTCATACCCTGGATGCTATCGTAGCCAGTGTGGTCGCGTGATCAGGATCAAGTGTGGTGTCAACGGAGGCCTGCGTGCGATCAAAGCAATTGCAATCAAAGTCTCGAAACAGACGCCGATCAGCGTCCGGTGTTTGCCTTGCCGGAGTCGCCAACGCCCGAGCGTTCCTCAGGCGTGGTTGCCGGGCTTGCGTTCTTGTCTTCGGGAAAACTCAGTGTGACCCGGCGCAGTGAACCTGAGGCAGCCGCTATCTGAACGGTCTGTTGACGCGTATCGCCGCGCCAGCTTGCCTGAATCTGCCAGGTGCCGGCCGGCAGGCGAACCACGCACATCGGGCCGTCGGATACAAGGTCCAGTCCGAGATTCGGTAGCGAGGGGCTGGTAATACGTACCTTGACGTCGGCCACAAAGGCGCCGCGCGTGCCCGAAACAAACAGCACCACCAGATTGCTGCGCGTCTCAAGTGACTTGAGCGCGCTGCGTTCGCCGTAGCCGATCCCGCCACAGGCCCAGGCGATACCATCTTGCTCGCGCAGGTGAATGTCGTCCTGGGCCACTGCATTCAAGCCCGCCAGGGCGAGCAGAAGCCCCGCGGCCAGCCGCCCCTTCAATTAACGTACCTCACTGGTGAGCGCGGTACGAATCTCCCGTAACTTGGATTTAAGCCGGGCGGCATGCTCGGGCCCCATGCGGATGAGTATGCGCTGTCCGACCGAGCGTCGCTCGAGGGCGGGGTCAGCATATTCGAAAAGAACACGAGGCTGGGTGAGCGTGACCACTGAATCGGGCATCTCAGTGGCCAGCAGATCGTCGATGGCCTCGACCACTCGATCGTTGAAATAGCCATTGGGATAGCCGATTGAGCGGTATTCCTGCTGAAAGAGCGGATAAAAGCGCTTGTACAGCATGACTAGCCGTCGCGCATCCAAATTCATGGCCATGCTGACAAAGGCCTCATAGCGGGCAGCGTTGGACGGGCTGATCAGCGTTGCGTTAGCGCGCCGCTCGGTGACAAAACTGCCCGGCGTGGCGGCAACGGCCCGGTACTGCATCGACATGGTGTCAGCGGGGAGATTGTCGATGGTCAGGACAATTCGTTGCACGATCTCAGAGGGAATCGCAAAGCGTAGAAGCTGATCTCGCCCAGGCAACTCAGATAGCGCCCCTGCGATCGCTCGATCTTTTGCAGCCGGGCTATCACCCGTCGGCGGCATGGGAGCAGCCGGCTCGCCGCCCAGAGCGCGTTCGATCGGGTAACGAATGACCGGGGCCGCTGCCGCGCCAGCGGCTGAGGCACCGCCCGCCACCCCTGCGCCAGAGCCCGAGACAGCGCCACCTGCCGAACTGCCGCCAGCGATAGCGCCAGCCGCGCCGGGGCCGCCAGGAGCCACCGGAGTTCCCGGCAGCCCTGGTGCAGCAGCCGATCCGGCCGAGGCGCCCGTGCTGGCACCCTTGCCGGGCGACTCGGCTGGCCGTTGCCCCGGTGTTGGCGCTGGTGTGATGAGGGGGGTGGCGCGTCGTATATCGCCCCCCCAAAGCAGCCAGCCGCCGACGGCGATCGCACCCAGCAGAATCACGCCGACCAGAAGCCACAGCCATCGATAGGAGCGTGGGTGTCCGTCATGCCAGTCATCTTCGTGTCTTTTCGATTCGGCCATCATCGTGCTCCCGAGTGCTGCTATCCGTCAGCCGTCTGCTCGACGCTGCGGACTGCCACCGCAAGCGTATCACCTTGGCGTACGTCCGTCGCCGTCATCCGCGCACCAGCCGGTGCGGGCGAGTACCATATCGGCAAAGAATAACGGCCTCACCGATTTTCAGGGAGATGACACCATGCCCAAGCTTGAGCGCATTCATCACGTGGCGTACCGATGCCATGACGCGCACGAAACCGTGAAGTGGTATCGCGAGATGCTTGATATGGAGTTCGTGCTGGCGATTGCAGAAGACCGTGTGCCCTCCACGGGCGCCCCGGATCCCTATATGCATATCTTCATTGATGCGGGCATGGGCAATATTTTGGCTTTCTTTGAGCTGCCCAACTCGCCCGAGATGGGGCGGGATCCCAACACGCCCGAATGGGTTCAACACATTGCCTTCAAGGTCAAAGACGAGAAAGCACTGCTTGAGGCCAAAGCGCACCTGGAGTCCAAGGGGGTGTCTGTGCTGGGGCCGACTGATCACACCCTATTCAAATCCATTTATTTCTTTGATCCGAACGGGCACAGGCTTGAACTGGCGGCCGATACGGCGACAGCTGAGATGAATCGCCGCCTGGACGAGGTGAAGTGGCCCATGATCGAAGAGTGGGCGCGCACCCGTCGTGCGCCACAACACGCAGCCTGGCTGCACCAGCGCGAGTTCTCTGAGAAAAACAGCGCATAGGCTTGAGCCCGATCAAGCTTTTAGTTGGGTTTTTCCGCGCGGAAAGGCACTGCGGGCGGCCTGCCGAATCTGTTCACGCAGCCACGCCTGGCCGGGGCGTGCCCCCAGGCGTCGGTGCCACAGAATGTCAACATCAACCGGGGGCATGGCAAACGGCAGTGTGCGCACAGCCAGCTCTGTACGTGCGCCGGTTGCAGCCAGAAAGTGCCGTGGCAGCACGGTTAGCAGGTCTGATTGCGCCACCACCTGGCCCGCGGTAAAAAACTGATTCACGGTCAACACGATTCGGCGCGAGCGCTGCAGGCGCGCTAACGCCTCATCAACGAAGCCGTGGGGTCTGCCCGAAAAGCTGACGAGCAGGTGCCGGGCCTCGCAGTAGCGATCAAGCGTGAGGGCGCGTTTAGCCAGCGGATGGTCACGGCGCAGTACGCAGACGTATTCGCCGCCGTACAGTGAGACATGGTCATAGACGTCGGATGAGTCTTCGTGGTTCTGCAAGGCAATGGCCGCAACCACCGCCGGAAAAAAACCGATAGCGGCATGAATATCGTCCTTGGCGAGCATGGGCCTGGGATCGCGTGTTGTCAGCGGCATAACGCGCAGATTGATACCTGGCGCACTACGCTCGATGATGGCCAGCAGATGAGGGATCAGCTGCGTTGCTGTTGAGTCGGCCATGGCCAGCAAAAAGCTGGTCTGGGCGGTGGCGGGGTCGAACTGCGATGGCGCTATGGCCTCGCGCAGTTGCCCCAAGGTTTGACGCACCTTAGGCCAGAGCGCAGCTGCGAAGGGCGTGGGCTGGACACCGTAGCCGGCGCGTACGACCAGCGCATCACCAAAAAAGTCGCGTAAGCGGCGTAGTGCGTTGCTGGCGGCGGGCTGTGTCATGGCCAGGTTGGCTGCGGCGCGCGTGAGGTTGCGCTCGGCCATGAGTTCGTCAAACACCCGAAGCAGGTTGAGATCTAGTGTTCGGAAGTTAGCCATTTGAGCACTTAAAGGCGTTGGTTTCTAACTATAAATTATGTGAATGATTGACATCATAAACATCCATTGGATTAATGCTTTGTCGCGCTGCACAATCCGATTCACTAAAGCACCGGGCGAGATTCCAGAAACGCACCGGCCACTCCTCCTCGATACACTACAAAACATCATGATTGTCGAAACCTTCAGCACCTCGCACCCGGCTCTTGATCGGTTAGCGCGCTCTTACGAGATCTTGGGAAATGCCGCCTCGTGTCTGGGCCGCCTCTGGAAAGAGGCCGGTGTAGGTGAGCGGCTGATAGGGGCGATCGATCGCCATAACCAGGCCCGCCTCGAGGCGCTTGCTGCGCGCGACTGGCGCGTTCGCGCAGAGTTTCGGGCCATGTCGACGCGCGACCTTTGAATGTCGGGTAGTGGCGAGTGGCGGCTGCAGAGTCGCTGCTTGAAGGCCAGTACCCACCACCGTGTCTCCTCCACCTCCACGAAGGTGGTTCACCCGCTGCCCTGCGCAGCGGGTTTTTTTTAGGCTTATGGCTTACTCAATGAGTGGGCCCGCGAGCGATACCGCTCGAATCGACCATCTTCCAGTCTGCGAACCTCGTCTCGGGCAATAAGTTCATCCAGGTGCTGGCTGATGCTTCTGCGCTCGGCTGAATCCAGCCAGAGTGCCTGGGCGCCAGGTCGGTAGAGAATGCGCTGCGTGACCAGTTGTTCCAGAGTTTGCGGCCCGGCACCGAGCAGCGCCAGCAGGCGTTCTTCGCGAACCTGTATCTGGTGTTCAAATTGATCGAGGGCTGCGAGGAACGCGGAGCGATCGGTGATAACGCCCTTGTGGTGCGAGGTGATCCAGACTTCAATAGGCAGCGTACGCAGGCGTTTAAGAGTGCTGCGGAAATCACTCAAACTTGAGGTGGCATCGCCGTAGTAGGGCCCAAAGCTGGATAAGTCGATGTCACCGATGAAGGCGATATTGCCGGGTTCAACCACCAGGACCGAGTGCCCCGAGGTGTGTCCGGGCATGTGAACGGCTCGCACGCGAATCCCGCCGCCCAGTTGCCAGACAGCGTCATCGTCATAGGCGATGGCATCCGGGCGGGGCTCGTAGTGAAACTCGCGCAGCAGTTTGGTGTGCAACTCTTCCAAAATCGCGGGTGTATAGCCATAGTGGCGGGCCAGACCTGCCCAGCTTCGTGCTGCATCGACATCGCCCGCGTGCACATGTACGGCTGCCCTCTTGAGACGGTGTAGCCCCGCCAGATGGTCTTCATGAACATGGCCGAGAATGACCAGGTCGGCCGCTGCAATTTCAGATTCGAGACGGGCGCTGACCAGGGGCGTGTCAAAGACGGCGAGGCCGTCGGCGCCTCGGACCACGACCTGGTTGCCGTCGGGGTACTTGCCGCCCGAGTCACCCAGCCAGACCCGTACGGGGCCGACTTCAAAATCCGGCATTGTCTGCATGGGGCTGCACTCCTGTGTGTGCGCCGAAGCGGTCGGCATAGTGCATTATGCCGACATGTCTGCTTCCGATCCGATGGCGCCGGGCTCCGGCCGAGACGTCACCCTGTTGAGGGCGCTGGCCTGGATGACCATGGGCAGTCTGCTCTTAAGCGCCATGAACGCCCTGATGCGCCTGATGACCCTGCAGATGGATTCGATGCAGGCGCAGTTTTTGCGATACGTGTTTGCAATTGTGGTGATGCTGCCAGTGATGGTGCCATCCGCATTGCGCCACGGTTGGATCATCTACCGTCCTAAGAACATTCCAGGGCAATTCTGGCGAGGGGCGGTTCATGCCGCTGCGCTCGGCGTATTTTTCATGGCTTTGCCACACTTGCCTCTGGCCGACACCACCGCCCTCAGCTTTACCACGCCTTTGTGGGTCATGATCGGGGCGGTGATGTTTCTGCGCGAGCGGGTCAGTGGCGGTCAATGGCTGGCGGCCGCTGTCGGCTTTTCGGGCACGCTGGTGGTGGTATGGCCGCAACTGGGAAGCGGCGCTGGCTCGCCTGGCTGGTCCCTGGTCATGCTTTTGTCCTGCCCGCTGTTTGCGGCCTCCATCCTTATCACCAAGGCCCTGACGCGCCAGGACTCACCCGCGGTGATCACCGCCTGGCAGGCCATCACGGTCACCCTGTTCTCTGCGCCTCTGGCCCTGATGGTGTGGGAGCCCCCGACCGCTCGGCAGTGGTTCACGCTGCTGTTGTGTGGGGTGCTGGGTTCAAGCGCTCACTACTGCATGACCAAAGCCTTGTCATTGGCCAAAGCCTCCACCATGCAAACGGTACGCTTTCTCGATCTCGTGTGGGCGTCTTTCTTCGGAGCGCTGCTCTTTGCCCAGTGGCCCACGCTCAACGCCTGGGTGGGCGGTCTCATCATAGTCGCCAGTACCGCTTGGATTACTCACCGGGAATCGCGCCGTCGGCAGTAAACTCATGCAAAAAGCGGGCTCATCACGACCATGGGCCCAGGAGACATCCGCCCATGCCGCGTAGTGCTACCCCTCTGAGCCCTGGTTCCAAGAAAGCTCGATCAAGCAACACAGATCGGGCAGCCACCCCGCGCAACGTGGCCAAGACTGCTCGCGTGGATCAGGCCCTGCGCGGTGGCAAGCCGGTCTCGCGCGATGCTGAGGCTACCCGTCGAGCCATTTTGAGTGCTGCCACAGAAGAATTCGCCAGTCGTGGATTGGGAGGCGCCCGTGTCGACCGTATTGCCGAGCGGGCGGCGATCAATAAACGAATGCTCTATTACTACTTCGGCAAGAAAGAAGCCCTTTTTTTGGCTGTGCTCGAGAAGGCTTATCGCGATATTCGCGACGCTGAGCGGCTGCTTGAGTTGTCGCATGCTGATCCGATCGAGGCCATCCGAAAGCTCGTGGCCTTCACCTGGAACTATCACCTTGAACATCCCGAGTTTCTAAGGCTGCTCAATAGCGAGAATCTGCACAAGGCTCAGCACCTGAAGCGCAGTCGCGAGATCCGTGCCATTCACTCGCCCTTCGTGGCCATGATCGACGAAGTGCTCGAGCGCGGTCGACACGCTGGCGTCTTTCGTGCGGGCGTCGACCCGGTCCAGTTGTACATCTCAATTGCCTCGCTATCGTGCTTTTACCTGTCCAACCGGTTCACTCTGTCGACGATATTCGGTCGTGACCTTCTGGCCCCGCGCGAACAGGCTGAGCGGTTGGGGCATATGACTGATCTGGTGCTGGGTTATCTCATCCGCAATTGAACCTGATCGGCCTGCGGCTCGGGTTCGCGACACCCCCGCTTGTGCCGTACCAGCGGCGAGGGTAGAGTTAACCGTTGAGTTAATAAACCCAATCAAGACTCAGGAGGAGAGCAATGCGAATCACCCGAAGACTCATGCTGGCGGCCCCCTTGGCTGCTGGTCTCATGCTGGGCCTGACAGGCGTCGCGCAGGCGCAGTGGAAACCCAGCAAACCCGTGACCATCATCGTGCCGTGGGCTGCGGGTGGCGCGACCGATCAGGTAACGCGTCTGGCCGCCGCCGAACTCGAGCCTGCCTTGGGCCAAAAAATTGTGGTCGTCAATCAGCCGGGTGGTGCGGGTTCCATTGGCACCAAAAGCGCCATGGAGGCCCCGCGCGACGGCTATACCTGGACGGCTGGCGCTGCCAAGCAGCTGGGCACGTATCCCTTGTTAGGTATGTTAAACAGCAAGGTCGACGATTTTCATCTATTCCTGTCGGTCACCAATGTATCCATTGTGGCGGTGAATCCCTCCACGCCCTACCAGACG
This sequence comes from Pseudomonadota bacterium, assembly GCA_039800325.1. Taxonomy (GTDB): domain Bacteria; phylum Pseudomonadota; class Gammaproteobacteria; order Burkholderiales; family Burkholderiaceae_E; genus SYIM01. The sequence goes on along the minus strand of JBDLQY010000147.1, from coordinate 9,559 downwards.
CTGCCACAGCTCCTAGAGGCCATGAAAACCAAGCCCGTGTCGGTGGCTACGGCGGGTAACAGTTCATCCGGTCACTTCGCCATAGAGACCATCGCCAAGGCAACCGGTGCAAAGTACAAGCATGTCACCTATGACGGCGGCAACCCTGCCGTAGTGGCCACGGTGTCGGGCGAGGCTGAAGTCACCACGCAGCTGGCGGTGGAGATGGCTGAGATGATCAAGGCCAAGCGTCTGCGGCCTCTGGCAGTCGTGGCGGACACCGCACTCAACATCGAAGGCTTTGGCACCATTCCGCCCATCACCAACTTTGTTCAGAACTTCCCCAAAGTCACGACGGGCTTTGGCATCTTTATTCCCAAGGGGGTTCCGGCTGAAGTGGTCAGCACCGTAGAGAAGCTTTGGGCTGAGAAAATCGCCACCTCAGAAAAAATCCGCAGCTATGCGTCGTCTCGAGGCGCCCTGTTTACCCCCCTGTACGGTAAGGCAGCCTACGATGCGGTGTGGCCCACGGTCGTGTCCGATGCTTTCCTGCTGCAGGATGCTGGCATGGCTAAGGTCACCCCGGAGTCCCTCGGCATTCGACGCTGAGTCTGCAAGAGGCCTGAGGCGGCATGAGGCCTGGCCTACTCTGGATCGCGCTGGGCGCTGCCGTATCGGTGGCCGCCTGGCGCATGGATCGCCTGCAGTCACTTAACATCGAACCCTGGTCGGCGCCCGGACTGGTACCTGGCGTGCTGGGTATAGGGATGGTGCTATTCGGCTTCGCCTTGGCCTTCGGAGGCGCCCGTTCAGACTCGCAGGACGCTGGGCCGTCGCCGGTGCCCTGGCTGCGCTTGGGTCTTATCGCAGCCCTGTGCGTAGCGTTTGGCTTTGTTGCCCTGGGGCGTATGCCCTTCGGGATTGCTGCGGCTCTTCTGATGTTTGTCTGGATGGCCATGCTGGGCTGGCCGACATGGCCCGCGGGTACCGCCCGATGGCGTGGCCTCATTCAGGCCGCGCTGATCTCGGCGGGCGCGTCTTTCGTCATCACCCACCTGTTCCAGGATATCTTCCTGGTTCGTCTGCCTTAAGCCGGAGGCCAGACTGGACGGGCTTGTGATGTTGTTTGGGGCTCTGCTCAAGCTGGCGGGGCCGCTGCAGATCGCCTACGCCCTGGGCGCAACCCTGGTGGGTATCGTGATCGGCTTGCTGCCTGGCTTGTCGGCAACCCTGGGCATTGCCCTGTTCACCACGCTGACGGTGCGTATGCAGCCAACCGATGCCATTTTGGTGCTGGTCTGCGTGTATGTGGGCGCTATTTATGGCGGCAGTCGTACCTCGATCCTGCTGAATATTCCCGGTACGGCCGCGAACGCGGCCGCCTGTCTTGATGGCAATCAACTCGCGCGACAGGGACGCGCGGGTCGGGCCATGGGTATTGCCACCACAGGCTCGGTAGCGGGTTCGTTATTTGGCGTGATCTGTCTGGCCGCCTTCACGCCTCTGCTCGCTGAGTTCGCACTGAAGTTTGGCGCCTTTGAATTCTTCTGGCTGGGTTTGTTGGGTGTACTGATGTCAGGCACCCTCACCGGCTCTGATCCGATCAAGGGATGGTTGATGGGGCTGTTGGGTCTGTTTGTAGCCGGCATCGGTCAGGATCCGGTGCACGCCTATGAACGATTCACCTTTGGCTGGAATGAGCTTAGCGGGGGCATCGCGCTTATACCGGCGCTGGTGGGCGCCTTCGGGTTTGCCGAGGTGCTGATGGTCATGACCACGTCCGGGCAACGTCCGGTGACCAATACAGTCGACTCCATCCTGCCGCGCCTGCGCGATGTCGTGCAGTACTGGCGCACGATTATTCGCTCGGGTTTGATTGGTGTCTTCATCGGCATTCTGCCGGGCGTCGGTGAAGATATGGCCGCCTGGAGCTCGTACGCCGCTGCCCGGCGTGCAAGTCGCGAACGTGATCTGTTTGGCAAGGGCTCGGTTGAGGGACTGATTGCTGCGGAAACAGGCGATAACGCGGCCGTTCCCGGGGCCATGATTCCGGCTCTGGCGCTGGGAATTCCTGGCTCGGCACCGGCGGCTGTCTTAATGGCGGCCATGATCATCCATGGCGTTCAGCCCGGTCCCATGCTGATGACCACACAGCCGCAATTTATGTTCGATGTCGTGGCCATCACCTTGGTGGCAACGCTGGCCATTCTGGTGTTTGGACTCATCATGGTTCGGCCGATTCTGTGGGTGCTCAGGGTGCCGCGCGAGATCCTCATGCCCATCGTGTTCGTGTTGTGCGTGCTGGGCTCGTATTCAATCAGTCAGCGGCTGTTCGATGTCTGGGTCATGCTGGTGGTCGGTGTGGTGTGTTTTGGCCTGCGCCGGTATGGTTATCCCGTGGCGCCGTTTGTGCTGGGCCTGGTGTTGGGCGATATCGTCGATAAAACTCTGCGGCGCGGACTGGTACTGTCTGATGGCAGTCTTATGCCCTTTTTCACGCGGCCTCTAAGTGCAGTGCTGGCCGCGGTTGTCGTGTTGCTGCTGTTGTCGCAGGTGCCAGTCGTTCGACGCTTGTGGCAGCGGGTTATTCCTTCATGATTCCAAAACCATGAGCCTCATATCCTCCGGGCTGACGCCCCTGCCCATGTCCAGGCGCCTCTCGCTGTGCAACGAGGTACTTGCCCATCTGCCCTTTGAGCAGCAGTGTCAGCTTGCTTCCCGCCTGGGCTATGCCGGACTGGAAGTCGCGCCGTTTACCCTGGCTGAAGATCCGCTGAGCCTGACCGATCAGGATGCCATACGGCTACGTGGCGTGGCGACAGATCATGGCCTTGAAATATCGGGTCTGCACTGGTTACTGACCAAACCCACGGGCTTGTCCATTACCAGCCCTGAGGCGGCGATTCGCAGTCAAACCACCCGCTGGATGATGCGGTGCGTTGAACTGTGCAGTCTCATGGGCGGGCGTTACCTGGTGCACGGCTCGCCCAAACAGCGTCAGGTCTGGCCGGGCCAGTCACCTGAGCAGGCGCTGGCACTGGCCACTGAGTGCTGGTCGGCAGCCGGTGCGGCGGCCAGCACGGCGGGTCTGCGCTACTGCATTGAGCCCCTGTCGGGTGATCAGACCTCGCTGATCAATACGGTTGAGCAGGCTTTAGCGGTGGTTCGCTCGGTGAATCGGCCTGGTCTGTGCACCATGCTGGATACGTGCTCGGGCGCCAAGGCTGAGGCCATTGCGCTTGATCAACTGATAGACCGTTACTGGCCAACGGGTTTGCTCGCCCACATCCAGTTAAATGACCGTAATCTGCGCGCACCGGGCCAGGGTGAGGATCGTTTCGCGCCCATTCTGGCGGCCCTCGCACGACACGCGTACGCGGGTTGGCTTGCGGTCGAGCCCTTTGACTATTACCCGGATGGAGCGAGTTGCGCCGCGTTTGCTGCTGGCTATGTGCTGGGTAATCTGCAGGCGCTGGGGCTTGATTAAAGCAAGGTGATTACTGCGGGGCCTGTGTATGGGTACGGCCAACAATGTGGCACAGTCGGCGCGGTGTCAGAAGCCGCAACTTAGCGCGGCATCAGCCGCATCGCCGACCATTCAGGCATGGCCGCGCTGGCAAAGCCCTCGCAATCGAGCGAGGCGATCGCGAGGCTGCCATTGCTGATGGCGAGGCGGGTTGCGCCATGGCTGTGCTCATACAGATCAGGGTGCGCGCTTAGAAAGCGTGCCTGCTCTGCGGTCGGCAGATCGGCCATGCCGTTGACGTAATGATGTCCGTTGCGTTCGACGTGGTTTATGCCCAGTAGATTTACGAGCGCCAGATCCTGTTGCAGCGCCAGGCCCGCCTGAATGGTGAGATCTTCGGCGCTCATGAAATAAGCGCCATCGCGCCCGGCCTGCTGGTTCCAGTGCTGGCAGCGTGCGCGATTCAGGAACGAACGCCAGATACCCTTGCAGGTCTTGGATGAAACCCCGGTATAGCCAAGCTGTCGGGCTCGTACGAAGGCATCCAGCGTGTCGTCGGATTCATCAATGATGACCGGAACCTGGCTGGCGAGCGTGGAAATGTCTTTGGACAGAGCGTTATACCGCTTGATGGGTTGCTCAATGAAGACCACGCTGGACACCAGGCGCTGCAGGCGTTTTTCAGAGCGCATGGCCTGCCACAGTGCGGCAATGCTTTCAACGTCGTCATACTGTTCATTGCCGTCAAGCGATGCCTGATAGGCGTGGGGCATCTGATCAAGTACATGGGCTATGGCGAGCAGACGCTGAAGATCGGCTGCCTGATCACCGCCCACTTTAAGTTTGAACCATCGATGCTGGTAGCGGGCTACCACGGTTTCCAGCGTTTCAGGAAGACCATCTGCGACGGGCGCATGGTCAGCCGCCCGGTCTTGTTCAGTAATAAGATCAACCAGGCCCACCGTGTGGCGTGCCTGAATTCGGGTGGCCGGTGTGAGCGCGGCGAGTAGCGCGCTGAAGTTGAAGTCGCCGAGATCGGGCGCCAGCGGTGTTGGCCGAAGTCCACCCAGGTTCTGCTGCATGGCCTTGTAAAAAGAGATCCGACTTGCACGACACAGTGCATCAATGAGAGCCCGATCGATCAGGGCTGGCCCGAAGTTGGCCGTGAGTGCGTTGAGTCCGGACGCGGCGGCTTGCTCAAGGTGCGGCAGATGGTTGGCCTCAAACCGCTCGAAGGCGGTCTGATAGCCAGGCTTCAGGTAGGCCTCACGGGCCAGGTGTAGCGCGCTTCTGAGTTGCTGAAAGTTGTCTTCGTTGCTGAGCGCCGGGTTTTTGTCGAACCATTTTGGGGCCAGAAGCTCTGCAGATGCCCCCTCGGCTACGCGACCATCTTCCAGTTGGATACGTACCCGCGCGAAGGCCTGCGGCGCCGCTGTGAGGGTGACAATGCCGAAGCGAAACGGCATGCGCAGTCGTACATCACGCTCAAACAAATCAATAGCGAGCACTTGAAAACGGGGCGCGTTGACGGCGGCACTTCGCAAGTCGGTTTACTCCATGCCCAGCAGGCGATAGATGCGGCGCGTGTAGAGCCCGAAATCTTCCCGGGTTTTCATATCGAGCATGCGCGGATGAGGCAGGTCAATTTCGAAGTTGTCGGCCATGCGGGCGGGGCCTGCGGTCAGTACGACCACCCGGGTTCCCAGGAAAACGGCTTCAGAAATGCCGTGTGTGACAAAGATGATGGTCTTGCCGGACTCTTTCCAGATGCGCAAAAGTTCCAGGTTCATCTTTTCGCGGGTGAGCGCATCCAGGGCTCCAAAGGGCTCGTCCATCAACACCAGCTTGGGGTCATGAACCAGTGCGCGGGCGATGGCTGCGCGCTGTTGCATGCCTCCGGACAGTTCATAGGGAAACTTTTGCTCGGAGCCCGCCAACCCCACCAGAGCGAGAAGATCGCGTGCGCGGTCTTTTGCAGCCGCCATGGGTAGGCCGAGAATTTCGGCCGGCAGCAATACGTTGTCGAGGACGCGGCGCCACTTTAGAAGCAGGGGCTGCTGAAACACCATGCCGATATCCCGGGCAGGGTCAAACGGATAGGTGGGCGAACCAATACTGACCTCTCCGCCGTCGTGCGGATGCAGGCCGGACAGAATCTTGAGCAGCGTTGATTTTCCACAGCCTGATGGTCCTACCAATGCGACGAGTTCGCCTGCCATGACATCAAAGCTGGCGTCCGAGATGGCCAGATGTTCGCGTCCGCCGCTGCGATAGACCTTGCGGACAGCCCGCAGTCGAATAAAGGCTGAGTCAGTCATGACAGCCTCGCATCGCGGACCACCAGCAGACGCTCAAGTAGCAGCACAAGTCCGTAGAGCACCATGCCGATCAGGGTGATCAGAATAACTGCCATGAACATGGCAGGTGTATCGAGCGTGACCTGAACCTGCAGCATGAGATAGCCCAGGCCCTTATCGGAGCCCAGAAATTCGCCCACGATGGCACCGGCCACAGCCAGGATAGCGGCCACCTTCATGCCCGAGAAAATATAGGGCAAGGCGCCTGGCAGCTGAATTTTGGTAAACAGCTGCCAGCGTGACCCGCGCAAAGAGCGCACCAGATCGAGCAGATCGGGTTCGATTTCGCGCAGTCCGCGCGCGGTGGTGAGCAGAATCGGGAATACCGCGATGGAAAAAGCCATCATGGTGTTTGGAAAAACCCCGTACTTAAACCACACGATGATGAGCGGGCCCAGCGCTACTTTGGGGATCATGTTAAGCGTGACCAGCAGTGGCAGAAAAAGGGCTTCAAAGGTGCGCGACCAGGTGAACACCAGAGCCAGCAGCACACCGACAACCAGGGCCAGCACGTAGCCGCCAAAAATCTCGGTGGCGGTAACCCGAATATTGGTCCACCACCCGTAGTCAGGGTTGAGCAGTGCGTTAAGCGTAGCTTGGGGTGAGGGCATGACGAATTTGGGAACCTGCCCCAATTCGACAAACAGATACCAGGCGACGACCAGTCCGACGTGAGCCAGAACCGCGAATGTCCAACGTACCAGCGGGGTGTCGATGCGATTCATGCGTGCCTGCCCGGTCAGTCAGCCAGCCAGCGCTCGAGCCCGGCCCGCACGAAGTCGTCATCGGTGAGGTCGGGATGCTCTTTGCAGACGCGATCGAGCTCTTCGGCCTGTCCGGGCGATAGCGCCTCGGCTGGATCCAGACACCAGATGCCCTGCAACAAACCCTGGCGACGAAGAACTTCGTGACAGCCGGCGATACAGCCCGCAAAACCGTGGGCAACATCGAAAAGCGCTGCATTACAGTCTGTCACGCGTGCGTCGAGCGCCAGCAGTTCGGGATCGATCAGACCCTGTTCGCGAGCGTTTCGGATACGCTCGAAGAGCATGACTGCTGCCCGCGTCCAGACGCTCCAGTGACCGAGCAGGCCGCCCCGAACCTGCAGTCGCACCTCTTCGATAGAGCCGTCAGCACGGGGTCGTCTGACTGCGAATGGGGCGAGCAGATCGAGCACGATGTGGTCATCGTTGCCCGTGTAGAGGGTGACGCGATTCTCGGCGTGTGCCAGTGCGATTCCCCTGGCGACATCCAGGGTACGGTAACGGTTAAACGGGGCCACCTTAATGGCCACCACGTTTTCAATCGCTGCAAAACGCCGCCAGAACGCAACAGGAAGCTCAATGCCGCCCACCGCCGTCTGCAGGTAAAAACCGACCAGCGGAATTTCGGTAGCCACCGCTTCACAATGTGAGATCAGTTCATCCACAGACGAGCCGCGCATCGCCGCAAGCGACAGCATGCCGCAGTGATAGCCATTGGCGATGGCAACGCGCGCCTCTTTTAAAGCCTGTTGAGTCGGGCCCGACAAGCCGGCAATCATGACGAGCGGGCGGCGTTGACCGATGGCCGCGAGCGTTTCCTCGGCGCTGCGCCTTGCCAACGCCAGCACCGGTTCGTAGAGCCCTCGTTCTCGAATGGCGAACTGCGTGGCGTGTACGCCTACGGCCAGACCGCCTGCGCCTGCCTCAACGTAGTAGCGCGTGAGGGCGCGCTGACGTCGTGCGTCGAGATTGCGTGAGGCGTCGAGCGCGAGCGGATGGGCTGGAATGACGGTGCCCTTACGCAGCAGGCTTAATATCTCGGCGGGCAGATCAGAGTGGTGCAGTGCCATGTGCATGCCAGGTAAAGGGTTAGACCTTTGTTAACCGGTCGGTTAAATTAATCGAAGCGGGTGTTAGCGTCAACGCGCAGTGTGCCATCTTGTGGGTTTGTTCGTTGACACTTTGGAAAGCGGGTCGATACCATGCGGGTCAGTCTTTGAAATCATGAGGCGGCCGTGTTCAAGCGACGCCGGACACATCGGAGGAGACATTCATGAGTCAGCGTTTCAAGCCTTTGTTAAAGTGGGGTGCTGCCCTGGCGGCATCGGTGTGCGTGTCTGCAGCCATGGCGCAGACCAAAATCGACTTCATCCTCAACTGGGTGCCGGGTGGTGATCACGCTCCTTACTACTTCGCCAAGAAGCAGGGCTGGTATGCCCGTGAGGGATTGGATGTCAACCTTGAGCCTGGGCGCGGTTCAGCCTTAGCCACCCAGAAGGTGGGCGCCGGGGCCAACCCGGTGGGACTGGCCGACATGGGAGGTGTGCTGGTTGCCAAGGGCAAGGGCGCTGACCTGGTGGCGGTCTACAACGTGTACGCCAACTCACCGCAGGGTCTCTACTGGCTCAAAAGCTCGGGTATCAAATCGGTAAAAGATCTGGCTGGCAAGAAAATCGGCAACCCTGCGGCCGACGGTGCACGCACCATGTGGCCAGCCCTGGCCAAGGCCAATGGTATGGATCCCAAGTCAGTCACCTGGGTCAATATCGACGCCAACGCCAAGCTGTCGGCCCTGAAGGCCAAATCCATTGATGCGACCACGTCGTTCTATAACATTCACCACATCTTTCAGGCTGAGCTGGGTGATGACATGGGTTTTCTCGCGTGGCGCGACGCGGGCCTGAATCCCTACGGTAATTCGATTATTGTGAATCGCCAGTTTCTCGAGAAAAACCGGGCTGCCATTGAGAAATTTGTGCGTGTTACCCAGCGCGCCTTTGCGGCCTGCGTTGATGATCCCAAGCCCTGTGTGCAGGCGCTGGTCGACGCCAACGGCGCGCTCAAGTTCGATAACGAAATGGTGAACTGGTCGTTGGTTGAAATTCTGATGAGCGATAAATTCGCGCGCGAAGTGGCGCTTGGTATTCACGAAGACGCTCGCATGCAGGCCGACTACGAGCTGGTGCGTGAGTACATCGGTGTCGACAAGCCGTTTGATGTCAAAACGACCTACGACAACAGCTTTCTCGATCGGTCGATTCGTATGAAGAAGTAAGCGCGGGACACTAACCCGCTGCCGGCTGCGGTGGCGGGTGTGTCAGCCAAGCTCGGGGCCGGCTACAGCCCAGACCACAGAGGCATCGCCCGGTGCGTCACGGTCGGCCCCAAATACCATGCGGGTGAAAGGCCGTTGCACGGTAAAGCCCGCGGCCTCCGCCAGGGCGCGCAGCTCAGTGTGCTGGTCGGGAATATCGATAAAAACCGGTCCGCTGATCGCTTTAAGCGCCTTAGCCAGCAGCAGTCTGGCGCTCAGTGCGTCGCGCGCCACCAAAGGACCTATTTGTGTTGCCTGGCGCCCAGGTCTGGCCAGGATGTAGCCGGTTGCGGTGAGTTTGTCGCCGGCCTGCTCGACCGCGAAAAAACCGGTTCTCGGAGAGCGTTTGATGAGGGCTGCGATCAGGTGCCGACGATCAGCGCCGAAGGCACGGCAATCAAGGTTCAGCAGATCATTAGCCAGAGGCGTTGTAAGTCCGCTTAGACCCTGAGAGGGCATTGGGCGCAGGCTGAGATGCGGTGCGTCGATATCGACCGAGGCGCGCGTATCGGTCTGCGCGCACTGCCACCGGGCGAAGCCCCAGGTATCGTGAAACCCCTCCTGGAGGTAGACCTCGCGTCCCGCAGGCGTTGCGTCGAGTACCGGCAGCAGGTGCCGTTGGCCGGGCTGTCCGAGACAACCCAGTGATTCGCGAAGTAATCGACTGGCATACCCCTGA
>JBDLQY010000146.1:0-14017 GCA_039800325.1 Pseudomonadota bacterium | reverse complement strand
CCAACACACCTGGCAGGGCCAAGGGTAAGGTCACCGATGCAAACACGGCCAGCGGCGGTGCCCCCAGAACGCCGGCAGCATGCTCGAGTCGTCGATCAACCGCCTCGATCGCCTGACGAATGGCGCGCACCATCAGGGGAAAACCCATCACCGCCGCCGCCAGGGCCGCCCCGGTCCAGCGAAATGACAGCACGATGCCCAGACTTTCATCGAGCCAGCGGCCGATCCAGCCCTCGCGACCGAAAAGCATCAGCAAAGCGTAGCCGGTCACCACGGGCGGCAACACCAGCGGCAGATGAACCAGCCCGTCGAGCAACAGTCTGCCGCGAAAACGGGTTCGCGCGAGCAGCCAGGCCGTCAGCACGGCCGGTGGCAGGGCCAGCAGCGTCGCAACAGCGGCAACCTTCAGCGTAAGCCATAGGGCGGTACCGGCCTCCGGTGGCAGGGTCATGATCCAGGCCTTGAAAATCCGAAGGCTGCAAAGTAGGACCCGGCCTCTTCACTGGCCAGAAAGGCCAGCAATGCCTGGGCCTGTGGATGGCGTGAAGCGCGCAGCACGGCCGCCGGAAATCGAATTGGCGGATGTGTATCCCTCTCGAACTCGCCCAACACCTGAACCCGCGGCTCCTGCAGCGCATCGGAGGCATACACGATGCCCAGCGCGGCTTCGCCGCGAGCAACCAGCAGGAGCGCGGCACGCACATTTTCGGTCATGGCAGCGCGCGGCAGAAGTCGCTCCGACCACCCCAGCGTATCGAGCGCAGCCCTGGCATAGCGCCCCGCGGGCACGCTGCGCACATCGGCAAGCGCCAGACGCGCACCCTCGGGCAGATGCGGCGGTTCGCTGCCGCGCGCAAGCAGCGGGTATCCGGGCGAGGCCGCCAAAGCTTTTCCCGCAGGTGGCGTAGCAGCCCGCCCAGCCGACGGCGCAATCAGCACAAGGCGGTTGGCGAACAAATCTCGCCGCGACCCCACCTGCAAGGCGCCGCGCGTGCCTAGCCAGTCCATCCAATCGGCATCGGCACTGATGAGCAGGTCAGCGGGAGCTCCCTGATCGATCTGCCGAACCAGGGCTGGCGTGCCTGCGTAGTTGGTGACGACCGGCGCGCCGCCTCGCTCGCGCCATAAAGACAGGGCACGGTCAAGCGGCCCCTTGAGGCTGACCGCCGCGTACACACGCACAGGCTGCGAGGACGCCAGCGACAGACCAGGCAGCAGCGCGCCAGGTAGCAGCGCGCATCCCGCAAGCAAAATAAGACGTCTGCCCTTTGATCGAAGCGGGGCGGATGCGATCGCTATGAGTCGTTCGAAGGCTATGGGTTGTTCCAAGGCGGTCGGCCATCGTTATATCCGTCCAAATATAACGCAAGCATAAGCGACCGTCGACCCGGATCAGTCCGGGTCAGCCAGCAAGCAATCAGGTGTTCTGCACCACGATTGACGGAAACTTCAGACTCATGTCACGGGCCTGATCGGCGATCTTCACTGCCACCCGACGTGCGATACGCCGGTAGGTATCGGCCAGCGGGCCCTGCGGATCGGCCACCACGGTGGGTCGGCCTGAATCAGCCTGCTCTCGAATGCGAATATCAAGCGGCAGGCCACCCAGATACTCAATGCCATAGTCTTTGGCCATACGCTCACCACCACCCTGGCCGAAGATGTGCTCGGAGTGGCCGCACTTGCTGCAGGTATGCATGGCCATGTTCTCGATGATTCCCAAAATGGGAATGCCCACCTTCTCGAACATCTTCAGGCCTTTGCGCGCATCGAGCAGGGCAATGTCCTGAGGCGTGGTGACGATGACCGCACCCGTCACCGGTATTTTTTGTGACAGCGTCAGGTGGATATCGCCGGTACCCGGCGGCATATCAACCACCAGGTAATCAAGATCGGTCCAATTGGTATCGCGCAACAGCTGCTCGAGCGCCTGCGTCACCATAGGACCACGCCACACCATGGGTGTGTCGGGTTCAATCAGGAATCCGATCGATGAGATCTGTATGCCATGCGAAATGGTGGGCTCCAGGGTCTTGCCATCACGTGACTCGGGCTTGCCGCTGGCGCCCAGCATGGTGGGTTGCGAAGGGCCGTAGATGTCGGCATCCAGCATGCCAACGCTGGCGCCTTCAGCGGCCAGCGCCAATGCAAGATTGGCCGCCGTTGTGCTCTTGCCAACGCCGCCTTTGCCCGAGGCAACCGCGATGATATTGCGCACGTTGGGCATTACCTTGACACCGCGTTGCACGGCATGAGCAACAATTTTCTGATAAACGTTGGCCGATACATTACCCACGCCAGGTACAGCCCGAATAGCGGCGATGACCGCCCGTCGAATATCGTCGATCTGACTCAGTGCCGGGTACCCCAGCTCAACATCGACACTGACATCAGTGCCGTCTACCCGAACATTGCGGGCTGATTTGGTGGTGACCAGATCTTTTCCGGTGTTGGGGTCGATGACCCCACGAAGGGCCGTCTGGATGACGTCGACGCTCAGACTCATGATGATGTCTCTGATGTGGAATGGGTTGCGTTGCGCAGTCTAAACGATCACTCGCCCTTCCCCCGCTAGAATCGCGGTTTTAGCTGCCCTCCCCGCCTGACATGAAACGACGCCTGTTCGTCACCACCGCCCTTCCCTACGCCAACGGTTCGTTTCACATCGGCCACATCATGGAATACATTCAGGCCGATATCTGGGTGCGTTTCCAGCGCATGTGCGGACATGAGGTGCACTTTGTGTGTGCCGACGATGCCCACGGTGCGCCCATCATGCTCAAGGCCGAATCGGAGGGTATCTCGCCCGAGGCCTTGGTGGCCCGCATCGCGGCCGAGCGCCCGCCGTATCTGCAGGGCTTTCATGTCAGCTTTGACAACTGGCATTCCACGCACTCCGCTGAGAACACGCAGCTGTCGCAGGAGATTTACCGCGCCCTGAAGACGCAGGACCTGATCACAGCACGCGAGATCGAACAGTTCTTTGACCCGGTCAAGGGTATGTTTCTGCCCGACCGATATATCAAGGGCGAGTGTCCGAAGTGCGGGGCCCGCGATCAGTACGGCGACGCCTGTGAAGCGTGCGGTGCGGTATACGCGCCCACTGAGCTGAGAAACCCCTATTCAACGCTGTCGGGTGCAACACCGGTCCTAAAACGCTCAGAGCATTTTTTCTTCAAACTGTCCGACCCCCGCTGCGTCAAATTTTTACGCGAATGGACGCAGTCTGGACGCCTTCAGCCCGAGGTGGCGAATAAAGCCCGGGAATGGCTGGATAGCGATAAAGGCCTGGGCGACTGGGATATATCGCGCGATGCGCCGTATTTCGGCATCCCGATTCCTGATCACCCCGGAAAATATTTTTACGTTTGGCTGGACGCCCCCATCGGCTATCTCGCAAGCCTCAAAAATCATTTTGACAAGGGGCAGGCAAGCCGTCAGACCGCACAGGACTTCGAGGCCTTTGTGGGCGACCCGGCTGTTGAGCAGTATCACTTCATTGGCAAAGACATTATTTATTTTCACACCCTGTTCTGGCCGGCAACCCTGCACTTCTCTGGCCGTAAGGTGCCTGACAACGTGTTCGTGCACGGGTTCATCACTGTCAGCGGCGAGAAGATGAGCAAGTCACGCGGCACGGGTATCTCGCCTCTGCGCTATCTGCAAATCGGCCTGAACCCCGAGTGGCTGCGTTACTACATCGCCGCAAAACTCAATCCCCACGTCGAGGACATCGATTTCAACCCTGAGGACTTCGTTGCCCGTGTCAACAGCGACCTGGTCGGTAAGTACGTCAACATCGCCAGCCGCTGCGCCAATTTTCTTGCGCGGTATTTTGACGGCGCGCTGTTGCCGGTGCAGTCCTTGCAGGCATGGACTTCGCTGGGCGCGGCCGCGCGCAGCGACGACATCGCGCAGTGCCTCGAGGGTCGGGACTATGGTCGTGCGATTCGCATCGCTATGGAGTTCGCCGATCGCATCAACCAGTATTTCGATACCGAAAAACCGTGGGAGCTGGCTCGCGACGAATCACAGCGAACGCATCTCCACGAGGTGCTCTCCGTATGCATGGCGGGCTTCCACACGCTGACCATCTGGCTAAAACCCATGCTGCCCGCGCTCGCATTGCGCGCCGAAGCCTTCATGAATTGCCAGCCACTCACCTGGGCTGACCTCGCCTGCCCGCCGGCCCGCGTTGCCCGCTACGAACATCTGCTCACCCGGGTCGATGCCAAGCTGCTCGATGCCTTGTTCGAGCCCCCTGCTGAGGCCAAGCCCACCGCGGATAAGCAGGCTGTCTCATCGGGCAAGGCCGCTGCTGATCGGGGCGCTGCCTCAGCAGCCAAGCCCTTGCCTGCGGGCGCCAACGCTGCATCCAAATCCTCCATTGGCCCGGCAGCAGCGGGGAGCGCAGTCTCAAGCGCGCCGGCATCGGGCGCTTCATCAGCCCTGATCAGCATCGATGACTTCGGCAAACTCGATTTGCGCATGGCCCGAATCGTTGAAGCCAGCTGGGTTGAAGGGTCTGAAAAACTGCTTAAGCTTTCGCTCGATGTCGGCGAGGGTCGCCTGCGTACGGTTTTCTCGGGTATTCGCTCTGCCTATGATCCCGAACAGCTCAAGGGACGAATGACGGTGCTGGTCGCCAATCTGGCCCCCCGCAAGATGAAGTTCGGTCTTTCAGAGGGCATGGTATTGTCGGCGTCATGGGACGATCCCGAGAAAGGGTCGGGTATTTTTCTGCTCGACGCCGACGACGGCGCTGCGCCTGGAATGCGGGTGCGCTAGGGCACTGCGCGGGTGCGCAAGACCGGTGCGTGGCATGAAGCGTCCGGCCTTCAGCTTCCGCCCTCGCCTGTTCACCGATCTGCGTAGGTATCGCGCGGCCGATTTCCAGGCTGACCTGTCGTCGGGTATTACCGTAGGCGTGGTTGCTCTGCCGCTGGCCATGGCCTTCGGCATTGCATCCGGGGTCAAGCCCGAGCAGGGCATCATCACAGCCATCATTGCGGGCTTTCTGATTTCAGCCCTGGGGGGTTCGCGCGTACAAATCGGTGGACCTGCCGGCGCTTTCGTGGCCCTGCTCTATGCGATCGCAGAGCGCTATGGTGTTGCCAATCTGCTGATTGCCACCATCATGGCCGGGGTGCTGCTTTTTGTGATGGGCGCCCTGCGGCTAGGTAACCTCATTCGCTTTGTACCGGTGCCCATCATCGTTGGCTTCACCAACGGTATTGCAGTGGTCATCGCGCTGCAGCAGGTCAAAGACTTTCTGGGTTTGCACATCGAGCGCATGCCCGCCAATTCGCTGTCTCAGCTAAACGCGTTAGGCAGTCATCTGCACACCATCAATCTCAGCGCGCTGGCGGTAGGACTACTGACACTGGGCATTGTGCTGGCATGGCCTAGGTCGTACCCGCAGGTTAAACCGGGATGGCGACGATGGCTTGCCCGGGCGCCCGGAACGATCGGAGCACTCATCATCTGCACGCTGCTGGTCAAACTGCTTGAGTTACCGGTCGAAACCATTGGCAGTCGCTTTGGTGGTATTCCTCAGTCCTTGCCCAGCCTGGCTATGCCCGATTTTGACTGGCAGACAGTCCAGAATTTAGTCGCCCCCACTCTGGCCATCGCCTTGCTGGGTGCCATCGAGTCCCTGCTATGCGCACGGGTGGCCGACGGCATGATCGACGATCGCCACGACCCCAACCAGGAGTTGATGGCGCAAGGCATCGCAAATTTCGTCACGCCGTTTTTTGGTGGCATCGCGGCCACCGGCACCATTGCCCGTACGGTCACCAACGTCAGAACGGGCGCCCGCTCGCCGGTGTCGGGCATGATCCACGCCCTCACCCTGCTGGTCATCGTCCTGCTAGCCGCGCCCCTCGCCTACGACATTCCACTGGCCGCACTGGCCGGCATTCTTTTGTTTGTAGCCTGGAATATGGGCGAATGGCGCGCCTTTGCACAACTGCGCCACTTCAGCCCTCAGTACCGCGTCATCATGGTGGGCACCTTTCTGCTCACGGTGATTTTCGATATTACCGTCGCGGTCGAGGTCGGTCTGGTGCTGGCCAGCCTGTTCTTTATCTACCGAATTGCGTCGGTCACCCGCCTGCAGCGCGTTGAGACTGTAGCCGGCGCACCCATTCCCACCGAGGTCGAGGTCTGGCGATTATTTGGATCGCTGTTTTTTGGCGCTGTTAACCGTATAGAGCCCCTTCTTGATCCGCAGCGTCCCTGCCCGCGCGTTCTGATTCTTGATCTGCATCAGCTCATTAATATCGACACCACCGGCATAGATTCGCTGCAAAATCTGCATCGATTTTTAAGTAAGCGTGGCTGCCAGCTGGTGCTTGCAGGTGCCAACGAACAGCCACTGTCGCTGTTGCAGCGTTCAGGTTTTGCTGACGAACTGGGCGCCAGGGGTATCGCCCCGAGTGTCACAGACGCGCTTGACGCCCTGGCGTCAATTTCCTGATAGAATTCTGTATACAGAGTTCAGTGCGAGGCTGCCAGAAAGCTTAGATGGTTTGCCAGCCCGACGAACGCTGCCCTTGAATCCCTGGATATCCATGCTTAGACAAGTCACGCCAACGCCCGATCTGACCGAACGCGTGCACCAGGCTCTGCTGGACGCGATTGTGTCCGGTGATCTCGCGCCCGGCGAGCGCCTTACCCAAGAGCAGCTGGCCGATCGGCTGGGCGTATCGCGGCAGCCTGTTCTTCAGGCACTGATGCTGCTGCGCGGACAAGGTCTCATCCAAGACACCGAGACGCGGCGAGGCATTCGGATCGCACCGCTGCAGGGCGAACACTTGGTTGATCGCTACCGGGTTCGGGCAGCCCTGGATGGGCTGGCGGCAGCCAGTGCCGCCGCCAAACCGCGGGCTGACCTGGCGCGTGGCGGTCGGTCGCTGATGGCGGCCGGACAGCGCGCTGCCGCTAATGGCGATATCGCAGCGCTGGTTGACGTTGACTTGCGCTTTCATGAGTTCATTTACGAAGCCAGCGGCAATCCGATTCTGACCGAAACGGTCAGACCCCACTGGCTGCATATTCGCCGCGCCATGCATGCATTTCTGCGCCAGCCCGTCTCATTTGAGGGTGTGTGGCGCGAACACGAAGGCATTCTCAAGGCCATTGTTGCCGGAGACGCTGAAACCGCCGAACGCCTGTCGCGCAGTCACTGCGAGCGTTCGGTCGAATTTCTCATAAACACCCCGCACGGAGACGTACATGAAACTCAGTCCCGCCCAGCTCGAGCAGTTTGAACGCGATGGCTACCTGTTTTTTCCGGGCCTGTTCACGCCCGAGGAAATGAAAGTTCTGAAAGACGAAGTACCGCGTATCTACGACGAATTCCGCCCAGAGATCATCCGTGAGAAAGACGGTGTCACGCCTCGCACCAGTTTTGCGGCACACACCTATAGCGACGTGTTCGCCAAACTCGGACGGCATCCGCGCATGGTCGACCCGGTGCAGCAGTATTTCGGCGAAGCGGTTTACATGCATCAGTTCAAGATCAATGGCAAACAGGCCTTCGATGGTGACGTCTGGCAATGGCATCAAGACTACGGTACCTGGCAGCGCGATGACGGTATGCCGCAGCCGCGCGCGATGAACGTCGCCATCTTTCTGGACGAGGTCACCGAATTCAATGGTCCGTTGTGGTTCATTCCAGGCTCGCACCGTGAAGGCGTAGTCGAAGCCGGACATGACCTCACCACCACCAGCTACCCGCTATGGACCCTGGATAACGCCAAGGTCAAAGAACTGGTCGAGCGCGGTGGCATCGTCTCGCCCAAAGGGCCACCGGGCTCAATGATGATGTTCCACGGCTGCCTGGTGCACGGCTCGCCGCCCAATATGAGCCCCTGGGATCGGGTCATCGTTTATCTGAGCCTATGCGCGGTCAGCAATCACATTACGCAGTTCAAACGACCGGACTGGATTGCGCATCGTGACTTCACGCCGGTGCAGGTACTGGGCGACGATTGTCTGCTGCGCAAAGACGTGCGCGGACTACCCTGGCCCGTTGCGCAGCGCGCAGCCTGACTGATCACGACGACCACACCGGACGAGGAGTTTCCTTGAACCTATACAGCATGCTCCAGGCACGCGCGGCCGAATTACGGCCCCTGCGGGTGGGCCTTATTGGCGCCGGCAAATTCGGCTCAATGTATTTGTCACAAGCCCAACGCACGCCGGGCATCCACCTGGTCGGCGTGGCTGATCTATCGCCCCAACGCGCAGCAGCCGCTCTGCGCAATGTTGGCTGGCCCGCCGCCAAACTCAAAGCCAAAAGCTTTGCCGAGGCTGCTCGCAAAGGCAGTACCTGCATCACGGATGACGCCATGGCGCTCATCAGCAGTGCCGATATCGACATCGTCATCGATGCTTGCGGTCATCCGGCCGCTGGCATCGCTCACGTGCTGGCCTGCTGCGATCACGGCAAGCACATCGTCATGGTCAATGTTGAAGCCGATGCACTCGCCGGACCTCTATTGGCCAGGCGTGCTCGCGAAGCGGGCATCGTGTATTCGCTAGCCTACGGTGATCAACCCGCGCTGATCTGTGAAATGGTCGACTGGGCTCGCACGGCTGGGCTGGAGGTGGTGGCCGCCGGAAAGGGCACCAAATACCTACCCGCGTACCATGCCTCAACGCCAGCCACCGTTTGGGATCATTACGGCATCAGTGCCGCAGACGCCCAACTGGGCGGTATGAACGCGCAGATGTTCAACTCATTTCTGGATGGCACGAAATCAGCCATTGAAATGGCTGCGGTCGCCAACGCAACGGGCCTCAAGCCTGCCGCTGGCGGTTTGAATTTTCCGCCCTGCGGCGTCGATGATCTGGCACGGGTTCTCAAGCCGATGCGTGACGGTGGTCAGCTGACACACCGCGGACAGGTTGAGGTCATTTCCAGCCTTGAACGCGACGGCCGTCCGGTGTTTCGCGATCTGCGCTGGGGGGTTTATGTGACCTTCGCCGGCGGATCGGACTACGTGCGCCGGTGTTTCCGCGAATACGGGCTCGTCACCGATGTCAGTGGCGAGTATTCGGCCATGTACAAACCCTACCACCTGATCGGACTCGAACTGGGCATTAGCGTGGCCTCTGTCGGACTGCGACGTGAGCCCACAGGCTCAGCCCAGGCCTGGCACGGTGACGTGGTAGCCACCGCCAAGCGCGATCTCAAGCGCGGCGAGACCCTGGACGGAGAGGGCGGTTTCACGGTCTACGGACGCCTGATGCCGGCCCGCGATTCACTGACGATTGGTGGCTTACCGCTGGGTCTCGCGCACGGTGTGAAGCTCAAGCAGGCCGTCAAGGCCGGTCAGCCTGTGCGCTGGTCAGATGTGAGCATCGACGCCAAAGATCACGCCGTAAAATTTCGGCGCGAGATGGAAGCCAGCTTCAAGCCCTGAGTGTGTGCGACCGGCGGGGGCGTCTCGCTGGCGAGGGCGTCTGGTTTAAAGCCCCGAGAGCGTCTCGCCGGCAAGGGCGTGTGGTTTAAAGCCCCGGGGGCATCTGGCCGGCGAGCCAGGCTCCCCGGCCAGAGAGCCTAGTTCTGGCTAGCACGCTTTAATCAGAACAGCCTGAACATCAGAATGGCCACCACGGTGGGCGGCAGCGCTGCAACGAGCAATCCCAGGGCGCTGACTTCTTCATCCTGAAAACGTCCCTTGAGGATCGAGTAGCCCGCGGGGTTTGGCGCATTGGCAATGACGGTAAGACCGCCGCCGGTTACGGCTCCGGCCACGAGCGAGAGCTTGAACTCATCAGACAGCCCCTCGACCAGAGAGCCCAGGTAGGTCAGCGCGGCGTTGTCGGTGATGGCTGTCAGTGCTGTGGCCCCGTAGTAAACCGCCGTCGGGCTCATGGCCTGCAGCGCAGGCTGCAGCCACCATTGCTGCTGTCCGCCCAGCACCACCAGTCCTGCCAGGAAGAAGGCCACCATCAGGCCCTCGCGCAGAATCAGTCTGTCCTGATAGCGGCTGTAGGCACTGGCCACACCCAGGAAGAACAGGAACAGCCCCATGAAGACGACCGCATGGTGGGCAGCGACCACCACACCCACCAGAAACAGCACATGCACCAGCGTAAGCGCAAGCGGAATTGGATCGGCCTGATTCTTACCGTCAATAAGGGGCACGCGCGAAATTTCGCTGCGGAACATCATCGTCACGATCAGGGCGTTGATGATGACTGCAAGGGCCGAACGCCAGCCCAGGTTCATGACCATGAAGGGAAGGTCCCAGCCCCACTTGGCTGCAACCATCAGAACTGGGGGCGCCGCGTAGGGCGTGAGCGTGCCGCCAATCGACACATTGACGAACAGCACGCCGATCGTGGCATACATCAGCCGATTGGAGATACCCGCGTTGTAAAAACGATCGCGCAGCAACAAAGCCGCCAGCGTCATAGCCGCAGGCTCGGTGATAAAGGATCCGAGCAGTGGCAATAATGACAGCGACAGAAAGAAGATGGCCATCTGACGCTGCATAGGCAATATGCGCGCTGTGACTTCCACGCAATTGAGTGCCAGGCGAAGAATGGGTTTACTCGCCGCAATCACCATGATGACGAACACGAACAGGGGTTCGGTGTAATTGCGGGTTTCTAAATATTCGACCGCCTGAGCAGGCCCCACTGCAAAAAACATAAATAGGGTTAGCACCATGGCCCAGAAGCCAAATACAGCCTCGACCTCACCCAGCAGGTGAAAAATGCCGGCGTGTGCCGGATGACGGTGCGCCAGCTTTTCAAAGAACTTGGCGGAAAAGGTGTGCAGTACGGCGATGGCAAACAGAGCGGCGCCGACCAGTTGAACGGTAGTGGGATTCAAGGCTTACTCCCCAGCGGATGATTCAGCAGAAAAATAGCGATCAAAGTTGGCGGCAAGCCGCGCCTCGATGCGTGGCTTGAAGCTTGCCATCAAAAAGCCCAGCTTGGCATCCAGTGAAATTTTGCTTTCGCTGACGGCCAGCACGCCACTGACACCAGAGGCGCTGAAATGAAGGCTATCGCCTTCCCAATGTGACCGTAAATCATATTGATCGGTCATCTCATCGGCCAGCCGCTGAGCGACTTCTCGAGCCCTGCCCAGACCAAGCCCATGGTCACGCTCAAAGAGTAGTCGATTCATGTTGGCTGATATCCGGTGCTACTGGCTTTAACCCGTCGAGACAGGAGACAGCAGGGACTGGCCCTGCACATGCGCCACCAGATTATTGGCCGCCAGCATGGCCATGGCCACGCGCGACGTCCGGGTGGCACTGCCAATGTGCGGCGTGAGCGCTACATTGGGCAGAGTCAGCAGGTCGGGGTTGAGTTCAGGCTCGCCTTCAAACACATCGAGCCCAGCTGCGGCCAGCGGACCGGTGCGCAAAGCCTGGGCCAGCGCAGCATCATCGACAATTCCGCCCCGGGCAATGTTGACCAGTACAGCCCCCGGTTTCATGCGAGCCAGCTGGGCCGCGCCGATCAGGTGGTGTGTGGCCGGACTGTAGGGCAGCACCAGAATGACATGATCGGCCTGTGCCAGCAGCTCGTCGAGGGATACTCGGCAAGCACCCAGCTCATGCTCGTTGGCGGCCGGACTGCGATTGCAGTACAGAATGTTCATCTCAAAGCCGCGCGCACGCCGCGCAATGGCCGAACCGATGCGGCCCATGCCAACAATACCCAGGGTGCTGCGCCAGACATCGGCCCCGAGAAACTGGTCAAACGCCCAACGCTTCCAATGACCTGCGCGCAACCAATGCTCAGATTCGCAGACCCGGCGTGCTGCCGCCATCAGCAGCGCCCAGGCCATATCAGCCGTCGCCTCATTGAGCACATCGGGCGTATTCGAGACCACCACCCCTCGTTGTGCACAGGCCTTGAGATCAATGTGATTAAAGCCGACCGAGCCCGTCGCCACGATGCGCAGGCGTGGGGCCGCAGCGAGCAATTCGGCATCAACCTTATCTGATGTGACCACAAATAACGCGTCTTTGTCGGCCACTCTCGCCAGCAGTTCCGCGCGCGACCAGACGTCATCGGACTGATTCGATTCAATTCGATAGTGCGGCTCAAGACGCGCAATAACCTCGGGAAAAACCTGCCGGGTGATAAGAAGGGCGGGCTTCATGCGTGGGCCTCTGCGGAGATCTGGAAGACTTGCCTGAGATATTGGAGGTAGGCCGGGTCATCGCACATGGTTTTTTCAGGTGCGTCTGACAACTTGGCCACCGGCTGCCCATTGCAACGCACCATCTTGATGACGATCTGCAGTGGCTTATAGCCGAGGTCGTTGGTGAGATTGGTTCCGACGCCGAAGGCGACCTTGATGCGCCCATAAAAGCGCCGATACAGCTCGATCGCCACCGGAAACGTGAGCGCATCTGAGAACACCAGCGTTTTTGTTCGGGGATCAACCCGGTTACGTTCGTAGTGCGCAATCAGTCGCTCACCCCAGTCGAAGGGGTCACCGGAATCATGGCGCGCGCCATCAAACAGTTTGCAGAAATACATATCGAAGTCGCGCAGAAAGGCATCCATACCGTAGGTATCTGACAGCGCAATGCCAAGGTCGCCCCGGTACTCTTTAGCCCACATCTCAAAGCCGAAAGTCTGAGAGTCGCGCAGACGCGGGCCCAGGGCCTGACAGGCTTGCAGGTATTCGTGCGCCATGGTGCCCAGCGGCGTCAGACCCAGGGTCCGGGCGAAATGAACATTCGAGGTTCCCGCCAGATGCTCGCCCAGACGATCGCGACACATCGTCAGGACCTCATGCTGCCATGCACGCGAAAACCGGCGCCGCGTTCCGTAGTCGGCAATACGCAGTTGCGCGAGGCTTGGATCATCCGCAACCAGGGCAATTTTCTCAACCAGACGCTGCCGCCCCTGCGCATGCTGCGGTTCGCCCACGGTTCGCCGGAAATACACCTCGTTGACGATGGCCAGCACCGGAATCTCAAACAGAATGGTGTGCAGCCAGGGACCGCGAATGACGATGGAGATCTCTCCGCTACCATCGGGCGATGCAGCCACCGTCACATACTTCGGATTCATCTGGAACAAGCCCAGAAAGTCTACGAAATCGCTTTTGATAAAGCGCAGACCTCTCAGGTATGCAAGCTCATCCTCGGTAAAGCGCAGCGAGCAGAGCTGGGAAATCTCTGCACGGATTTCATCCACATGACTGGCCAGCTGCACGCCGGGCGTACGGCACTTAAAGCGGTACTCGACCTGCGCACCCGGAAAGTGGTGCAGCACCACTTGCATCATGGTGAACTTGTAGAGGTCGGTGTCGAGCAGCGATTCGATGATCATGGGTTACTCACCGGGGGCACCACTATAGCCCAGACGCGACCCAAGTACCGATCGCGGCTCAAAGCGTCACATAACGCCGGATGACGTCCGCACTGTCGCGCCAGTGCGCCTCGAGATGCTCGGACGCACCCAGATCGCGACCCAGCACCGCCGATAGCGTATGCCGGTTCGAAAGATAGAAATATCCCAAAGAAGCGATGGACACATAAAGCCGAACCGGATCAATACCCGAACGAAAAATACCCGCCTCGACACCACGTTTTAGCAATTCGTTTAACAAACCGACAACTGGCGAAACCAGCTGCTCAAGCGCACTCGACTTACGCAGATGCCGAGCCTGATGAAGATTTTCGTTGTTGACCAGCCCGATGAACTCGGGATGCTCTGCGTAGTAGCGCCATACAAATCGGCAAAATGCATCCAGCGCATCCAGAGGGTTGGCCTGGTCCAGGCGCAAGGATGATTCGGCATCGCGCAAGGCCGCATAAACCGACTCAAGCACGGCCCTGAAGAGTCCTTCTTTGCTGCCGAAGTAGTAGTAGACCATGCGCTCGCTGGACTGCGCCCGCCGGGCGATTCGATCGCCCCGTGCACCAGCCAAACCCGCACGCATAAACTCGACCGTAGCCGCTTTTAGAATTCGGGCTCGGGTGGCCTGCGCATCACGCCGGCGTCCAGGCCGAGCCTGACC
>JBDLQY010000145.1:0-7060 GCA_039800325.1 Pseudomonadota bacterium | reverse complement strand
GTCGACTTCAGCCGATACACTGCGCCCTGCGCGCAATTGCAGGAGGCGCTTTGCGGTTTTGTCGTTGACGGCAAAACGAATGAATTCGGGGTCAGTAGCCCCCAAGCGTGAAAGCAGGCTTGACAGTGTCTCACCGCGACTGATCTGCTCAATCTGGCGAAAGCGCTGGGGCTCGAACACGGCCGGCACGTTCAGGGTTGCCTTGACGGTATCGCCGGCCTGCGACACAACCGGCTCGACAACAGTCTGAAGAGGAGGGAGCTCGACCCGAGTAGCCGGCGCCACGCCAAAAGCAGTGACTGCTCCGAGCGCAAGCACGACTCCGACGGCCAGCGCAACGCGTGTGCGCAGGCTCAGGCCATCTTGAGGGGCCGATGCAAATACGTAGTGTGGCGTTGGCTGAAACATCTAAAAGCGGTAAATCCTGGATGGGCACGATGACCCATTACAAACAAAACCTGTTGGGCTACCTGACGTACGGCGCTTGCAAGCGATCCGCCATTCATACACCCACCGTGCCCTCAGAGGCGGGCTCCGAGGCCGCTCAGCTAGAATTGTGCTTCGGTGGTCAGCTGCAACGTTGACCGACAAAGCTCCGCCCGAGCGAAAGACCCGACTATACCGGAAAACCCTGAAAGTCGTGCTTCGGCGGTGGTGGCCAGGGCCTCCAGATTTGGGGCCTCTTCAGGATTCGGCCAGAAAATCAGGATAGATTCATGAATTCTCTTAAATCGCATGGGGTTGGCGAGGCAGCGCGTGCCGGCGACGTTCAGCTGACCGATCGCACGCTCGAGGCACTGGCGGTCAGCAAGCGTGGCTGCCAGGAGCTTTTGGTTGAGTCGGAGTGGGCTGCCAAGCTGGCCCGAAGCGAGGTCAGTGGTAAGCCGCTGCGCATCAAGCTGGGGCTTGACCCCACCGCGCCTGACCTGCATCTGGGCCATACCGTTGTGCTCAACAAAATGCGCCAGTTACAGGATCTGGGCCATACGGTGATTTTTTTGATCGGCGATTTCACCGCCATGATTGGTGACCCGTCGGGGCGAAACTCAACCCGTCCGCCGCTCACCCGAGAGCAGATTGAAGAGAACGCGCGAACCTATTTCAATCAGGCCAGCCTGGTGCTGGACCGCGAACGCACCGAGATCCGCTATAACTCCGAATGGTCTGACCCCCTGGGGGCACGCGGCATGATTCAGCTGGCGTCGCGCTACACCGTGGCCCGCATGATGGAGCGCGATGATTTCGACAAGCGCTTTCGTGGCGGGGTGCCGATCTCGGTGCATGAATTTCTTTATCCCCTGATGCAGGGCTACGACTCGGTTGCCCTGCAATCCGACATTGAGCTGGGCGGCACCGACCAGAAGTTCAATCTGCTGGTGGGCCGAGAGCTGCAGCGCGAGTACGGCCAGGAGCCGCAGTGCATCCTGACCATGCCCTTGCTTGAGGGTCTGGACGGCGTCGACAAGATGTCCAAGTCCAAGGGCAATTACGTGGGTATCAGCGAATCGCCTGACGATATGTTTGGCAAGCTCATGTCCATCTCAGATGAGCTTATGTGGCGTTACTTTGAGCTGCTCTCTTTCAAGTCGCTACGGGACATTGAAGCGCTGCGTGCGCAGTGTGTGGCGGGGCGCAATCCCCGGGACGTCAAGGTCATGCTGGCTCAGGAAATCATTACCCGGTTCCATTCGGCGACCGCGGCAGAGCGCGCACTGCACAACTTTGAGGCGCGTTTTCGAGAGGGCGCCATTCCAGACGATATTCCTGAGATTACGCTCTCCGAAGCGCCGCTAGTTATCACGGCCGTGCTCAAACAGGCGGGGCTCGTACCATCGGGTACCGAGGCTGTGCGTAACATCGAGCAGGGTGGCGTGCGGGTCGATGGCGCCCGCATCGAAGACCGTGCGCTTAAGCTGATGCCGGGAACCTATGTGGTGCAGGTGGGTAAGCGCCGCTTTGCCCGCGTAACGCTGACTGTCTGAACTTAGGGCAGGGCATTCATGCTGGCGCTGATTCAGCGAGTCAGTCAGGCTGCAGTCACGGTTGCCGGCGAGACCGTTGCCCATATTGACCACGGTCTTCTGGTCTTTTTCTGCGCTGAGCGCGGGGACCATGAATCGGCCTGTGAGCGGCTGCTGGCGCGCCTTCTTAAGCTTCGCTGTTTTTCGGACGAGTCGGGTCGAATGAACCGAAGCGTTGTCGATGTAGGCGGAGGCCTGCTGATCGTTTCACAGTTCACCCTGGCTGCGGATACCCGCTCGGGTAATCGACCGGGTTTTTCGCAGGCGGCCCCGCCCCAGGAGGGCGAGCGTCTTTACGACCAGTTTGTCGCCCTGGCCCGTCAGGCGCACAGTCCTGTCCAAACGGGCTCATTTGGTGCCGATATGAAAGTCAGTCTGGTTAATGATGGGCCGGTCACCCTGTGGCTTCGCGTCCCGGTTGATGCCGCCCGCGGCGAGGAGATACAAGCTTGAATCAACACACCGATGTCATTCTGGTGCGGCATGGGGTTACCGATTGGAATCAGGCTCGGCGCTTTCAAGGGCAGATCGATATTCCTTTAAATGAATCGGGACGAGAGCAGGCGCGCCTGACGGGGCGCCGCTTCGCCGAGTCGCGCGCCGCGCAGCCCGTTCACCGAGTGCTGGCCAGCGATCTTTCCCGTGCGCGCGATACTGGCGCCGCCATTGCGCACGCCTGCGGCCTCGACCTGCAGATTGAGCCTCTCTGGAGAGAGCGACATTACGGTATGTTTGAAGGGCAGACGCATGATGACTTACAGCAGACCGCGGCGCAGGCCTATCAGCGATGGCGTGCTCGTGAACCTGATTTCGCACTACCAGGGGGCGGCGAGTCGCTTGATGTCTTTAACGCCCGTGTTCACCGGGCTTTAGCGGCGCTTGTTCAGGAATACGCGCGTCAAACTGTAGTGGTGGCCACGCATGGCGGCGTGCTCGATTGCGTCTACCGAATTGCGGCAGGCCTCGATCTGCAGGCTCCGCGCCATTTCGATCTGAAGAATGCCAGCTTCAATCACATCCGCTGGGATGGGCAAGCCTTCAGCATTATCAATTGGGGCGATGTCTCGCACCTGCCCGAGGCACTTGATGATATCGAGGCCAAGGGCTGACGGGCTTTTGCGGTGTGGCGCAGCAACGATCGGCTTGGGTTGTTTGCTCAGTTCTTGGAGCCAGGCCTTTTACGTTGACCAGACGCGCTGGCCGGTTTGCCGTTTGAGGCCTTGCGTACTCGCACTTCGGCAATGACATCGGCAAACTCGTCGATGTCTTCAAAGTTGCGATACACCGAAGCGAAACGCACGTAGGCAATCTTGTCGAGGGCTTTCAACTCGCGCATGACCAGTTCGCCTACCCGGTCGCTACCGACTTCCCTCAAGCCCAGTGATAGCAGGCGCTCTTCGATGCGATGGATCGCTGCATCAACCGCTTCTGCACTGACCGGGCGTTTACGCAGTGCCAGGGCCAGAGATGCACGCAGCTTGCGGCGATCAAATTCGGCGCGCACGCCGTTGCGTTTAACCACCGAGGGCAAGACCAGCTCAATACGCTCGTAGGTGGTGAAGCGCTTGTCGCATTGCAGACAGCGACGACGGCGGCGGATGGCGTCACCGTCGTCGGACTCACGAGTTTCGATCACCTGTGTTTCAGGATGATCGCAAAACGGACAGCGCATGGCTGGCTAAGCCGAGTGCTCAGCCGTAAACCGGGAAACGCCCGGTTAGGGCTGAGACGTCCTTACGAACCCGTGCCAGCACCGCCTCGTCGGTAGGTGTATCGAGCACATCAGCGATGAGATGACCTACCACCCGCGCCTCTTCAACACCAAAACCACGGGTGGTCATGGCCGGCGATCCGAGGCGGATGCCACTGGTGACCATGGCTTTTTCGGGATCGTTAGGAATAGCGTTTTTGTTGCAGGTTATGTGAGCCGTACCCAGAATGCGCTCGGCCTCTTTGCCCGTGATACGTTTGGCGCGAAGGTCGACCAACATCACATGCGACTCAGTGCGCCCCGATACGATGCGCAGGCCGCGCTGCGTCAGCGCGTCGGCGAGCGCTGCGGCATTGGCCAGCACGCGCTCTTGATACTGACGAAAATCAGGCTTGAGTGCTTCGCCAAAAGCGACTGCTTTTGCAGCGATAACGTGCATCAGCGGGCCGCCCTGAAGGCCTGGAAACACCGCCGAGTTGATCGCTTTTTCATGCTCAGCCTTCATGAGAATGAAACCGCCGCGTGGTCCGCGAAGACTCTTGTGAGTGGTGGACGTGACAATGTCTGCGTGGGGCACGGGATTGGGATAGACCCCGCCTGCGACCAGGCCCGAGTAGTGCGCCATGTCGACCATGAAGATGGCGCCGATTTCGCGGGCCACCTGGGCAAAACGCGCCCAATCAATGCGCAGACTGTAGGCCGAGGCACCCGCAATGATCAGCTTTGGGCGGCTTTCGCGCGCCTTGCGCTCCATGGCCTCATAGTCGATCTCTTCGCGCTGGTTAAGCCCGTACGAGACCACGTTAAACCACTTACCTGACAAGTTCAGCGCCATACCGTGCGTGAGATGACCGCCCTCGGCCAGGCTCATGCCCATGATGGTGTCCCCCGGCTTCAGAAAAGCTAGAAACACCGCCTGATTGGCCTGAGCACCCGAGTGCGGTTGCACATTGGCCGCATCGGCACCGTATAACTTGCGCAGACGGTCGATAGCCAGCTGCTCGACGATGTCAACGTTTTCGCAGCCGCCGTAGTAGCGCTTGCCCGGGTAGCCTTCTGCGTACTTGTTGGTGAGCTGACTGCCCTGAGCCGCCATCACAGCCGGACTGGCGTAGTTTTCAGAGGCGATCAGTTCAATGTGGTCTTCCTGACGCTGGTTCTCGAGGTGGATGGCATTCCAGACTTCGGGATCGATCTGATCGATGCCGACTGAGCGCTTGAACACGGAAGACTCCCTGCAGTGGCCGCCCGGGTCGGGCGTAAACGGAATCGTCGATTTTATCGGAAAGCGCTCGGCCTGTTCGTACGCTAGGTGGAGCGCTCGCTCGCTGACACGGCTTGTCTTTTGCGGGGCCTTTTGACCGTTGGCGCTTTTCCCGCGGCCAACTCTTCGCGTACCACAAGGCGTAAGGCGTCAAGCATCGAACGCTGCTGAATAACCGCAACCAAGGCATCGTTGATCAGCGTTTGGTAGTTGCCAGCCCCCGCCTTTTCAACTTCAGAGCGGAAATAATCCAGTACGCGGTTATCTAACCGAATCGAAATCTTTGTTTTGCCGGGTTCGGTCGGAATAGGAGCGCCTCGGACCGCATGCGTGAAATCGATATTTCTGACAGGCTCGGCGACGGTGTGCTTCATAGGCGGCTCTCTGAGGGCGGTTGGCTTTCCAAGCTGAGATTATTCGAAAAAAGTCGGGAGGGCGATGCGTGTACACAACGACAAGCAAGAAACCCATAGCGCTCATGCCAAGAGAAATGAATCGCTGCTCTCCGAAAACGTCAGGATCTTCGCGAGTAAGCGCATAGTCGTCAGTGAGGACCGTAGCCGCCTCGGCGAAGTCGATGCCGTGCGAGCGCAAGTTGGCCGCAGCCTTGGCGGGGTCCCATACAATACCCATGTGCGTATTGTATGGACAATTGTATTCTTACCAAAATAGGCCTGCCCTCAGGCCATGACCTCAGCGGGGCTTGGTGTTCAACGACTTTTCTCGGATTGAATCCAGCGACAGATTGGGCGTGATGTGCTGCGGGTCTACGCTGAGCTCAATGACTGCCGGGCGACGCCGCTCGCGCGCAAAGGCCAGGGCCGCGTTCAAGGCGGGTTCAAATTCGGCCGTGTGCGTTACCTTCGCGCCGAAGCCACCGAAGGCCTCGGCGTATTTCGCGAAATCAGGGTTGTGCAGACGTGTGCCAAACACGCGCTCGGGGTACTCGCGCTCCTGATGCATGCGAATGGTGCCGTACATGCTGTTGTTGAACACGATCACCACCAGGCCGGCATCGTGCTGTACGGCGGTGGCCAGCTCTTGTCCAGTCATGAGGAAGTCGCCATCACCGGCAATACAGACCACAGTGCGCTCTGGGGCGCAGATGCCCGCTGCGACGGCGGCTGGCACACCATAGCCCATGGCGCCCGAGGTGCTGGCTAGCTGGGTACGCAGACCGGCATAGGGCCAGAAGCGGTGCGCCCAGGTGGCGAAGTTGCCCGCGCCGTTGGTAATGATGGTGTCTTCCGGTGCCACCCGAGACAGGGTTTGCATTACTGCCCAGAGGTCAAGTGTCGGTGTCTGCCCCTGATAAAGCGGGGGCCGTTCGCGCCAGCTTTGCAAGTCAGCATGAGCCTGGGCCGCAGATCCCGCCCAGGCCGAGCTGTCGACTTTCACATCTCGCAGACTGAATGCAATTTCGGGCATGCCGGCCGCGATCATCAAATCGGCCTGATAGACGCTGCCCAGTTCTTCGAGACCGGCGTGCACATGCACCAGGCCCTGCTTGGGACGAGGCACCTCGAACAGGGTATAGCCGGAGGTGGTCATCTCACCGAGGCGTGGACCGATAGCGATCACCAGATCAGAGGCCCTGATGCGGGCGGCCAGTTTGGGATTGATACCGATACCCACGTCGCCGGCGTACTGCGGATGACGGTTGTCGAACAAGTCCTGATAGCGGAAGGCGCAGGTGACGGGTAGGGCGTTGACCTCGACGAACCGGCGAATATCGTCGCAGGCCGATTGTGTCCACCCTGTGCCACCCAGCATCAATACCGGGCGTTTTGCCTGGCTTAAAAGCTGGCGCAGGCGGTCGATCTGTGCCGCGGAGGGCGAGGCGCGGACCGGCGTGTGGGCAGCGGGTTGCGCGGGATGGGCGCGCGCCACCAGCATGTCTTCGGGCAGTGCCAGCACCACTGGGCCGTTGCGGCCACTGGTCGCGACCTGAAACGCATGGCTGACGTACTCGGGGATGCGTTCAGCACGGTCAATCTGAGCAACCCACTTGGCCATAGGCCCGAACATGCGGCGGTAATCAATTTCCTGGAAGGCTTCCCGATC
>JBDLQY010000144.1:0-12097 GCA_039800325.1 Pseudomonadota bacterium | reverse complement strand
CCCAGGGTTGTTTCATGCAGATTCTCCGGACAAAAACGGGGATGCGTAAGACTCAGTGGGATGCGCGCAAGGCAAGCGCCCGCCCCAGGTTTTGCAGCGTGTTTGACGACGACAAAGTCATGCAGGCGGCCTCCAGCTGCGCGATGCCGTCGGTGCTCAGTGTGCGCTGGGCATTGCGCCGAAACTTATCAAGCACGCGCTGCGCCGTCGGCGGCCGTGTGTGATTGCCATCGACGTCATCGATACGAACCTGCTCGCTGCGACCATCGCTGAGCTCAAGGCGCACCACAGCCTCAAAGCGCTGCGGAAACCGTGCGTCTTTCAGCGGTGTCCAGCTGACCTTGCGGGCCAGCGCGAGCACCGCATCGCTGGGGGTCTGCTCAAATGTGCGCAAGGCCACCTCGCCCTCAACCAGACGCGCAGCCAGAGCCACCGGCAGACTCCAGCGGGCCGCATGACCGCTGGCGGGCGCCAGAGCACGTGACCAGGGTTCGCAGATGACGGGCGCTGCACCCGCGGGCACTTCACAGGCGATGGACTGAATGTCATTCAGGGCCAGGCCGCGATCGGACAGAATCGCAGCCGCCTCAATGAAGGGGTGCAGGTAGTGGCAACAGGGATAGAACTTGAAGGCTG
Source organism: Pseudomonadota bacterium (assembly GCA_039800325.1). Classification (GTDB taxonomy): domain Bacteria; phylum Pseudomonadota; class Gammaproteobacteria; order Burkholderiales; family Burkholderiaceae_E; genus SYIM01. The sequence goes on along the minus strand of JBDLQY010000144.1, from coordinate 11,461 downwards.
CCTGGCGTACATGCCAATCATGTCCAAAGCCCTTCAGCAGTTCGGCCAGGCGCGACTCGGCCTGAGCATCATCGGTAAACTGCTTGAAGAGCCCCCAGCGACCGTCCAGAGCCGTCAGCGGGCCGGTCATGCCACTGGCCGCCAGCATGGCCGCCATGACACCCCCATGCGCGGCCCAGCCCGGATGCAGCGATTTCACCGATGAGCCGTTGCTGAGAAACTCCATCACGCCACCAGCCTGGCTCAGCGAAATGCCCACCGCGGCCAGCATCTGCGACTCATCAAGACCCGCCAGTTCAGCGGCCATGAGTGCCGCTGCCATCACGCCCGCCACCGAGGTTGCCTGCCAGCCCTGTGCATGAAAGCCGCCGGGTGCGGCTAGCCCCAGGCACACCAGCGCCTCCCAACCGCGCGCATAGGCGCCCAATAAGGCGGAGCCACTGGCGTCATAAGCCTGCGCGGCGGCCAGTGCGGCCGGGGCCAGCGCCGAGCTGCCATGCATGATGGAGCCCGTGTGGGTGTCGTCGAACTCAAGGCTGTGCATGAGTCCACCGTTGATCAGAGCAGCATCAGCGGGCGCAGCACCCCGGTCGCTGGCCAGCACGCTGGCCGGGCCGCCGTACGAGAGCACCTGCGCGGCCTTGCGATAGGCTTCACCCACCGGTGAACCCGCAGCCGCCAGGCCCACACCCAGGGCGTCAATAAAATGAAGGCTGGCCACTCGCAGCACGGATTCAGGCAGTGGCTTGGCCGCGGCCTGTCGCCAGGCACGCACCAGTTCGAGGGCTAGCGTCATGACGCGATGGCTCCGATGGCAATGGCACTGACCGTATCACGCCAACTGCGGGCAAGCGCCTGGCCATCACCCGCGATGATGGGTTCCAGCACGGAACGAGCCGCGGGCAAGACCGCCCGGGTATTGTCTTCAAGCTTGGCCAGCAGGGTGGGCTCGTCAAACGGCTGATCAGCCCCGCCACGCGGGCTTTTTACAAAGGCTGAAAGTGTTCGCCCATCACGCAGGCTCCAGGTCACCTGCGCTGGCCTGTCATTGGGAGGAGGCCCTGCCCCTTCATAGGCAGCCAGCGTGACGCGGTGTCGCAGACGGGCCACGCGCTCATCGTGCAGCGCGGCCTCGGTGAAGGCGGCCGCACCGCCCGTACCCATGACCGCCGTGGCCGCGGCCGCATGCGGGATGGAAAATTTTGCCGATAGCACGGTGGGCGGATCAAGCGCATTAAGCGCCACCCCCCCCGGCCCGGCTTCAACGCGAATGGCTTCGATGTCATCCACCGAGGCCGAGCCCAACTGCGCGCGCAGCTGCAGACTGGCCTCGACCGCCGCGTGCGCATAATTGCAGCAGGCGTAAATCTTGTGATAACCGTTCATCACCGACCACTGCTCACCCAGGCCAGCGCTTAGCGCATTCGGATCGCAACGCGTGCGGAAGTTGGTGACGAATACATCGTAGGGCGTGTGAATGCCGCCGGCGATTCCGGCCTCGGCCCAGTCGGCGGCCCGCATGCCCACCCACGCGCCCGCGGCCGTCCAGGCATTGCGCACCAGCGAGCCTTCTACAGCGGTATCGAAAGGACCTGCAAAACTCATGGAGGCCGCACCCGTCACCGTATCCTGCAGGGTCTTCGCATCATGCCCGCGCACCAGCGAGACCGCCGCAGCAGCGCCCAGACAGGCGTACACCGCATGCGGATGCACGTAAAAGCCCGGAAAGCGAAACGCGATGGCAAACCGTGTGGTGAGCTCATAGGCCACTGCCACCGCGCGCAAAATCTGATCAACGCTGGCACCACAAGCCTCGGCCTCGGCCATGAGCGCGGGCAGGCTGTAAGCGCCTGCATGACAGGCAGCGTTTCTAAAGCCTTCATCAAGCTCGGCCCAGGCGATGGCCATGCCGTTGGCGCAGGCTGCCGCAGCACGGTCCCAACGCGGTGCGCCAGGCGCAAATACCGTCGCCTCAATCGCCGACGTGCGCTGCCGGGCAAAAGCCTCGCGGGCTCTGAGCACCTGGGGCTCGCGTGAACCGACCGTGATGGCGCCGATATCATCAGCCAGGATAGTAGCTGCCCGCCGCCGTACAGGTTCGGGCAGCGGACGACTGCAGGCCTGAGCAGCCCAGGCATACAGTTGTTTTGCCTGTTCAGCCGCTTGCTCGCGCTCGGGGTGTGTTGCCATGATGGATGCGCTCTTTGCAATGAGAGCGGCCATGTTACAGTCGACCGACAGGGTGCTCAATGAATCCGATCAGGTACCCGACGGGCTTTAACTGAAAAACGAGACTTGACACCGCACGGAGGACGGCATGAAACGCGGCTACGCAAGCGTTCCTGAGGGGCAGCTGCATTACTACGAGCACGGACGCGGCGCGCCGCTACTGATGCTGCACGAGACACCGCGCTCAGCCTTCAGCTATGCACCCCTGATGTCGTTGATGGGCAAACGATTTCACTGTCTGGCGCCCGACACGCTGGGCTTCGGCATGTCTGACCCCCTGCCGTCCGGCGCCACCATGGAAGATCTTGCGCGCAGCATGGTCCATCTGCTGGACAGTCAGGGTATTGCCAAAGCCCATGTGCTGGGCTTTCACACCGGCAATAAAATCGGCGCAGCCCTGGCTGCCCACTATCCCGACCGCGTCGCCGGGCTGGTGCTCATCGGCATGACGCACAGCCTGGTGGTCAACCGCAAGGCTCGCAATGCGGCCATCATGACGGTCGTCAGCAAGTACATGAATTCGTATGCGCAGGCGTCCGATGGTTCGCATCTGCTGCGCAACTGGGGTTCCGACTTCAACGGCCTGGTCAATGCCTGGTGGAACCCGGCGGTCATGACAGGGAAACGCATCACCGAAGCGCAGCTGGCTGGCCAGCAGGCTCGCGCCATCGAAATGATCCAGTGCCGCAAATCGATTCGCGATATCTACGCGATGAACTTCGGCTTTGACTTTGGCGCAACCCTGCGACGCGTCAAGCACCCCACCCTGGTGATTGAGTGTTGTGTGCCCGAAGAGGCCCATTTGGGCGAGCAGGGTCCCCTCATGCTAAAACTGCTGAAGCGGGGTCGGCTGCTGACGCTTCAAAACGCTCGTTTCGACGCAACCGAATCACATGCTCGCGACATCGCCCGCGCCTGCTCGAAATTCTTATCGGACACGGAGTAACACTGTGAAGATCTGGCACCACAGCTTTACCGATTTATCGGTGATGCCGCTGTACCGCAAAACCCTCACTGAGCACGCGGCCCGCATTATGGGTGACCAGGCCAGCGTCAGCATCCATGGGTTACGGCCAGGCACTTACGTCGAGGGCTGCGCACCCATCGATGCCATCCGCCATCGCTACATCGCGCAGATGAATGAGATGCAAATTTGCGATGCCGCGCTGGTGGCCCAGCGCGAGGGCTTTGATGCCATGGCCATCGGCTGCTTTTTTGATCCGGCGCTGCGCGCGGCCCGGTCACTGGTCAACATACCGGTGCTGGGCCTGGGCGAAAGCTGCGCGCTCACGGCGTGCTCACTGGGCCGCCGCTTCGGTCTGGTCACCCTGTGTGCCGATCAATCCGAAGATTACAGCGACCTTATGCATGGCTATGGGCTTGAGCGCCGCTTTGCCGGCTGTGTCGCACTTGAGCCGGCCATTGACGAATTCGCGCTCGAGGCCGACTACGATCTGGCACGCGAGATCGACACCCGGTTTGAGCGCGCAGCACAGCGCGTCATTGCCATGGGTGCCGATGTCGTCATTCCGGCCGACGGCGTACTCAATGAGTTTCTGGTGCGCCGCGGCAAGCTGCAGGCCGCCGGCAACGTACCCGTCCTGGATAGCATCGGCGTATTGTTTCAGCACGCCGCTTTTTTTGCTCGCCTGGCTCAGACCACGGGTCTGGGCGCAAGCCGGGCGCAGTTGTACATGCAACCCTCAGCCGTAATGGTTGAGCATGTCAGAAGGTTTTACGGGCAGAAACCGCTGGCCAGTGACTTTTCTGGCGACCGGTGATTACTTGACATTCACAGGCGCTCGCGCAAGAGTCGCGGGCTTCATCTGTTTCAGGTCTTCTTCACCAGCACTTCGAGGAGCGTTTCAATGAAAGTTTTTAAAAAGGTCTGGCAACCCGCGGTTGCCGGCGTCGTCGGCCTGATGTTGGCCGGAAGCGTCGCGGCGCAGCCCAAGTTTCAGCTGCGCTGGGGCCACTATCTGGCCGACAGTCCCTTCGTGCAGCTTGAGAAAGACTTCGCCAAGCGTATTGAGCAGCGCACCAATGGGCAGGTGAAGATCGACATCACCTTCGCCGAAGGCCTTGGCAAGGGCACTGAGTTGCTCATGCTGACCGCGCGCGGTGCCATCGACATGACGGCCACCGCCCCTGGCTATAACCCCGATCAGCTGCGCTACTGGCGCGCCTTCCAGACGCCGCTGGTGTTTTCCAACACCAAACAGGTGATCGAAGTTCTCGAGAAGGTGGTCGAGGAGTTTCCCGTCTACCGCGAAGAAATGGACAAGATCGGTGTTGTGTGGCTGTTCCAGCAGCCGCTGGGCGAGTACTACATGAGCGGCCAGAACGCTGACTGTGCTGATATCAGCAAGCTGCGCGGCAAAAAAGTTCGCAGCTTCGGCGCTGACATCCCCAAGATGTTTACCGCAGTCGGTGCAACCCCGGTGACCGTGCCGCCGGTGGGCGTATACGAGGCGCTCAAGACGGGCAATCTCGATTATTCGTTCATCAACCCGGGCAACATTCAGGCCTTCAAGCTGTTTGAAGTGTCCAAAGTGCATTGCGGCCCCGTCATGGCAATCTCGGGCCACAACATCACGATCAGTAAGCGCACCTGGGCGCGCCTGCCTGCCGACATCCAGAAGATCTTCATGGAAGAAGGCAAGGCCACTCAGAAGGCCTACATGAACTGGGTCACCGACGCCGAAGCCAAGGCTGTCGAGGCCATGAAGGCTGCCGGTGGCCAGGTTGTTGCCATGCCCGAGGCCGAGATGAAGAAGCTGCGCGCGGCTTCGCCTGATTTCCTGGCTGATTGGGAGAAGGCAACCGCCGCTGCGACTGGCGATGCCGAAACCCCCAAGAAGGTTGCTGCCCGCTGGCGTCAGCTGATCGGTCAGTGAGATTGCTGCAGCGTATCTGACCCCGCCTTGGCGAGAACGGCTGCAGTTCCGAATTCAAATCGGAGCCCTGCCGTTCATGCCAGGGTACCGTTAAAGCATTCTGCAGCCTGATCAGGCCCTGCCCATGAAGACTTACACCGCGGTCGTTCACAAACTGGCACTTGGCCTTTTATTGCTGGGCGCTCTGGGAATGATCACCTCCACCATCCTGGGTTTTTCGGATGTGGTGGGTACAAAGTTTTTTGATTTTCCGGTGCCAGGCACCCTGGAAATCACCGAAAGCACCATGGTGCTGATCGTATTTGGTGCCTTGGCGTACACACAGTCCAAGCGCGGCCACATTCGAGTTGAAATTGTCTACAACTTTTTCAGCCCCCGCGGCAAGGCGCTGGCTGATTTTGTAACGCACCTGGTTGCGTTTACCTACTTTGCACTGCTGGCCTGGCAAGGCGTGATCGAGGCGCAATACAGCTGGCAGATCGGTGAGGCCACGATGGGCACCATCCGCTTCCCGCTGTTGCCGGCGCGCTGTCTGCTGGTGGCCGGAGCCGTGCTACTTCTTTGCCAACTGGTCATCGATCTCATCGAAGATGCCCGCCGATTTCGGCATGGCGGCGAGCTGGCTGGCCAACACGGCTAAGTAACGATACTGACCTTACAGCTCATCTCATTTTTCGGGCGCTGAGCGCACACCACCGGAATACGCATCATGGCTTTGCTTTCTCCTGAAGTAACCGGCGTCATCGTCTTCGGACTGTTGATCATTTGGCTGGTCATCGGCGTACATATCGGCGTGGCCCTAGGGCTTGCGGGTTTTCTGGGTATTTATCTATCGGTTGGCCCTGACGCTGCATTTGCGCAACTGTCTGCTATACCGTTTGGCACCACGAATTCGTTCTCGCTCGCGGTCATTCCGCTGTTTATCTTGATGGGCTCTTTTGCAACGGTCTCCGCCATTACAACCGATCTGTTCCGCATGGCTTATGTCTGGCTGGGCTCACTGCGGGGCGGTCTGGCCATGGCCACGGTGCTCTCGTCGGCAGCCTTTGGTGCGGCATCGGGCTCAACCATTGTGAATGCGGCCGTTTTCACCCGCATGGCCATGCCCGAAATGAATCGCTTTGGCTATGACGTGCGCCTGAACGCGGGCTGTATTGCTGCAGCCGGCACGCTGGCCGCATTGATTCCTCCCAGCATTCTGATGGTGATTTATGCCGTCATCACTGAGCAGTCCATCGGCAAGCTGCTGATCGCAGGCATCATTCCCGGCATACTCACCGCGGTCATTTATTGCGGTGGCATTTACATTCTTGCCCGCGTGCGCCCCGACCTAGCCCCGCGCGCCGACCTCAAGTTCAGCTGGGGTGACCGTTGGCAGTCGCTGCGGGGCGTGTACGGGGTTCTGGCCCTGTTTATCATCGTGATTGGTGGTATTTACGGCGGCTACTTTCCAGCCACCTACGCCGGCGCCGTCGGTGCCTTTGGCGCATTTTTGATTGCCCTGATCAAAGGGCGAATCAATCGCTCCTCGATGATTGAAGTGCTCCGCGAGGCCGCAACCACCACCTCAGTTATTTTCATCATCGTGGTTGGTGGCATTTTATTTGCCCGCTTTCTCACCTACTCGGGTCTGGTCACTGCCATGTCCGGTTGGCTCATTGGCCTGGGCGGAGACAAATACTTTTACCTATTTGGCTTCATCGCCCTGTTTCTGGTGCTGGGCTGCTTTATTGAACCTATTGCCATCATGGTGATGACCCTTCCGGTGATGTTCCCGGTCATGAAAGAAGCCGGTTTCGATCCCATCTGGTTGGGCGTGGTGTCGGTCAAGCTCGCTGAAATCGGGGTGCTCACGCCGCCTGTAGGACTCAATGTATTTGTGGTGAAAAGCGCATCGCCCATACCGGTCACACTGGGCCAGGTATTCGCGGGTGTCACGCCGTTCATACTGCTCGACTTTTTATCGCTCGGGCTCTATGTCGCGTTTCCTGAAATGCTCTTATGGCTGCCCAACATGGTGTCGCAGTAGCATTGAGGTTTCTTGGCCGTAAGCAGGGAGCCCTGGCATGTCAGTGCTGAAGTACGACGGACACGCCTTCGACACCGAAGTCGAGGTGTTGATTATCGGTTCGGGTGCCTGCGGCACCATCGCGGCGCTGGCCGCCAATGAAAAAGGCGCAGAAGTTCTGGTGCTTGAGCGTGACGCCAAGCCCTCCGGTAACACGGCGCTCTCAGGCGGCCAGATACCGGCTGCAGGCACCAAGTTTCAAAAGGCGGCGGGCCTGCTCGACGACACGCCCGAGCTGCTCTACCAGGACATCATCGCCAAGGCCCATGGCGAATGCGATCACGACATCGCACGGGTCGTGGCCTATGAGGCCGCTAAAACCGTCGAGTGGCTGGTTGATCGCTATGCGCTTCCGCTCAGCTGCGTGCTCGATTTTCAATATCCAGGTCACAGCCGTCCGCATATGCATGCTTCGCCTTCGCGCTACGGCGCTGAGCTGCTGGCGGTGCTGCTGAGCGCGGTCGAGCGCGAGGGCATTCCGATTGCCACCAGTGCCCTGGCAACCGATTTATATGCCGATGACAGCGGCCGCATTCACGGTGTACGGGTGCGCAGGCCCGATGGCGCCAGCGAAGAAATCGGCTGCAAAACCCTCATCCTGGCCTGTAACGGTTTTGGCGGCAATCGCGACATGCTTCGTAAATACATCCCCGAGGCTGCAGAGCTTTTTTACGAGGGGCACGTGGGCAATCAGGGCGATGCCATCCGCTGGGGTGAGGCGCTGGGCGCATCCATTCGCGACATGGGTTCTTTCCAGGGATTCGGCGCAGTGTGTGAACCGCATGGCATGCACTTAAGCTACCCGCACGTCACCGAGGGCGGCTTCCATGTCAACCGAGAGGGCCTGCGCTTTTCCAACGAAAATGCCGGCTACTCAGAGCAGGCGCTGTGCGTGTACCGTCAGCCTGGGCATGTGGCGTGGGCGATCTGGGATGAGCGCTGCGAACAGGTCGCCAACAAGCAGCACAGTCATGTGTTGGCGAACGAGGCTGCTGCGATCAAGCGCTATGACTCCATTGCGTCCATGGCTGCGGCGATCGGCTGTCCGCCGGATACCCTGGCCCACACCATCGCTGAGGTCGAGACCCTTACGCGCGGCGAACGCACCGATGCTTTCGGGCGCGACTTTCGCGGCAAGCCGATTCTGCGCCCGCCGTATTACTTCGCCCGGATCATGGGTGCGCTGACGCACACGCAGGGCGGACTTGAAATCGACACCCAGGGTCGGGTGCTGCGTCCTGACCGATCGGCCTTCCCGAATCTGTTTGCCGGAGGTGGTGCGGCGCGCGGTCTGTCGGGCCCGGCTGACTGGGGTTATCTCTCAGGGTCGGGCCTTCTGATGGCCACCAACATGGGACGCATCACGGGAGAAGTCGCCGCTACACAGGCGCTGGCCGTTCGCGCATCATCCGCCGGACAGCGCTGATGCCTCGCCGGCTGGTTCTGTGCGAGAACATGCGGGCCGTGCCCTACGTGCCCTTTTATCTGGCCCTGGCAGGTGGCTACTGGGAGGCTGAGGGTCTGGCGATCGAGCATGTGGTGTCGCCCGCGGCCTCCAACACACCGCTGATGCTGCTCGAAGGACACGCCGATGTGTCCTGGGGCGGTCCCATGCGCGTGATGATGCATCACGACGCTGACCCGCGTTGCCCGCTGGTGTGCTTTGCTCAGGTGGTGGCGCGCGACCCTTTCGTACTGGTCGGACGCGGCGATCGCAGCCACTTTCGGTTTGCTGACCTCGAAGGCCTCAAAGTCGGGCCTGCCGGTGATGTGCCTACACCCTGGATGACGTTTCAGGATGATCTGCAGCGGGCCGGACTCGACCCGCGCCGCATCGCTGGTCGTCGCGTGCGGCCCATGGCCCGCAACCTGAAGGCTTTTGCGCGGGGCGAACTCGATGTGGTTCAGGTGTATGAGCCCTATGCCGACGCCTTGACCAGCCAGGGGCACGGTTCTGTGTGGCACCGTTTCTCGGATCGCGGTGACATCGGCTATTCAACGTTTTATGCCACGCGCCGCACCACTCAGCGCCGCCGCGATGACTGCCATCGCCTCGTGACAGGCATAGCCCGCGCGCAGGCCGCATTAGCTCGGGCAAGTGCCAGCAGCGTGGCCCAGGCCGTGGCGGAATTTGTACCCGATGTCCCGCGTGAAGGGCTTGTGCGCATCATTGACAATTACCGCAAGCACAACGTGTGGGCGCGATCACCCGAGCTGCCTGCAGCCGCATTTGTGCGTCTGAAGGCGGCCTTGATCTCGGGGGCCCTGATTGCCTCAGACCCGCCCTATGATCGCATCATCGATGCAGAGCTGAGCGCCGCCGGTACACGCTAGGCGCCCGCCCAACCTCCGACTGAGTGGCCAGCTAAACCGTTCTCAAAGCCCCCCGCTCGGGTACGACCTGAACCTCATAGAACCAGGAAGATTCCAATGACTGAAGCTGTTGTCCCCACCATCGATATTGCCCCCTTTCTGGCAGGTGACGCCCAGGCCTCTGAGCGAATCGCACAACAGGTGGCCGAAACCTGCGAGCGCATCGGTTTTCTAATTATTTCGGGGCATGGGTTTCCGCAAGACCTGTTCGAACGCGCCAAGCAGCAGTTATTCGCCTTCTTCGACCTCGACGACACAGTCAAGAATCAATGGCATCCCATCGGACCGTCGCGCCAGCGTGGTTATCACGGGTTCGCCACCCGTGGACTTGCGCATACGCTGGGCCAGCAGACACCGCCCGACCTGCGCGAATCGCTGTTTTTGGGGCCGGTTGATGATCATCGCGAGCACTATGCGTTTCTGCCTGAGGCAGCGACCAGCTATGCGCCCAACACCCTTCCGACGCAGCCCGCCGGACTTGATAACACCCTGATCGCTCTCTACCGCGCTTATGAACGCCTGGCGGAAGACATGATGCGTTTGTTTGGCGCGGCGCTGCGCTTACCGCCCGAGTATTTTGATGGCGTGCTCAAGCGGCACTTCAGCATTCTGTCCTGTCATCACTATCCAGTCCTAAATGAGCCGCCGCAACCGGGTCAGCTTCGCACTGGTGCACATACCGACTACGGTGCAATGACGCTTCTGGCAGCCACTGACGCACAGGGGGGTCTTGAGGTCGCACTGCCCGATGGACAATGGGCTGCTGTACAACCCAAGCCGGGCGAATTCGTGGTCAATCTGGGCGACATGATGGCGCGCTGGACCAATGACCGCTGGACATCGACGCTGCACCGGGTGGTAAACCCACCGCTGGGTTCAGCCGCCAGCCGGCGTCTGTCAATCGGTATGTTCGTGCACCCCAACTACGACCAGCGCATTGCCTGCGTACCCACATGCCTGGGCGCTGGCGAGCAGCCCAAGTACCCGGAGATCAGTGCGGGCGGCCACATCAAGCAGAAGATCGAGGCCAGTCATCTGAAGGCAGCCTGAGACCCTGATGGCAGTCTGAGACGCTGATGGCAGCTTGAGACCCTGATGGCAGCTTGAGATGCTTACGCGGCCATAAACCGGAGGGCCGCGTAAATCGCTGATGCGAGCCTGAAACGAGGATGGCGCGCCTCGAAGGCTTCAGGTCTGGTAGGTGGGATCAATTTTCGCCATCAGACGCATGACGGCGCTGAAGTCGAGTTCTCCGTGGCCTATTTGACGGCCACCCGGTCCGATACGGAAGAACCAGTCGTGGCGCTGAGCCGAGTGTTCAAGCGTCTTGTCTGAAATCCGGTTAAACGATTGCCCGGTCATCAGCACGCGCAGTTGCACCTCGCAGGCCAACAGCAGCCGATACATGCGCAAAAAGGCTGAGTCAACCGTTTCGCCAATGGTGACCAGGCCATGATTGCGCAGCACCAGCGCAATATTGCGCGAACCCAGCGCAGCACCCAGCCGGGTTCGCTCATCGACCGCCAGACTGGGCCCTTCAAAGTCGTGATAGCCGATACGGTCATAAAAATCAGTGCCCTCCAGAGTCAGCGGCAGCAATCCCTCTGACAGACAGGACACCGCCATACCCGCCACGGTATGCACATGCAGGACGCAATGTGCGTCGGCTCTGGCCTCGTGGATGGCCGCGTGAATGTTGAAGCCGGCCGGATTGATGGGATAGTCGGTGGGGGTCAGCACGTTGCCGCTGGCGTCGATACGCACCAGATTAGAGGCCGTCATTTCAGAGTACAACAGGCCGTAAGGATTGATCAGAAACTCAGACGGCTGACTCTTGACGCGCAGCGAAATGTGGTTGGCCGTGAGCTCAGACCAGCCAAAATAGTCGACCGCC